>CAYHTG010000046.1:0-8377 GCA_964359495.1 uncultured Candidatus Peribacteria bacterium
CTTCATTTCGAAGCCGTGCCTTACGATGGTTTTTGGCAGCCTGTGAAACATCCTAGGCATTTCCTCGACCTCATGCACTTTTCTTTTAAAGTCATGGGGGCTCGTATTCATCCCGGTGCAAAAATCGCAAAAACAGCCGTAGTGGGCAAAAACGTGGTCATTGAAGCAGGGGTAAAAATCTTCGAACACGCCACAGTCCAAGGCCCGGCCTACATCGGAAAAAACTGCGTGATTGGAAACAACGCGCTGGTGCGCGAATCGATGCTCGGGGAGAACTGTGTGGTGGGTTACAATACCGAACTTGCTCGCTCCTTCGTGGGTGACAATTGTTGGTTTCATTCCAACTACATTGGAGACACGGTGATGGGGGACGACTGTAGTTTTGGAGCCGGAGCCATTTGTGCGAATCTTCGACTTGATGAAAAAGCAATTTCGAGTGGTGGTGAAAACTCCGGTCGCACCAAATTGGGTCCGATTTTAGGAGATCACATTCGAGTCGGAGTGAACACCAGCCTCATGCCGGGAGTGCGTATTGGCTCAAACACGATGATTGCTTCGGGCTTGGTGATTACTCAGGATATTGAAGCCGGAAAATTTGTGAGTGGAAAAATGGAACTGAAAATTTCTGAAAATAAAACTACTACTCAAACTCCACATCGCCATTCACCATGCACTGGCAGCCAAGACGAACTTCGGGGCCGGCACCGCGAGCTTCTAAAGTAAAATCTTCTTGCTCCGTTTTTGGGCTAAGGTTTTCTGCGCCACTGCGAATGTGAATGAGACAAGTTGAACAAATTCCACTTTCGCAGCCAAAAGGGACATCCAAATTTTGAGCCTGGGCAACTTCTCGAAACGATGCTCCCATGGCACAATCGGCGGACGCTCCGGTGGTTTTATTAGTTATTTTTGGCATGGGCTTAGAGGTAAAATTTCATTGCATCGCTGATGTCGATGTTATCGATGCTTTGTTCAGCAAGCGGTTTCTCGGCAATCATAGACAGTTCGTCTTCGTATGTCGAGCGATCTTCTTTGTAATAGACACCCACATTGATTTTATCGCCCCACTCCTCGGCTTTTTGAAAGGCCATTACTCGATTTGTTGGATCGTAACCCTCTTCCGTTTCAAGCTTGTGAATGCGTTCTTGATACCATTGGTAGGTGTTCACTTTATTGAAGGTCACGCAAGGTTGCAACACATCAATCAGCGCAAAACCCTTATGCTCAATGCCCTGCTTGATAAGACCTTTGAGATGCATAATGTCCCCGGCGTAACCGCGTGCAAGAAAAGTAGCACCCGAAGCGAGGGCAATTCCAAGTGGACGAGCGGCCATTTCAATCACGCCTTCCGGTGTGCTTTTCGTTTTAAAACCATAGTCACTCGTGGGAGAAGTTTGTCCTTTTGTGAGCCCGTAAATCTGATTATTTTGAACGATGTAGGTGATATTAAAATTTCTTCGACACGTGTGAATAAGATGCGCCATTCCAATTCCATAACCATCGCCGTCTCCTCCAATCACAATAATATTCATTTTGTGGTTGGCCATTTTCATGCCGGTAGCAACGGGAAGAGCACGTCCATGAATCGAATGAAAACCATACACTTTAATAAGATGCGGAGTCTGAGAACCACAACCGATTCCGGAAACAATCATCGTTTCTTCCGGATCCAGTTTGAGTTCAAAAAGCGCTTGTTTAAGAGCGACAAGAATTCCAAAGTCGCCACAGCCGGGACACCAGTTGCACTTGGAGCCGGTGTCCAAATCTGTCATTTTCTCGAGTATTCTTAGAGGTTTAGTCATAAACATTGAGTTGCTTACGCGCTGGTTTTTTTAGGCTGCACTTCGTGCAGTATTTTATCAAGAATTTCAGCGGGATGGAAAGGACGGCCATCGTAGCGAAGAAACTTATTCTCAACAAGAACACCGGTTTTTTCACGAATCACTCCACCCATTTGGGCCTCGGAATTGGTTTCAATCAGCAGCATTTTTTTGGCTGCACTCAGCACACGTGCTACGCCTTCCACGGGGAAGGGGAGGACAGTTTTAATTTGAAGGAAGTTCACTTTCAGTCCGGCCTCGGTCGCCACATTGATGGCTTCCAAAATTGGACCTTTGGTCGAACCCCAAGAAACCACGGTAAGATCGGCTTCTGCGGATCCATGCAGTTCAAACATTTCCGACTCAGTGAGCGATTCCTTTTGAAGAGTGAGGAGTTTTTTCGCTCGTTTATCCATCATTTTTTTACGATTCTCTCCACTCTCATCGAGGTCCCCATATTCTTGATGCTCGTCGGTAGAAACCGCATAAATGGCATTGGGATAACCCGGTAAAGCCCGACGCGAAACCCCACTTTCCGTGAATTCAAAGCGCTTATAGTCACCAGGCTTCATCGCCGCCGCTTCTTCCATCGTCATCAGTGCTCCGCGATCCACTTTGTACTCCGTCTCAAAAGGCTCTACCGACTGCACCGATTCACCCAAATATTTATCCGTCAAAATCATACAAATCATTTGATACTGCTCAGCCAAATTGAAGGCTTTCAAAGTCATTTCGAAAGCTTCTTGCATATCCCCGGGGGCAAAAAGAACACGAGGGAATTCTCCCTGCGAAGCGTGCATCACAAATCGCAAATCGGCTTGATCGGTCCAGGTAGGTAGGCCCGTTGAAGGCCCCGGGCGCATCCCTTCCACCACCACCAAAGGCGTTTCCGTAATTCCCGCCATGCCGAGCGCTTCAGACATCAGTGAAAATCCGCCGCCCGAAGTGGCGGTCATGGCACGAACTCCCATGTGGGCAGCCCCAATCGCCATATTAATGGCCGCGATTTCATCTTCCGAATGCTTCATCACAATATTGTGTTTTACTCCATATTTTGCAATGACCAACATAATGGTCGTCACCGGCGTCATGGGGTAAGCCGCCATAAACTTCACACCGGCTTTCAAGGCACCCAGCGCAATAGCTTCGTTGCCGGAAATCACCATTCGTTTCGGTGCGTCTGCCACGACTGAAATCGATTTCGCAAATTTTTCCTTAAAATTTTGGACCGCAAAATCAAAACCCGCTTTTGCAACTTTTACATTGTACTCCACCACGTCCGGCCCCTTGCGCTCAAAGGTGCTTTGCAGCACATTTTCCACCGGTTCAAAACCCAATCCCATAATCGCGAAACACGCTCCTAAAGCCACTGTATTTCGCATTACTCTTTCCGCCCCCAAGTCCTTAGCAATTTTTGCGAGCGGTACGGAAAACAAAGTGATCTTTCCTCGGCGAAGCCGAGTCTCCCCGTCCCCATCAATCGAAATACTCTCCCCATCATAAATAATCACGCCGCCCTCAGCCATTTCCTCTTTATGCAGGTCAATGGTTTCTTTATTCAGCGCGAGCATGATGTCGATTTTGTCACTATGGGCATGCACTTTTGCTTTCGCAACGCGCACCATGGCCGTGTTGTGTCCCCCCCGAATGAGAGAAGGATATTCCACATAACCAAAGACATTCAGCCCACCGCGCGCGCAAGCTCGGGCAAACATTTGTCCCATGGTGGTGATTCCATATCCGGCTTCACCCCCCACGAGCCACGTCAATGGTTCATAGACACTTTTCATGCCTTGGCAGTTTACAAGATCCAGGACTGCAAAGGAAGTACCGTGATGCGTATGTCATCCTGTTCGAATTCTTCTTCTTGGTTTAGGGTAAGGATCTGACCTTGTTTCCAACCCAATTCTTTAGCCGATTCTATAAGGCCACGGAGTTCCCTTTGTCGAACTTCTTTATCTTCAAAATCAATGCACGCTTGAAAAAGTAAGTGATTTTTACGGCTCAAAAAGTCCACTTCATGTCCGGTCTTACTCTTATAATAGAAAAGTTCCCCATACTTTTTATGAAGCTCAAGAAAAACAATATTTTCAAAAAGTCGTCCCGAATCTTCACTGGAGTAAAAGCCCAAACTGCGCACCATACCTGTATCAATAGAATAGATTTTTTTAGGAGCAATTTGTTGTTTCTTGACGGAGAATGCATACAGATTGATCGTAAAAAAAAGCCAGCTATTTTCTAAATAGTCGATGAAGTTTTTCACTGTATTTAAGGAACCCAATGAGACCAATTGACGAAGTTTGCTATAGGCAAAAGGTCTCGCTACATTTGACAACAGGTAGGCTGAAAGTTCCTTGAGGGCTTTGACTTGCTCCACATTGTGGCGGGTGATGATGTCTCTATACAAAACATCCTGATAAATACCTTGGTGTGCATTGGCAGCAGGATAGAGGAGGGCTTCAGGGATGCCCCCTTCTTGCATGTAGGCATCGAAAGATCGAAGAAGAATTGCCTCTTCTGAGCTGCTCAAAACCGCCGGGAAATGAGTAAGTTTCTCAGACTTCAAATTTAATCTCAGATACTCATTAAATGAAAAAGGATAAAGCTCAATGGGAACATAGCGGCCGGTTAGCCTCGTACCCAGTTCACGGCTGAGTAGAGAAGCGTTAGATCCTGTAATAAAAACTTTATAACCATTGTCGAGCAATCGACGCACAAAAACTTCCCATCCTTTCACGTTTTGGATCTCATCCAAAAAGAAACATCGATGATCGCCAAACATTTCAATTTGATGGACGAGTAGTTTCTCGAAATCATCTACAGAAAAATCAAGCAAACGTTCATCCTCGAAATGAGTATAGAAAAAATCTTCTTGGGCATAGTATTTTTGTGCAATTTGAACAAGAAAAGTAGATTTTCCCGCTCGCCGCAAACCCGTAATTACTAGGGCGTGAGGTACTTTAATCAGTTCTTTTATCGATTCAAGCTGTTCCCGCTCAACGCCGAAAGGAGTTTTTGAAAATGAAAGGCGTTGACTGGCTATGACTTTTTTAAGATTAGAAGTTTTCATTCAAGTAAGTTCAATGGCACTGACAGTTTATACGAAAAAAACTTCAATGTCAATGAACTTACTGGATAAACGCTCAAATCACCTGCTTCCAATCACCAATCTGAATCAAATGAATCACATTTACAGGACAAGCCTCCGCTGCATCGAGATTACACTTAAAATCCTCTTCCACTATTTCCATCTCTTCCCACCCGTCTACGCCCATTTTCGAGCCAATCACATCCGATTTTCCATCCAAATCACTCATTTCCCAAAACTTCGGCGCAATGCTGGCACAGGCCGTGCACCCGATGCAGTTTGGCCGGTCATGTCGAATACGATATTTTGGATCTTGGGGAATCACCCGCCCAGCTTACCCGTTCTCTGTTTACAGATCAACCGGATTGCCTCAGGGTAGGCCTTTTTTTCCAATTCCTGAACCTTGGCTTTCAGCGACTCAGGCGTGTCCTCCGGCAACACCGCCATTTTTTCTTGCAGAATCATGGCTCCACTGTCCACTCCATAATCCACATAATGAACCGTCATTCCTGTTTCTTTTTCGTCATTGGCCAGCACCGCCTCATGCACTTTCATCCCATACCAACCATGCCCGCCATACTTCGGCAAAAGCGCCGGATGCACATTAATAATATGCCTTGGAAACTCACTTACAAAAACAGGCGTCAGCACTTTCATGTAACCAATGAGACAAACCAAATCAATACGGGCCTCTTTCATCAGATCCACTAATTCTTGATCGTAATCTTCTTTAGCTTTTCCACTAGGATCCACGAAAAGTGTCTTCAATCCACGCGCCTGAGCTTTTTTCAAAACCGGTGCACCTTCCACGTTTGAAATAACAATGGCCACTTCAATTCCCGGCAATTTCCCCTCATCCATCTCTTTATAGATGGCATCGAGATCGGTGCCGTTTCCGGAAGCGAGAATGCCGAGTTTAAACATCCTTTCTAAATAAACGATAATAAAGCGCACGCTCATGCTGTAAGCGTCTGATGATTTTTCCCGCTTCTGGGTCTCTATCTAGTTCGGGAAAAGAAACTCGAGTAACTGAAATAGCCCCTCTACAGACTCTAAAACCCACCGCCACCGTTACACGATCAGTACCAGGGATTTCAATTGTTAAGCAGCCGCTAGAAGGAGTTTTCTTTTGAAGAAAGGCATTCTTGCCGGACAAAGCTACACCTTTTTCACGAAGACCTTTGAATAATTTTGCGACACTTTCCAGAACAGCAGGCTGTGAAGTACCGGGAAAACTCGAATGAATCACGTTCACGACAGACGCGCACTGTCCAAGGTCTACTTCAACAGGTGGGTAAACAGGAAGTTTCATTTTGAACAAGGATTAGTGCCAATATTAAGTAGCCCCATTTTTTCGGCAACCGCTCGTCCTGTGGGAGTAACGGCAAGGCCGCCCAGGGCAGTTTCACGAATTTTTGGATTCATCATGTCGCCCACTTCACGCATGGCACGCACCACTTCATCGAAGGGGACGAAACTTTCTATTCCCATGCAAGCCATATCGCTCGCCGCCATACTGAACACCGCTCCAATTCCATTTCGTTTAATGCAGGGAACTTCCACCAGGCCTCCAATAGGGTCACACGCGAGTCCGATCATATTTTTGAGAGCGAGTGAAGAAGCGTGCAAGCTCACTTCGGGGCTGTATCCTCGAACTTCCGTGAGCGCTGCCGCCGCCATGGCCGTGGCACTTCCAACTTCCGCTTGGCAACCTCCCGCCGCTCCGGAAAGTGTGGCGGTATTGGCAATAACCACGCCAATGGCCGAAGCCGTGAGCATCATTTTCAGCATTTGTTCTTCTTTCAATTTGAACTTGTGCTTTGCTCCATAAATCACGCCCGGTAAAACACCGGCCGCGCCCGCGGTGGGGAAGGCCAAAATCACTCCCATTCGAGCATTATTTTCTCCCGTTGCAACCGCCCCGAGCATGGCACGAACAGAGGCTTCATTGAGGAGCAACTTTTTATCCCATTTTTTAAACTCCTTAACTGCTTTCGCAAGCTTCGTGGTCGACTTTCCCGCCATTCCACTCCTCGACATTTCCGGATTTTTCACAGCCGCATCGATCGCAGCAAAAATCACTTTCAGTCGCTCGCCCAACATTTTCAAAACTTCTTTTTTAGATTTCCTTGAAAGCTGCAATTCATAATTGAGCATGACTTCCCAAATGGACATTTTGTACTCGTGGCAGCGGTCAAGGAGTTCTTTCGCGTTATGGAAAATGTAGTTTTTCATTGGGCGATCTTATTAAGGGAACGGACAAATAAAACACCCGCTTCACTTTCGAGATCCAAAATCTCCTTCAGTGTGAGTGCTTTTTCAATGCTGATGACACTCAAAACTTTATTCTCAAAAGCCAAGTAACAACTTTGCATATTCACTATTCGAATCTCTTTCTTTCCAAGAAAACCGGTAATTTTAGCCAACATCCCGGGAAGATTTTCATTCTGAACCACCAAAGTAAAGTATTGCTCCGCGCCGTTTCCTGTAAGATGCACATCAAACCCATTGATTTGGACGATGACAATGTTACCTCCACCAATCGAAGAACCCACAATCGTCATAGACCGTTTTTTATTTTCCAGCGTGATGCGAACACTATTGGGATGATACCCGCTCCCCAAATTACCAGGTTCAAATTCATATTTGATTTTCTTTTCTTTCGCGAATTCAAAGGCGTCTTTAATGCGTGCATCGTTCGGCGCACATTTCATCACTCCCGCTAAAAGAGCCCGATCCGTCGCGTGCCCTTTATAAACCTCTCCAAAGGATCCATGGAGAAGAAAGTGGGCCTTGTTGGGAGTGGCATCAAAAATAGCTCGAGCAAACTGACCAATCTTCGCCGCACCCGCAGTATGCGAGCTCGATGGACCCACCATAATGGGACCCGCGATATCGAAGAGAGAAAAAGTACTCATTAGCGCCTGTAAGGCGCAACAAGTATGCCCGAAAACAATTTTATTGCAAGCAAGTCCTTGCAAACCTTCAGATTCAAAAATGTCAAACCAAAACAATTTAATCCACTCGTCCACGCCAGAAACTTGATAAGCCGGAAGTCTTTCCGTATATTGATATGAAACGCTGAAAAACACAAACACAGCATTTCACTCGATCCTTCAAAACCAGAAACAAAAACAAAAAGATTTTTTTACCGCAAGGCTTCTACTTTATGATGGTGATTCTGACAGGATCACCCGTGAGAGACAGACTCTCATTATCGTTCTGTGGGTTCCGCTTCATTCCCTGCTTCGGCACAGTGACTTAATCCACGCCAAGGACAGCCCCGGTCCGGCCATAAACCCGACCAAAGTAAGGTAGATGAAAAACAAAAACAGAATGGAGTTAGTCACCATTCTCTAGACCGGCCTTTCCCTCAAAAATGAGCCCAGCGCTAAGTAATAAAGCGTCTGATGGCTCGAGAGAAAAGCCGGTTTTTTAGTACTCGAGCGAAGCGAGAGTTTTAAAAAAGGAG
>CAYHTG010000047.1:0-8364 GCA_964359495.1 uncultured Candidatus Peribacteria bacterium
ATGAGGATCTTCTTTCCCAACTTTCCGTGGAAGCAGGTTTTGAGGAAAAGGGCTTTCGCTCTCTGGAGGAATTTTTGCACGCTATTCTGGCTAAGAAATATCGAGGTAATGTGAGAGGAATGTCGGTGTCTACAAATGTGCACAGAAATTTTCTGATGGATCTTCTTGCGGGACGTTTTCCAACTACAAGAAATGGTCATAAGACCGGCGACGAACGGTATACGCGGCTTGCACAAGCGCTCTCTTTAAGTGAAGAAGTCTTTCAAATTCTGATAGAGCGAAAACAGCGTTCGAAAGTACGAGCATTATATGGAGCACCCTTTAAACCTGAAGAAGTTGCGGCAGCTTTGGTTCAGCTTCGAGCGAGCGTACTTCGATCGACAGAAATTGACCCGGAAACCTTGGAAGGTATTCTTGATGAATTCAGAAGAAGAATTGGTTTGGCGCACTAGTCTTTAATCCTCTTAAGTTCGCTTAAAGTATTCAGTGCCTCGAGTGGAGTCATTTCTTCGATGCGAAGGGTTTTCAGTTTTTCCAGCGCGGGATGAGTGAGTTTGCCGGGCTCGCGGAGGGACAGGAAAGACCGGGCTCTGCCCGGGAGGGCGAAGAGGTCGAGTTGGTTTTCGGGGATTTTCTTTGTGGACAGGGCTTTTTCGGCTTCGAGATTTTGGAGGATGGTCGTTGCGCGATCAATGAGCTTTGGGGGAAGGCCGGCCAGACGGGCGACTTCGATTCCGTAGCTTTTATCGATTCCCCCTTCGCGAATTTGATGGAGAAAGAGTACGCCTTTCACCGTTTCCTCCACATCAATAGAGTAGTTTTTGGCACGGGGAAGTTTTTCGGCGAGGGCGATGAGCTCGTGGTAGTGCGTTGCAAAAAGAGTGAAGCCGCGAACGTCATCATGAAGATGTTCAAAAATTGCCCAAGCGAGGCTGAGACCGTCGTAAGTGGAAGTGCCACGACCCACTTCGTCAAGAATGATGAGGCTGCGCTCTGTGGCGTTCGCGAGGATGGTGGCCGATTCCTGCATTTCCACCATGAAGGTGGATTGGCCGCGAACGAGGTTGTCGTTGGCGCCGACGCGCGTAAAAATGCGGTCGACGGGGCGAAAGCGAAGAGATTTTGCAGGTACGAAGGAGCCGATTTGTGCGAGTAAGACGATGAGAGCCACTTGACGCAGGTAGGTGGATTTTCCGCTCATGTTCGGACCCGTGATGAGAGCAATTTCATTTTCGTCTTTGTGGAACTGCGTGGAGTTGGGGATGAAGGATTGTTCGAAACTCATGCTTTCCACCACAGGGTGACGTCCAGCGGTGATTTCGAGAACGGGGTCTTTCGTGAGCGTGGGTTTGGTGTAATTTCTGCGAAGAGCGGTTTGGGCAAAGGAGAGGAGCACGTCGAGTTGTGCAAGTGTGGCGGCGTTTTGCTTAATGGCAGCGATGTGTTCCAAAGCTTGTTCGCGAATGGTTTGAAACAGCTCAAACTCCAGGGCTACCGCCCTGTTTTCGGCGTTGAGCACTTTTTCCTCGTATTCTTTGAGCTCGGGAGTGATGAAGCGCTCGGCGTTCACGAGGGTTTGTTTGCGAATGTAGGTGTCCGGGACTTTAGGAAGATTCACTTTGCTCACTTCGATGAAATAGCCAAACACGCGGTTGAAACCCACTTTGAGGGAGTTGATTCCGGTGGCGGCAATTTCCTGAGCTTCAATGTTTTTCAAAGCGTGTTTGGCGTCTTTCATCAGGACCTGAAGTTCGTCCAGCCCGGGATGAAAGCCGTGTTTAATGAGTCCACCGTCGGTGAGGCGAAGAGCGGGATTTTCAAGAATAGCGCTTTGAATGAGTTGCACGAGGGAATCCAAAGGACGAAGTTGTTTTTCGATGTGTTTGAGGAGAGGAAGGGGAAGACCCGGCTTCGTAGGGGATGCGTCGCGTAAGAAAATCTGGATTACGGGTACTCGCGCCAAGCTCTGCGCCAAACCCACAAGATCGCGCGCACTGCCGCCGGCTCCGCTGAGGCGCCCAATGAGTCTTTCCAAATCGCTGAGCAGTCCCAGTTCCCCTTTAATCGAGTGACGAAAATCATCCTTTGTGACCAAGTCCTCCACGGCGTTATGACGCGCTTCAATGTCTTCCTTTTTAAGCAAAGGCTGCGCCAACCAACGTCGAATGAGTCGTCCTCCCATGGAAGTTTCCGTTTCGTCGAGGATGGATAAGAGCGTGTCTTCGCCACCGAACAATTCCAAATTCCTTATGGTCGCTTCGTCGAGGGGCATAAAATCATCCCGACGGTAAGCGTCAATCCGACTGATGTGCGGGAGGGATTCCTTTTGCGTATCGAGCAAATAACGAAGCAAAATTCCGGATGCCTGAATGGCAAAAGGCCAAGAGGCAATCCCAAAAATATCCAAAGTGGTCACTTTTAAATGTCGACTTAAAAGTCGCAAGGCTTCTTCGCGAAAATCGCAGGGGGAAAGCGTGATTTCGCTCAGCTCCGCAACTGTGGCTCGCACGGACGGGTCATCGTATTGATCGCGCGCCAAAACCAGTTCCGCCGGAGCGAGTCGTAAAATCTCTGTTTTCAGCGTTGCTTGCCCTTGGAATTCCGCCGTTTGAAACTCGCCGGTGGACAGATCACAGAATGCGATCCCAAAATAATCTTTTTTGATGTAGAGGCTCATCACAAATCGATTCGCTTTTTGCTGCAAAATTTGTTCGCTGGTGGTGGTGCCGGGGGTCACAATGCGTACGATTTTTCGTTTCACAATTCCGGGTAAACTCGGGTCCGAAACCTGTTCACAAATCGCCACGCGCTTCCCCGCCCTGGTGAGCTTGGCCAGGTAGCCTTCCACGGCATGATGGGGCACTCCGCACATCGGCATGGGGTTTTCATCCTTTTTGTTTCGCGAGGTCAAAGTGATTTCCATTATTTTCGCGGCCTCGAGCGCATCAGACCCAAACATTTCGTAAAAATCGCCCAGACGGAAAAACACAATGGCACCCGGGCACTCGGCCTTCATTTCTTGATACTGCTGCATCATGGGAGTGAGTTCGTTCATAATTGATCCCTAAGCCCTCGTGCAAGCTGAATTACTTCGTTAGGAAAATTGGCGATATTGGGTTCGGGGTTGTAGGTATGGAGTGTCGCAATTAAAGCAGCGAAATCTAAACGATCTATCAAATCTTCTCCTAAAAGTTCCGCAGCCAGATCACTGCCCAGTCTGGTGTCACCCAGGCCATTCCTATCCGCATAATTTCGAGTGTTTTCATTACTGACACCTCGTTGTTTCAAAAGATCGAGAATCTCCTGCAAATGAGGATTATCTCGACGAATATTCTTCGCTCTATGCGGTTCACCCTCGCTATATGCAAAAACCCCGTTCTCCCCATCGGTGATTCGAACTTCCGGCACTCCGCAGTCTCTGAAACAATTCAAAGAGTCCACGGTGGTCCATCCGCAAACAGCTGATTCTCTGAGATGAGACGCTAATTGAAAAGCTTCCCGCGCATTGCAACTGAGCATGTGGAGCCGTCGTAAAACCTCACTGGGAATGCCTCGCGCCACTTGCTTTGAACCCGGTGCCAAGTACACTTTAGCCCCCGAATTTCTCTCTAAGTAAGCCAAAATTTCTTCATTAATATCGGGTCCGCCCGAACTCAAAAATAAGGCTTTACCCTCGGGTATTTGGCCGGTCTCGACCGGATGCGGATCTTGGGAAGCATAAAAGGGTTCACCTCCATTTGAATCTTTCAGTACGGTGGACACACGCATTCTTGCTTCTGAAACTCCCGGAGTAAACCAGACAGGGACTTTATCAAGACCCCGAATCATTAAGCCGCTACTAATGGCAGCTATCTGTGAACCATTATGCACATAAAGCGGAACCCGAGGAATAAGTTCAGGTTTGCAGGCATCCAAAACTCGGTAAATCGCCATGGCGGTATTCCATGTGTTTCCACCTACACTTAAACTTGGAGTTGAAGGAGTCAGCCGATAGTAATCACCTTCCTCTGTCACTACCTTCAGGCCTTTATCTTCTTCAAGGACTTGAATCACTCTCCCCTTGATTGAATCTTCCCAGTTTTTGAGACCGGCCAATTCATGGTCGGGTATTCGAAACATTCGTTCTTCGTTGACTCCCCAGCCATTCGTGTAAATGTCTAATAATGGCTTTTCCATGAGCGAATATTAGTATGAGTCGGCGCGAGGTACTAATTAATCGCAAGTAAAAGCCAAAAAAGAACTTGAAGAAGAGGGGGTTTTGTTGTGGAAGAGTATGCGCCTCAAGAATGGATGCTTTAAATGGGTGGCCATTTCTGTTAAGCTCGGCTTCGCCTAAGGGCCCCTGTAGTTCAACGGATAGAACAGATCCGTCCTAAGGATAAAATGGAGGTTCAATTCCTCCCGGGGGCACCACAGCCGTAGCGTAGCGGAGGCCGTATAAAAAAGTGCACGAAGTGCTCCTTATATTAGCCCCGGATTCATCCCCAGTACCAATCCTGCTCCCGTCACAAGAATCGCAAAGATGAAGCTCCACAGGCGAGGGTAGCTTTCCAGAACGCCGTTCTTTGTGTGAAGAGAATCCATCATAATGCGGGAGCCCATGCCGCGGAAGAACCAGCCCTTAGCCTCCGATTCCAGACCGAAGTAAGCTTTCACTTTGGTGAGGGCGAAAAATAAGTTTCCAATAAAGCCCCAGGCGGAGTTGTAATCAAGAAAACTCATACCCGATTTGTCTTGATACATCATGTCTTCGCTGAAAACGTAGCCGGGAACGCCTTGGCCAATCACCTTCCCTTTTAGGCTCACGGCCTTGCCACGAACGGGTGAAAGGTAAGGGTCGCACATTTCATCGAGCACGGTGGATTCTTTGGGCGTGCCGCTAGGATATTTATAGAAAATTTTGGCGAAAAGACCGAGTCCGAAAGCGGCGATGGCAAAATAGGGAGGCAAGAAAAGGAGTGAGATTCCGGCGAGCAGGAAAGGAACCAGGTACACGAAAAGATCGGTGAAAAATCGTCCGTAGAGTCTTCCATAGTCGGGTTTCATGCGCTCAACCGCTTTATCAATGTCATAAGGAAAGGTCTGTTTTTTCTCTCGCGAAATATCGCTGAGGTGATCGAGGCGATTTCCGGTGAGAGGATGCGTGGAATTAAGCTCAATAATCGTTGCCCAAGGGTTCACGCGATCGAAAACCATGACGTCGGAAATGCGGTCGGGGTTTTCGTGCGTAATATAGGAAACCACGCCAATGTGCTTGGCATTTTTTACGTCCACAATGCCGAGGTGCCGAGTGCTACGAAGCAAATCTTTGGAACGGCCTTCATCTGGCGCGGAGACAATTCCGTAGGCAATTTTGATGAGGGCTTCCGCCAGATGCCTGGGCTCCGTCCAATTGGTGGAAAATCGGTCGGCCAAGTACTCGCGTGTTCGACTTAAATAAAGTAAGAGATACACACAAATCACATAGGCAACGTAGGCGGCAAGTGCAACGAGCTTTGCATTTCCGGCTTTTTTTCCCTTTGCGCGAATGAGCACCGCATAAATCTGATAGAGAATTTGCACGGCGGTGGAGGCAATCATCATCACAATAAAATCACGATTCACAATGTGTCCCATTTCATGCGCCACCACGGCCTTTTGCTCCTCCGTATTAAGGAAATGGAAAATTCCTTCGGTGAGGACGAGGCGCGCGTTGTAGCGGCCACTTCCGTAGGTGAAAGCGGTGGGATTTTTATCGGCAATGATTCCGACTTTTGGGAATTTAAACTTGTATTGGTCACAAATCTTCTTGATGAGCTCGGCGACTTCGGGATGCTTGGCTTTGACTTCTTCAGGAGTGAGGAAGGTGAGATGGTAGAACCAACGGTTGATAAGGTCGGTGAACCAAGGGCTTATAAGGAGTATGAGAAGGTTGATTCCTATTGTTATGAAAATGGCAATCCACAGATTGAGCTCGCCACTCATTAAAAGGATGAGGACAATAAACCCGAAAGAAAGGGAGCAGATGAGTCCCAGGGTGAGGAAGGAGGCGAAAAGATAGCGGACCATGGCGAGAGGTTAGGATGCAGTTACTGTAACATTGGGAGAAGTCGTGTCAATTGATTTAGTGTTGACTGGACTTGACGGTGAAGTTTCCCTCACCTATAGTTGAGCATGTACTCACTAACCCAAACCCTTATGTCTAAGTTTACGAAAAAACAGGAAGCCGTACTCAAATATATCGAGAGTTACCAATTCAAGTTTGGGAAGTCTCCCACTTTGCGCGAAATGCGAGAACATTTTGGCGTCAGTAGCGACAACAGTATTTTAAAGCACCTTAAAGGGCTCAGCGAAAAAGGTTATATTAAAAAAGACAATACTCCCCGCGGTATTGACCTTTTAAGTTCTGTTAAAGAACGTTTAGACGCAGCCTCAAAGATGTCTCGCATCCCTCTTCTTGGAAATATTCCTGCAGGAGGTCCTGTTCTGAGCGAGCAGCATGTTTTGGACTACTTCGAAGTTGGAAGTGACCTTTTAAAAAGACCACAGGGGTCCTTCGCCCTGAAAGTTTCCGGGCTCAGCATGATTAATGCCGGTATTTTGGAAGGAGACTTTGTTATTGCAAACCATGACATCCCTGTTCGCGATGGAGACATTGTAATTGCCCTCGTCGACGGGCAAAACACCGTTAAACGCTATCGCAAACAAGGACAGAAAGTTTGGCTCGAAGCCGCAAACCCCGACTACAAAGATATTCATCCGGATGAATATTTGGAAGTTCAAGGCGTTGTCACTGCGGTCATACGTATGTACTAGGAACAGAATGAAATTCTAGTTCCTAGTCTTCCCTGTTCCTGTTCTCTTTTATAAGCCCCGCTTAGCGGGGTGTAACCCACTCCACTCTATGTTTAACATCAAACCAAAGCGCAAGTTTCACGTCTCCACCAGCCGCGTTTTCCTTTCCAGCAAAAGAAGTATGCTCACCAAAGCCATCCATTACTTTAGGCCTTACACCACTCGCAGCGTTTACCGCTTGCGTGGGGGCAGCTTAGCGGCGATTTGAGGTTGCAGCTTAAAGTTTAGGCGTTAGCAAAACGAACTCCATGTTTCCTTCGGGCAAATTGCTGCGGCCGGAAATTGAAAACTTTTCTACCGGTTCTTTCCCTGTTTTCCCCATAGCCTTTAAGAATTCTTCAGCCCCCTTAATCTTCAGTTTAGTTTCCGTAGCGGCGTAAAGCATGGGGATAACAATGCGAGGTTCAATGGCTTCCACTACTTTCTGAGCGGTCTTACCATCAAGAACTTCTCCGCCCCCCACGGGAACCATAAGCACATCCACTTCTCCAATTCTATCCAGAGTTTCGTCGGACAGTTCGTGAGAGAGGTAACTCAAATGGCAGATTTTAATGCCGTCGAGCACAAAGATGAAAATGTTGATGGGTTCGCCATTCGGGCTGAAGGATTCAATGGGAACATTGGAAATTTCAAATTCACCGGACCAATCCAGTACTTTAGGGTCTCCTTCAATTTCGGGTATTTCACCTTCCCCACTTAAGCTAACAATATTGGCTTTCAGTTTCGGGAGCTGTGGGCCCAAGCCTTCAAAGGGATCGGTGACTATTGTTGCGTCTTTGCCCTTAATGGTAAAACAGGAATGTCCGTGCCAAGTGATGTCCATAGGATGATTTAGATCGCGCGCATTCTAATACAGACAGTTGAGTTAGACAAACGTTAAATCCTAAGGTAACTTGTGTGTGATGGCAAAAATCATCAAAGTTCACGCTCGCGAAGTGCTCGATTCTCGTGGAAATCCCACGGTTGAAGTGGAGGTCACCACAGAAAAGGGATTTGGACGGGCGATTGTTCCGAGTGGAGCGTCCACCGGTGAACATGAAGCGTGTGAACTTCGTGATGGAGAAAAGCGCTATGGTGGGAAAGGAGTTTTAAAAGCGGTCAAAAACGTGGAAACCGAGCTGGCCGGTGCAGTGATTGGGATGGATAGCATGGAACAAGAAGTCATCGACAAAAAGATGATTGCGCTCGATGGAACCGAGAATAAAAGTAGATTGGGAGCAAACGCGCTCTTGGCCGTTTCTCTTGCCGTGGCGCATGCGGCGGCGAATGAGAAAAATGTGATGCTTTGGGAACACTTGAATCCAGCCGCCACTCGCCTACCGATGCCGATGATGAACCTCATCAATGGAGGCGCTCACTCAGACAGCAGTGTGGACTTTCAAGAATTTATGGTGATGCCTGTGGGAGCCCCTTCGTTTAAGGAGGCCTTGCGATGGGGAGCTGAAACTTTTCACGCTTTGAAGAAGATTCTTAAGGACGCGGGGCATTCTACCGGCGTGGGTGACGAAGGAGGATTTGCGCCGAACTTTA
>CAYHTG010000048.1:0-8095 GCA_964359495.1 uncultured Candidatus Peribacteria bacterium
GCTCAATGTCGTGGTTGCCCTCATGTTCCTCAGTGAAATCTCCGATTCCTTGCATCGTGCCAGCCACTTGGTCGTGCGTACCTTGAGACTGTGCAATCACTGCCCTTAAGTCACCGAAACCGGCTTCAGCTGGGGTCATGACGTGACCCGCTCCTTCGAGGTCAGATGCTTCTTCGTCTCTGACGAAATCTTCTTCTGTTCCTGGCATAATAATAGGATTAAATCTGTAAATTATAGCACGTATTCTGTCGTTTGACAAACAAGAAATCATTGTGAACCTTACTCACGTGAGTTTGCGGGGCTATAAATTTACATTCTGACAAACACTTTACTCGGCCCAAAAACAAGGTGTGTAGTGCATCGACCCTACAGTTTCTCCAAAGGGGCAACGCTCAAGGAAAGTTTTTTGATGCCAAAATTTCGGTCTTTGAAGGCGACGGTCACAATGCCGCCGCGGACTTCAATAACCACGCCTTCGCCAAAGGTGCGGTGACGTATGCGGTCGCCATCGACGAGTGTGAGGGCTTCAAAATCGCTTGTGGTTTCGAGTGGAATAGGACGGGCCTCTTCGGTCCAATTGGAATCTTGAAGAGTGGAGGAAGGGGAAAAGCTCGGCTTCGCCGAGTGGTCGTCTTGGATGAGTTCTTCGGGTAGATCGAGCAAAAATTGCGAGGGGGCGTTTTGTTTAAACTCGCCGAAGAGCATGCGCTGCTTGGCGTGGAGCAAGTAAAGGTTGTTCATGGCGCGAGTGATGCCCACATACATGAGACGGCGTTCTTCCTCCAATTCCTGAGGTTCAAAAAGGCTGCGTGAATGAGGGAAAACTCCTTCCTCCATACCCGTGATGAAAACAACCGAAAATTCGAGGCCTTTTGCGCTGTGGAGGGTCATGAGGGTGACGGCGTTTTGTTCTTCGTCCATTTGGTCGAGGTCGGACATGAGGCTGATTTCCTCGAGAAAAGTGGACAAAGAGGCGCGGGGCTCGAGGCCTTCGTACTTGTCGGCAACGGTGGCGAGTTCTTGAATGTTTTGAAGTCGTGATTCGCCTTCGGGAGAGGAATCGCTGAGAAGAAATTCTTTATAACCCGATTCGGAAATGACGTGCTTGATGAGGCCGGCCACGCCAAACTCTTCACTGAGTTTTTGAAAGTGGCGAATGAGCACCGTGAAAGCTTCCACGGCCTTTGCCTTTCCGGCGAGCTCGGGAATTTCACTGATGTGCTCCATGGCGCGAAAGATGGAAAAATCGTTTCGCACGGCAAAGGTCTGCAATTCTTCCAAAGTTTTAGGCCCGATTTTTCGAGCCGGAGTATTCACAATGCGAAGCAGCGAAACACTGTCGTCAATGTTCAAAATCAAACGGAGGTAAGCCACCAAATCTTTAATTTCCTTACGAAGGTAGAACTTCACGTTGCCCACAATCTTATAAGGTATGCCATAGCGCATGAACGCTTCTTCGATGGCACGCGACTGAGCGTTGGTGCGATATAAAATGGCAAACTCGCGGTAGTCCGGCGTTTCGTGCTGTCGAATATGTTTTAGGATTGTCTCCGCGACACGATAAGCTTCATCTCGTTCGTCTCGCGTCATAAAAACACATATTTTGTCGCCCCCTTCTCGCTCGGTCCAAAGCCTTTTGTCTTTACGACGCACGTTGCGTTCAATCACGCTGTGTGCGGCATCTAAAATCACTGTGGTGGAACGGTAGTTCTGTTCGAGTTTAATCACCAGAGCTTCAGGGTAGTCTTTTTCGAAATCCAAAATATTTTGCATGTTCGCACCACGCCAGCTGTAAATACTTTGGTCCGGGTCCCCAATCACACAAATGTTGCGGTATTTTTCGGCGAGCAACTTCACCAGCACATACTGGGCGTGATTCGTATCCTGATATTCATCCACGGAAATGTAACGGAAACGTTCTTGGTATTCGTCCAAAATTTCAGGGAATTTTTGGAACAACTCCACGGTCTTCATAATGAGATCGTCAAAGTCGAGTGCCTGATTCGCCGCGAGTCGCACCTGGTAAGGTTTGTAAAGTTGGCCCACTTTTTCGGTGAATAAGTTGTGCGCATGCGTGGCGTAAGTTTCCCAGCCCATGAGTTGGTTTTTAGCCTGGGAAATATGTCCGAGCACCGCCTTTGGATTGAGTTGTTTCTCATCAATATGGTGGTCTCGCATGATTTCTTTCATCAGCACGACCTGGTCGTTCCCGTCGTAAATGTTGAAGCGATTCTCATAGCCCAAAAGATGAATGTGTTGGCGCAAAATCTTGGCGCAGACCGCGTGGAAAGTTCCTACGGTGGGAAGGGAGGGAGGGGACTGGAAGGGAAAGCTCGGCTCCGCCGATTGGCCGAGTAAGTTTACGATGCGATTTTTCATTTCGCCGGCCGCTTTGTTGGTGAATGTGACCGCCAAAATATTCCAAGGTCGAACCCCTTTCTCTTCAATAAGATAAGCGATGCGGTGCGTGAGTGCGCGGGTCTTCCCCGAGCCGGCCCCCGCAATAATCAGCACCGGACCGTCTGTAGCACGCACGGCTTCCTGCTGCTTTTCGTTGAGACTGTTGAGAATGTTGTGACTGCCGTCACGCTTTTGCTTAGCAAACCCTTCGGGTTCGCCTTCGCCTGAAATTGAATTTTCCATTAGGGTCGTATGATATATCATGTTCGCGGTTCACGCCACACTTCACGAAAACATGCCCAAACGCGCCCTCTTTCCCCTTGCCGCCGTCTTCCTTGTTCTTGGGATTTTCCTTTGGTCCAACCTTTTGAAACCCAGTCCGTGGGCTCAAAATATTGCCGCCCAGCAGACTCAAACGAATGTGCTCGCCGTGCCCAGTGGTGAGGTGGATAGCGCCGCGGAAGTGGGCCTCACCGTGGAAATCCCCAAACAAAGCGACACTCTTTCTTTCAGTACGCAAGCCGAAGTTTTGCGTTTCAGTCTTCATGCGGATGGACCTTACACTCTTCGCTACCTCGCGGTGCAAGTGGAGGCGATCGGCTTAAAACCGATTAGCGATTGGACGGTCTACGAAGTGAGAAACGGTCAAATCGATTTCACAAAGTCCGTGGGCTATAGCGAGGGGACGGTGGATGGTTTTTTGAGATTACGATTTTTTTCCTCCCGTAGTGCCGCCTACTTGGGCAAAGCGGGTGATCAAGGTTTTGCCCTCGTTGCATCTGTTCTGAAAGAGCCGGGCGCGGAAAAGGTTTCCTTGTCTGTTTCCATGCCTTCCGAACTTCCCACCGAAGTCGACTGGGCTTGGCTTCCCGGTAGTCATGGCGAAACCTGGCTAAGCGTTGGGGAAAGTTTAGCCGCTAGCGACATCCTTGGGCTCCCTACAAAAACCATACGAAAGGACTAAGCGGGGTTGACAGGCTACAAGAATGATCTGGAACTCCTGCCCGGGCAGGAATTATGAAATATTCCTATAGTCTTGCAAGCCACAGTGCGTGGACGAAAGGGGGAAAGTTTGTTATAATGATATGAAAAATAAACAAAAGTAACCCAAAACGTATGGCACGAACTCTTTCTAACTGGCTGCGGATAGGACTAGCTCTCACGCTTCTTGCATGGTCTGTACTACCAATGACGGCTCTGGCTGAAGTGGTGGAAGATGAAGGGGAAGCTTCCGACGAAAATGAGGGGGTGCCTTCCGAAGTCGAAAACCTTCAAGCGTTCCCCGGTGACGGAGAGGCGACTTTAACTTGGGATGCCGCAACGGATGACATCGGCGTGGAAGGGTACTACGTTTACACGGGTCTTGAATCTGTGGAAGAAAACGGCGGCGGCTACACGTTTGGCTCCGTAGATGCCGGCGACAGCACCACGTACATTATGGAAAATCTTACCAATGGAGTTACTTATTATTTTGCCGTGACCGCTTACGATGAAGATGGGAATGAATCTCCTTTTTATTCCAAAGAAGCGGATGTTACGCCGGAGTCTTCAGAACTCGGCGACTTTACGGCTCCCACGGTGAGCAGCGCCACAGCAGTGACGAGTACGCTTGTGGAGGTGGTGTTCTCCGAAGAAGTTGAACTGCCTTCCGATCCAACAACTGCTTTCGCTTTGGAGTCCACCGATGGAACGGCCATTCCGGTTCTCGATGCCTACAGCGCGGAAGAAGATGCAGCAACCGTCTTCTTGGTGACCGATGAGCAAACGGCCGGAGCTCAATATATTTTGACCGCCGGAATCGGTGTGACGGATCTTGATGGGAACCCCGTGGAAAGTGGAACCTCCGATACCGCTATTTTCACCGGAAGCTCACTTGAACGCGCCGGAAACGATGACGATGATGATGACGACGACAACACCAATAGTGAATTTATGCTGGACGAAGTGGAAGCCGTAGAAGTGAATGAAGTGCTTTTGACTTTTACCCAGGCGGTTGTGTCCGCAGACCCTGAATCTTTCAAGATTCAAATGCTCGATGACGCTTCCGAAGAAGTGGAAGTGCTCGCCGTGAGTATTGATGATGAAGACGCCAGCAAAATCACGCTTGTTACCGAAGATATGGAATCGGGTTATGACTATGTTCTTACCATGGATGACATGATCTTCAATGAAGCCGGCGAATCGATGAGTGAAGAGAATTTAACTGAAGAATTCACCGCCAAAACTCTTGATCTTTCAGATTTGATTGCTCCGGAAGATATCAGCGACTTGCTTGCTGAGGTGAGCGGGGAAGATTCAGTTCTTCTCAGCTGGACCGCCAGCGTAGACAGCGCGGGAGATCTTGCCAAATACTTGGTTTACCAAAGTTTGGACGGGGGAGTTTCCTTTGATGACGCATTGAGCGTGGACTACGATGCCGCGGAATATGAAGTGGATGGCCTCACCGCCGGTGAAACCTACACTTTCAAAGTGAGTGCCGTGGATGAAAATGGAAATGAATCCGAAGGAATGCTCACCACCGTGACATTGCCGGAATCCGGCCCTGAACTTTTGGTTCTGGGTGCCTTATCTCTTTTGGGAGCGGGCGCTTGGAATCGACGTAAGAAACAATTTTAGTTGGTCTCGCAGAACCGGAGCCCCTGTTGTCACTACTCCAACAACAGGTTTTTCTGGCGAGAGATGCTTTTTGGGCTAGACTAGGAGATTGAATAAAACAATTTTGCTTCTGACGGTGCTTTTCGGCCTCATCTTCACCCTCGCTCAAGACTTCCTAAAAACTTCGGGCGAACTTGAACTCCATGTCCTCGACGTTGGTCAAGGGGACGCTATTCTCCTGCAAACTCCGGAAGGTCATAACATCCTGATCGACGGCGGACCGAGTGCGAGCGTGCTGGAGGGGTTGGGGGAGGTTTTAGCTTTTTCCGATCGCAGCCTCGATCTTTTGGTACTCACACATCCTCATGAAGATCATGTAGCGGGACTGGTTCCGGTTCTGGATCGCTTTGAAGTGAAGGCCGTACTGCTCAGTGCACCCGACTACGAAAATCAAAGTTATGAAGTTTTTTTGGCTCGCGTGGCGGAACTCAACATTCCCGTCAGCTTTGCGGAGGCGGAGAGGAATTTCCAATTTGGTTCCGTGACGCTGGACGTACTCTATCCCTTTGAAACCGTGCAGGGCGAAATTGAGAATGTGAACAATGGCTCGGTGGTGATTCGGGCGGTGCAGGGTGAGAATGAGATTTTGCTCATGGGGGATGCCGAGCTGGAAGTGGAAGCTGAGCTTTTGGCGGCCTGGGCGGCGGGTGAGTTTGAGCTGGCAGCGGATACTTTAAAGGCCGGGCATCATGGGAGCAGGACGAGTAGCTCTTTGGAATTTTTGAAGGTCGTTTCACCTGAGCTGATGGTGATTTCGAGTGGCGAGGGGAACGACTATGGGCACCCGCACGAGGAGACTCTCGAAAAAGCGGAGGATTTGGGGATAGCGGTTTTGCGAACGGATCTGGAGGGGACGGTATCGCTTATTTTTGAGGATTAGGCTCGCTGAATGTTCGCCCCGAGGCTTCGGAGTTTCTCGTCGAGTCCTTCGTAGCCGCGGTCGATGTAGTTGATTTCGCTGATTTCTGTTTTTTGTGCGCTCGCCTGCGGCGAGTGGGCAATGAGGGCGGCAATGACCATGGCGGCGCCGGCACGAATATCGCAACTTACAATAGGAACCGCTTTAAGCGGCGTTGGGCCGCGAACAAGGGCTTCGTGTTCGTTTTGAATCTCAGTGTGTGCGCCCATGCGCTGGAGCTCGGCCAGGTAGTTGAGGCGGCCTTCAAATAGGGTTTCAAAAATGCGACTTTCCCCTTCGCACTGGGTGAGGAGCACGGCAAAAGGAGCTTGAAGGTCCGTGGGGAAGCCGGGGTAAACGGCGGTTTGGAGTTTTTCCACGGCATGAAGCCCGTTGTGCGGTTTAATAGTGACTTCGTTTTCGCCCAGAGTAAAATTAGCGCCCACTTCTGCTAGCTTCTGCCAAAAACTATCGAGTTGTTCTACGGGGCAGTTTTTTATGGTGACTTCTCCGTTAGTGAGTACGGCTGCTAAAGCGAGGGTTCCGGCTTCCAGGTAGTCCGGCGTTACGGTGTGTTCCGCACCATGCAGTGGCTTTCCACCATGAACCGTAAGTGTGTGGGAGCCGACGCCATCAATTTCAGCACCCATGGCGACTAAAAATTTGCAAAGATCTTGTACATGGGGCTCCATGGCGGCCCAGCGGATTTCGGTCCTTCCTTTAATAAGCACGGCCGCCATGAGGGCATTTTCGGTGGCGGTAACGCTGGCTTCGGACATAATGATTTTTGCGGGTTTGAGGCCATCGGTACGCATGTGGATTTCATCGTCGCTGACCACGAGCTCCGCACCCAAAGCAGATAAAGCGTGGATGTGTGCATGAATCGATCGCTTGCCTAAAACACAGCCTCCGGGGTAGGCAAAACGCGCCTCTCCGCATCGGGCCAAAAGAGGTCCCAAAAGGAGGATGGAGGCCCGCATATGCTGCACGAGGTTTTTGTTGAGAATGCCGCAGCTCACTTGAGAGGGATTCACTTGAACCGTGCCTTGCTTGAAAGAAACCTCGGCACCAAGTCCTGAAAGAATCTTCAAGAACGCATGAACGTCTGAAATATCCGGGACGTTGCGGAGCACCGATGGCGAATCGGCCAAAAGGGTTGCGGCTAAAATTGGAAGGGAGGCGTTTTTGGAGCCGCTCACCGCAACTTCGCCTTTGAGAGGGCGACCACCATGAATGATGAATTTAGACATAAATTGTTGTGGCCTCCGGCCACGTTATTGCTTAGCAGACCCCTTCGTGTCCGCTTTGTGGAGTATAACAAGAAAATGATCCTTCTTCCAATTGGGCTCTTGCAATTATTTGATTTTGTGTTAAGATTCAGGGTACCTATGGAAACAGCCCGTGAAAATCTTGGTACTTTTCTTGATGAAGTGAAGCAAGCCATTCGTGTCAAGAATGCTGACCGCGCGCGAGAACTGCTTGACGACGCTCGTGTAGTTGGACTGGATACCGTATACCGATCAAAATTGGAAGCTTTGACTCGTGAGTTTATTCCTACTTCTAATGGCAGATCGGGAGTGCCTGTGGATCGTTTCATGATTTCTCATAAGCGACGGGTTGCTGCGGCGCTCCCAATGCTCGATGTCATCGAACAGGAGAGGGCTCCTCGAACTCCATGGAGCATGCAAAACCCGTTGTGGGAAGGTGGCCATAGTTCTGCGATTCATGGTCTCGCTGAAAAAGGCATGACAAGAACTCGTCCTTCATCCGAGGAGCTACCACGAAGAGGATCACGAGGGAGTAGGGAGTGACACTTGAGTATGAATGGAGTGTAAATGTTTGCCTTCTCTTTTACATTCGTTATAATCGCTTCGCTCTTTTATAGAGCTGCATTTCGTGAAGTTGGGCAGGTTCCAGAGTGGCCAAATGGGGCGGACTGTAAATCCGCTGGCTCTGCCTTCGGGGGTTCGAATCCCTCCCTGCCCACCATTACTCGCCACAGGCGAGTTCATTAAAAAAAGCCACCTTAGCTCAGTTGGTAGAGCGGCACATTCGTAACGTGCAGGTCGCCGGTTCAATTCCGGCAGGTGGCTCCACACCGCACGAAGTGCGGCTTACCAAAAACCGTCGCGCAAGCGACTC
>CAYHTG010000049.1:0-8002 GCA_964359495.1 uncultured Candidatus Peribacteria bacterium
CCACCCAATAACACTTGTTTCCGTTTTTCATCCACTGAGGAAGATGGCCAAGTAAGCATGGAAGATGGCTTTATTTTCACTCGCATGATCACTATAGCGGAGGTGACAGATGAGGGGGGAACTGCGGAAGAAGAAGCCGCCCAGGTAACGGCAACCGTGACTTGGCAAGAACGAGGGCTGGAGCGCTCGCTCGAATTATCGACGTATTTAACCAACTGGCAGTGAAAAAACCCGCGTTTACATTGCTGGAAATGATCATCGCCATTACGGTTTTCACAATTTTTATTGGTTTTGTGATTTCGTCGTACTTGGCTTTTCATCGTGCCGATCAAGAGACCATTGAAGTGCGCAGTTTGCTTTTGGAGCTGCAAGGGACTATGGATCAGATTTCCGAAACGGTGAAAGACAGTAAGGTTGATTTTGTGTCTTACGAAACGGGAAGTGCCTTCGGTTTTCCCGTAACGACTCTTTTTTCGAATCATGCGCTCAATGAGTCCACCTTGTATTTGCTCAGCCCCGACGGCCTCACGCAAACGGTGTATACTTGGGATAGCGATGAGGATAAGGAGACTTTATCGTTGCAAGTGTTTGAGTTTGATGGGACGGACTTTGTTGCCGCTGATGGTTATAGCGAGCCGGTGCTACTTCACGGAGAAAATACCCGCGTCACCTACGCCAACTTCCGAATCTTTCCCGACGTGGACCCTTACGATTTTGAAAATTCCGCCGACGGGGATGTACAATTTCAGCCCATCGTCCAAATCAAGCTGAGCTTCACGGTCCCCGGCCGCGTCCGCGAGGAAGTTTCTCTCGACCTGCAAACATCCGTAACCAGCCGCTACTACCAATGAACAAACGCGCTTCGGCACTTCTTCTTTCCTTCTTCATGATGACCCTCCTCATTTTGGTGGCCATTTCAGTGAGCGTGCTGGTACTGCGCGATTCTCGCACGGTGCGTACTTTAATGGCCGGTGCTCAAGCAACTTACGGCGCGGAGGGAATGAGCGAACTTGGTCTTTACGCCGTTAAAGTGAATCTGCCCGGCTATGAGCCCATTTTTGAGAACTATGATTTTACCGGCGCCGTTTCAACCACTAGTCTTGTTTCTGCCGATGCCGCTGTAGATGCGCGGGAAGATTCTGTCCCTTGTGAAGGTCAAGCTGAGTGGGAGGATTGGGGCGTGCTTGCGGCGAATGAATCGGTACAACTCCCTTTGTTTGCCCAAACCGCGGAGGATGGGACGGTGGCAAAAAACACCTCCTTTGTGGTGGAGTTTTATGTGGGTGATGAGGAAGGCGAGACCTTGTTTTACGACATGACCAGCGTTCTTACCACGCAAGATGTTTTACGTTGGAAAATTCTGGGTCTTTATACTTACAACGGGGTGACAGAGACTAAAGCCATCTCGGAATATATTCCGCTCGACCAAAGCAATAACCGGTTTTTTAAAGAAGAGCCTACTCAATTTGGTCCTGGAGCTCTTGGTGTGGACCCGAAGTACACTCAAGCAAAATACTACTCTTCCGGTTTTCGTTCTGTTTTTCATCCGCACTATCCCATCCAGAATTTTTTGAATGAGAATGATTACAACTATTTGGTGATGACCAATATCATTCAAGGCGTGGAGGATGCTTATATTTATTATCGCTTGAACTATGCTTCAGGTGGAGATGGCACTCTCGACAAGGTGGTTTGCGAGTACGCCAAAATCAGCAGTACGGCGGATGCCACTTTGGCCGAGGCACGTCAGGAACTCGTGACTTTGGTGAAAGAAGGTGAAAACCTACCGGTCTTTGATTTTGTGCTTTACCACACAGAAGATGATTCCGTGACTGCACCATGAATATTTGTGATCAGTCTCGACCATTTTAGCTTGAAGGTTGAAATTGGAGTAGGGATAGCCTATAATGGCTTCGACAGTCCTGAGGAGAGTCCTATCAAAAAACCCTTCTACAACGAAGGGTTTTTTGCTGTCTCTTATCCAGTGGTGGACCTACCGGGGCTCGAACCCGGCTCCTCGGGTGACAGTCCTGAGGAGGTCGCCAACGACTAGGCACGGCTGGACAACCTGTAAAAAGTGACATTTTTCGTATGAAGAGTAAAATGCCTGCATGACCAGTCTTGAGCAAGAAATCGCAGAAATTAAAGCGCGAAACCGGCGGGTAGAAGCGGATAAAGCTTGGGAAACCAGTTGGAGTCGAAAGGTTTTGGTCGCCGGGCTCACGTACTTTGTAGTCGTTTTACTTTTTGTAGTGGCTGAGCTGCCTAATCCTTTTGTGAACGCCATTATTCCTTCGGTGGCCTTTGTGCTTTCGACGCTGAGCATCCCACTGGTCAAAAAGTGGTGGCTGCATTCAATCTACAAGAAATGAAACAGAATGAGTGGAGATTTCTTTATGATTAGTTCGAATAAATTAATCTTTTGATCTCGGCGTTGTGCTAGTATTAGCACGTATGAAATTCGTAATAATCTTCGGCCCGCCAGCGGTTGGGAAAATGACGGTTGGGATGGAACTGGAAAAACTCACCGGTTTGAAGCTCTTCCACAATCATATGAGTATTGAGGTGGTTTTGCCTTTTTTTGATTTTGACACACCCGAATTTTCTTACCTCGTGAATCTGATACGGATGGAAATGTTTAAAAAAATTGCTAAAAGCAATTCCAAAGGATTGATCTTCACTTACGTGTGGGGTTTTCATGACAAATTTGAAGGAAAGTATATTCAGAAAATCGCCCGAATATTCGAAAAAGAGGGTGCAAAGGTTTATTATGTTGAGCTTGAAGCCGATTTGAAAGAACGACTAAAACGCAACAAACACGCCGACCGTCTTAGGCACAAACCTTCAAAACGTAATCTAAAACTTTCCGAATACCGTCTTCTTGAAGATGAAAAAAAATGGCGCATGAACTCCAAGCCCGGCGAAATTCGTAAGAAAAACTATTTGAAAATCAACAACACTCTCTTCCGTCCACTCGAAGTCGCGCATACGATTAAAAAGAGATTCAGATTCTAATCTTACAACTGAGCGGATCGCCCTTGCTTTACCGGTTTTTAAGATAGATAAATTAGCCAGCGTTATGCCGATTATCTGTCAATGGGATTTTTCTTTCTAAGGTCAATCCTATATAGTAGGCACACGTATGGCCAAATTCTATCTCACCAATGCGATTGCTTATGTGAATGCCGGGCCTCATATGGGTCATGCGTTGGAAGCGGTGCAGGGGGATGCGATCACGAGGTACCATCGGATGATTGGGGATGAGGTTTATTTTTTGGTGGGAACGGATGAGCATGGGACGAAAATTCAGCAGGTTGCGAAGGAAAAGGGGATGGAGCCGCAAGCCTTGGCGGATCAAAACAGCGAGCTTTTTCGAGAATTGCATAAGGCTTTTGGTGCGGCGAATGACGACTTTATTCGGACGAGTAGCGAGACGCATAAGCGAGGGGCGCAAAAACTCTGGGGCCTGCTTGAAGGGGCCGGAAAGTTTTACGAAAAAGAATACGAAGGAAAGTATTGCACGGGCTGCGAGGCCTTCATTTTGGATAAGGATCTGGTGGAAGGGCAGTGCCCCATTCATAAACGCGCGCCGGAACTTTTGAAAGAGAAAAATATGTTTTTCAAACTGTCGGAGTATTCACAGGCCATTAAAGAAAAAGTTGAGTCGGGGGAGCTTGTGATTTTGCCGGAAGCCAGGCGTAATGAGTTTTTGTCTTTGCTCGAGGAGGGTTTGCAGGATGTGAGTTTTTCGAGACCCAAAAAAACTTTGGCATGGGGGATTGAAGTGCCGGGTCATGAGGATCAAGTGATGTATGTGTGGTGCGATGCGCTCACCAATTATATTTCAGCCATTGGTTACGCGGAGGAAACGGAGCAATTTAAAAAGTATTGGCCGGCCGATGTGCATCTTATTGGGAAAGACATCATCCGCTTTCACTGCGGCATTTGGATTGGCATGCTCCTCGCGGCCGGACTTCCTCTGCCCAAAGCGGTGTATGTGCACGGCTTCATAACAAGTGAAGGCGAAAAAATGAGCAAATCCCTTGGGAATGTGGTGAACCCCATGGAAATCTTGCGTGAGTGGGGCATCGATCCGGTCCGCTACTATCTTTTGCGAGAAGTCCCCAGTGATGAGGATGGAGATTTTTCGAAGGAGCGTTTTGCGGTGCTGTATCGAGATGAACTTCAAAACACCATTGGAAATCTACTCAGACGCGTGGTCACTTTAAGCATCAAAAACTTTGAAAGCCGGATCCCGACCGGCGACGGGGCTTTAGCGGATGCGATAGAAAAAGCTTGGAAACGCTACCATGAAGGATTCACTACTTTCGATATTAAGAGAGCGGTGGAAGCCATCGTGGCTTTAGCGCGCGAGGGTAACCTCTATGTAGATCAGCAAAAACCTTGGGAGCTCGCAAAAACAGACCCGGCTCGCTTGGAGGTGGTTTTGGGAAACCTCCTGGCTTTGTGTAAGGCGATTGGAGAGATGCTTCAGCCCATTATTCCTGAAGCAGCTAAGAAAATTCTTGAGCAAGTGGGAGAAGGAAAGGTAGTTCTTGGGGAACCTTTGTTCCCACCTAAAGTCTAGTTACTTTTTACCATTGCTTCGGCCAAATCGGCGGGGCTTACGCCGCTGGCTTCCAAAGCGTCGCCACAGGTGGCTTCCAAGTGAGTTCGAGCCGCTTCCGAAACGAGGTTGATCTCTTCGGTTCCACGAACCGTAGCGAGGTAAATATCAATGGCTTCGGCGTCCTCAAAACCGTAGGCAACCATAATTTCGTCGGATAGGCCTCCAATGTCATCCATGCTGACCGATTCATCAAAAAGCAAACATGCCGTTTCGGCCATCGCTTTTCCGGCGTTTTCCGAACTGCTCCCGGAGCTTCTCGTGCAGGCGCTTAAAATACTTATTGAAAGCAGTAAAGACGCGAGAATTACTTTAGGCATGGAAAAATGTTAGAGATAAATAAAGATGAGTCGAGTCTACGCTTAGTTTGCCTTCTCGTCCACTTGCAAAATGATCTGAATAACGCCCTGAACTATGGCGTAAGACAACATGATGATGATGAGACCTATGAGCGACCAAACAATTCCTTTTTTTCCTTTTTCAATGAGCTGATCCTTTCCAAAGGCGAAGATGTAGTTCGCTCCCGCGACAATAAGAAAAATAATGGTAATAGCTCCCGCGAAGAGTAAAAATTGGCTAACTAAATTTCCAACAAACAAAATCAGGGTCTGAGTGGCGCGGGTTTCCGGATTGTCTTCACCGGTGCCTTCTTCGGCCACAGCGAAAGAAGGAAGGTTGCTGGGCCTCAAGCTTTCGTCGAGTTGAATCACCGCCAACGCTCCGTTTACAAAAAGCGAGAAACAAATGGCGGCCAAAACGCTAAGGAAAAGTTTTTTAATCATTGCTTTCTTCGGTGTCAACAAATACATCGTCGGATGTGCTGTCCTTGTCCTCCGTAAGGTTTAGGGTGGTGATTCCATAAACCAGCGCGAAGCCCAAGGAAACCAAGGCCAAGGCGATGGCTGCGTAAATCATAATGTTTTTTGCCTTTGTAAGGGATTCTTCGTTCCCACGTCCAACCACTAAAAGCACGCCCCCATACATAAAGGCGATGAAAATCAAAAAGGCGACCACGTACATGAGGTTGGTGATGATGGCCGGAACAATTTCACCCAGGAAGTCGCCGCCGGGAAGGGAAACGCGGCCCTTTTCATCTTGAGCTTCAATTATATCTTGCTGGCTGGGGAAAAGGATATCGATGTCTTCGTCATCCACCGCGTAGGCTTTGGGAATCCAACTTTCGGCATCTTCTTCGTTGGGGAGGGCGATGGAGACGACAATTGACACTATTGCGTAGGAGAGCATCACCACGATGAGTCCGATGAGAGAGTAGCGCAGGTTGGTTTTTGCTCGATTTAGTTTTTCGTCGTTTCCGTAAGCCGTGAGCATTTGAATGGCGGAGATGAGAATTCCGATAAAGGCCGTAATGGACAGTATACCAATTCCTATGTTGATGGCTCGGGGAATGGTTTCATTCAAGATGTAGTCTTGAGTTTCGCCTCCGGTGGTTCCTACATCGGGTGCGGGCAAAAAGTCCGGTATCGGGATCTTGGGCTGCTCCACGGGGTTCACTTCTTCCTCGTCGTCATCATCTGCACCAAAGGCCAGTCCGGTGGAAAAGCTGAGGGCAAGGGAGAGTCCAAGAATCAAACTAAGGATTTTCTTGATCATGAGAAAAAGTCAGGATTAATGGTGTAGAGGATGATCCCGGAAAGGAAAAGCAGCACAATTCCGGCCACGGCCTGTAAAATCTTGTTTTTAGCCTCGGTAATGTCGCCGCTTACTCCGGACATGGAAATTCTCACCCCGTTTAAGATGATGGTCATCACGGCCATACTGCCCACGGTAAAGGCTCCCCAGGTGTAAATTTGCTTCACCATTATTTTCACAATGCCCAGACCCGAGTCCGAAATCACCCATTGGCGGCGGGAGCAGGTCTCGGCTCCGGCAGCAAGACATCCGTCATAGGTATCCGAATAAATAGTTACCGCATCTTCACAATATTCATTCCAGCTTCCATCGCTCTCAGTGTTATAAACGGTTTCTTTAGCTAAACAGCAGGTTCCCGCATAAACTGTCATTATTTTGCTGTCAGCCTGATCGTCCCCCGCCGCTCCATCCGTGTCTCCGAGTTCAACATTTGGGGCAATGACTTCGGTAATTTCGGTAATGACTTGTCCCTCAGCCGTACAATCACCTTTTTCGAGTAATTTGGTATAGTCATTTGCCGTTCCACATGCCACTTTCCCAAGCTTCGCTGATAACTCACTGTCAAATGTTGCTTTCTTTTTCCCATAGGCTTTCCACTCTGCATCTCGTTTATCTTGATTTGAATCACCGGATTCTTCCGTCTCATCCGTTCCAAACGTCGCGGTAGGAGCGTTGGCAAACGAACATAGTGTTACTCGAGCGTATACTGTTTCATCGGCGGCTGCTAAAAATGGAGCAGTAAATGCCATGACGTACGCAATGAGAATGAGGAGGTGGAGTTTTCGCATTAGGCGTGAATCAATAAAAGAAGGACTGAACAAAGGCTACTATAAAGTAAGCGAGAAAGGCTAGGAAAAGTCCAAAGATGGCCTGGAGGAGGATTCCTTTGCCGCGCTCGATTTTGCTTTCTTCTCCGTTGGCGGTTACGAGCATGTAGCCTCCGTACATAATGGTTACAAAGGCAAAGGTTCCCACGAGAAGAGTCAAAATATTAATCACGCGGAGAATGACTGCTCCGGCAAAAGAAGTTCCTTTTGCCTCCGATTCTTTTTTTATATTGTCCCAGAGAGAGCTGGAATTATCTTCGTTATCAGATTCCTTGTCGGTCACATTCAAAATGTCTTCCACATCAAAGCCGTCATACTCGGTTTTTGCGAGCACCGAAGGCGCATTAATAAAAGGCACGAAGAGAGCGCTCAGACTAAGAAAAAGAGCAAAGGTGGCGAAGATTTTTTTCATGAGGCGTGTTAGTGCAGCTTAGCGAAGAGTGCTCTCCTCTTATTATACCTCTCCGCAATCTTTTCTTCAACCTGTTCCACCTGACGGCCAAAGCGCTCGAAGGAGCATTTTTTGAGATTTTCCAACTGAAGGTTCTCGTGGAAGGTGGGTTTTTCTATACTCATGCGGAATAAGGGGAGGGGAGTTTGATTGTGGAGCAATTTGGCGTAGGCCTGAAAAGGGGCAAGTCCGGTGAGGTCTTCCTCGAGAAGGCCGAGCGAAGGAGCGAGAATTTGAGCATCGGCATAACTGGTGCGAAAGGCGAACAATGAGCCTACGTTTCCCAAGACGGCATCTTGAATCTCCGGGGCGACTTGCGTGAGGTATTGATTGGCGAGAGTCAGGGCGAGGCCGTACTTTCTGGATTCGGCAAGCATACTGAGCAGCGTTTTTGTGCTGAAATTTTGATATTCGTCCAGGTAAACACAGACGGTTTCACGGTCGGCT
>CAYHTG010000050.1:0-7984 GCA_964359495.1 uncultured Candidatus Peribacteria bacterium
ACCTTCCGACCTTTCTGAGGATTACCTTCGAAAATGAGTGGAAATTTCGTTTAACTCGTTTCTAGACGAAAACACTTCGTATAACATACAGGGTTCTGTAGGTTTTGCGAAGTTGGAAGAATGAGAAAGGGAAACGAGTTGTGAGACTTCGCTTACGCGGCTTTTTTGGGACCGCTCGGCTTCGCCGCTCATTTTTAATGGACTTCGCTACGCTTTTTTATAAGCTGCACTTCGTGCAGTGTGGTGCCGAAGGTGGGGGTCGAACCCACACTCCCGGTGAGGGGAACGGGATTTTGAGTCCCGCGCGTCTGCCAGTTCCGCCACTTCGGCCATTCGCGTAAGCGAAGCTAAAAAGAACGCGGCAAATTTACCCTATTTGTTTTATGAAAACAATATGCTATCCTGGCGCCGTTATTTAATTTAAAAAACATGTCACAAAATTATTCTCAAACAGTTTGGATGAGTCTTAGCTTCCTCGCCGTTGGTCTTATGGGCGGTATTCTTTTCTCGAACAGTGGTCAGGGATTCGCTAATTTGTTCGATGGAGGCGGAGGTCAGGCTTTAAACGATACAAATGATGGAGGTGGAGAACAAGAAGCTGCACCCGATGTGGACATTGATACTCTGGAAACCGTGGCCGTGAGCGTCGATGATGATGCTGTCCTTGGAGACCCAAATGCTCCTGTCACGATTGTGGAGTTCAGTGATTTCCAATGCCCTTATTGTGAAAAATTCTATAGTGAAACACTTCCTTTGATTAAAGAAAACTACATCGATACCGGTCTCGTGAAACTCATTTACCGTGACCTACCTCTTCCAAGCCACGATAAAGCGGATGATGCGGCTCAGGCTGCGGAGTGTGTGGCCGAAGTGGGCGGAGATTATTATGCTTATCATGATTGGCTTTTTGAAAATATTTCAGCCTGGGCAAATGAAGATGTTACCGGTTCTTTAATTGCCGGAGCACAAATTATGGGTCTGGATATTTCTTCCTGTCTTGAAAATGGAGACATGCAAGATGAAGTGAATCAAGACTACACAGCCGGCAAAGGCTATGGCGTATCCGGAACACCCACTTTCTTCATCAATGGAAAGAAACTCGTAGGCGCTTGGCCTTATGAAGTGTTCGAATCCATCATTGAATCACAACTCTAGTTTTATAAATTTCTCTGGCCGCACACTATGTTTTTTGATGAGGTAAAACTCGAACTTGAAGGCGGCAAAGGAGGGAACGGAGCGGTTTTCTTTCATCGTGAAAAATATGTGGACGTGGGAGGGCCAGACGGGGGAAACGGAGGGCTGGGCGGATCCGTGATTTTGGAAGCGGATGAAAATTACAATACTTTGCAGCATTTCACCGGGCTCAAACACTTCAAAGCCATGGCTGGGGAGCCGGGTTTTAAAAATGATATGGCCGGGAAAGCCGGAGAAGACCTCATTTTGCACGTTCCGGTGGGAACGGCGGTTTATGATGGAGAGACCGGGGAGGAACTTGTGGATTTGCACGTCGGAGGTCAGCGCTTTCTAGCGGCACGCGGAGGGCGAGGAGGATATGGGAACGGCCACTTTTCTACCAGTACCCGCCAGGCACCCACTTTTGCCGAATTGGGGGACACGGGCGAAGGGAAAAAAGTTCGTTTTGAGCTTCGTTTGGTGGCCGATGTGGGTCTTGTGGGCTTCCCCTCAGCCGGAAAATCAACCTTTATTTCTCATGTTTCTTCAGCAAAGCCTAAAATTGCGGCTTACCCTTTTACCACCTTAGTGCCCAACTTAGGCGTCGTTTATCTTTCTAAATTTGGAGGAAGTAAGTCTCAAAGTTTTGTGATTGCGGATATGCCCGGAATTATTGAAGGGGCCTCCGAAGGGAAGGGGCTTGGGGATCAATTTCTGAAACATATTTCCAGAACCGCTATTCTTATTTTTCTTTTGGATCCTTTTCCTTATGAGAATCGGACACTATCTGAGCAATATCGTACTTTGGCCGATGAGCTTAAAACGTATAAAGAATCCCTTCTAAAAAAGGAGTTCTTTGTGGTAATGAATAAAATTGATTCCATCCCCGATGAGGATAGGAAGAAGCTTAAGAAAGATTTCTTGAAAGATTTTCCGAAGCTCAAAGCAAAGTTTCGTATGGTCTCCGGAGTGAGTGGGGAAGGTTTAGAGCCTCTGCTTTTTGAGCTTTGGGAGCTGGTAAAGAAGCATCAAGCGAAAGGTCCCAGCCTTTCAAAGAAGAAAGAAGTGCTCAACTACACGCCCACCGCTTTGCTCGATGAAAACTCTTATCGAGTCGAGAAGTTGAAGGAAGTGGATGCGGAGCGCTTTGAAGATCCCGTTTGCGGCCTTACCATTGATCCTGAGCTTAAACCTAAGCGGCTCCTTTTTAAGGTTACCGGTAAACGAATCGAACAAATTTCTCGTATGACGAACACGTCTCAAGAAGGGGCCGTCAATCGAATTTATGACATCTTTAAGAAGATGGGGATACAAAATGCGCTCGTTCGCTCTGGCGCAAGAACCGGGGACTTTGTTAAAGTGGGTCCGCACGTTTTTGAATTCCACCACTCGCCATAGTATGAAAATTATTTGCGGTCTTGGAAATCCGGGGAAATCCTATGCCCGTTCGCGTCACAACGTGGGGTTTATGTTTTTGGATGCCTTTGCTAAAAAGCAGGATTTTCCTAAGTTTGAGGAGAAAGGGAAAGCTTTGTTGTCGGAAAAAGGAACAGGGGAGAGTAAAATCATTCTTATGAAGCCCCAAACTTTCATGAATCTTTCAGGAGAGGCGGTGGTGGAAGTTTTGAATTTTTATAAGGTTGAGCTTAAGGATTTTTTTACGGTTTACGATGATGTGGATCTCCCCCTGGGAACCCTTCGTTTTCGAGAGAGGGGGTCGGCTGGAACGCACAATGGGATGAAATCGGTGGTTGAGCACCTGGGAAGTATGGTCTTTCCGCGTCTACGAATTGGGATTGAATCGAGAGGGGAAACAGCCCCGGAGCAGCTTGATCTTCATGATTTCGTGTTGGCTCCTTTTCTGGAGGATGAACTTCCTCTTGTTCAGAAGGCTATTGAGGAAGGAATGGAACTTTTGGAAAAAAGCCTTGCCACAGAGTGAATTATTCCGTAAAGTGAGCCCGCTTTGACCTTAAAAACTATGTTTGCCGTTGTCTATTTGTCTGGAAAACAGTATCGCCTTCGGGAGAAAGATGAGATCGAAGTGGAAAAATTGGATATTGAATCCGGAAAAAACTTCAAAATCAATGAAGTGCTCTTGATGGGGGAAGAAGATGGGAGCTCCCTAAAGATTGGAATGCCTTTTGTATCGGGTGCCCACGTGGAATGTCAGATTCTCGAGCACGGCAAAGGTGAAAAAATCCGTGTTTTCAAGTTTAAGGCTAAAAAGCGTTACCACCGCACTCAGGGTCATCGCCAACAGTTCACCGCCATCAAAGTTTTAAAGATTTCTGCTGTGGGTGGCAAAGCTCCTGCTCAAGCCCTAAAAGAAGAGGTCGCTCAGGTTAAGGAAGTTAATGTGAGTAAGCCAAAGGTAGAAAAAGTGGCTAAGGCTGTAGTTAAGAAAACAGCGACTAAAAAACCTGCTGTTAAGAAAACAACTAAGTAATTATGAACCTTCGATTATGGATTTGCTTTTTTTAGTAATAACTGGTACTATGATAGTATATTATTATTAATTCATATGAGCACCGTTTCCATCCCATTATCAGATGAAATGTTACAAGGTATCAGAAGAGTTATTGACCAGGGTGAAGGTGAAAATGTGTCTGATGTGGTTAGAAAAGCGATTAGAAGGTACCTCGAAGAAGAAGCTGTGAATCTTGTCTTACGGGCTTCCGGAGAACCGAGCTTGGAAGGAGATTTGGAGAACTTAGCTAAAAAACTGTAGATGGAAGTTGTATATAAACCCACTTTCATCCGACAATATAAAAAATTACCGCAGTCTCTTCAGGATGAGGTTAAAGACAAAATCGAACTTTTTAAAAGCGACTCCAAACATCCATTTCTTAAAACTCATAAATTGAAGGAAAAACTGAATGCTTACTTTAGTTTTTCCGTAAACTATAAATATCGAATTGTTTTTGAATATGAAAGTTCCAAACGAGCTTGTTTTCTAGTTGTGGGTGATCACGATGTCTATCAATAAATCATCAGGGAGTTTCGCCTCAAAGGTCTTGCCATCAATCTCGAGTTTTTGTGCGTGAAGGAATTGCCTTTTTAGGCCGTGTTTTTCTTGAAACTTTTTATTGAGGGCTTTATCTCCATAAACCGAGTCGCCAATCACCGGGTGGCCAATGCTGGCGAGGTGAACGCGAATTTGGTGGGTGCGACCGGTTTCAATGTTGACCTTAAGAAGACTGAAACCGGGGTGTACTTCGAGCACTTCAAAATTTGTGATGGCGGTTCTTCCCTGATTACTGACGGCCATTTTTTTTCGATCCACAGAGTGCCTGGCAATTCCGGCCTCAATGCGTCCTTTTTGTGTTTTTGGATTTCCTTTTACGAGAGCAAGGTAAGTTTTTTTAACCTTTCTGTCTTGGAAAAGCTGACTGTATTTTTGGTGAGTTTTGTCGTTTTTAGCGATCAGGAGAACACCGGAAGTGTCTTTATCGAGACGATGGACAATTCCGGGGCGCTTCGTGCCTCCTATGCCACTTAAATCTTTGCAATGAGCAAGAATAGCTTGAACGAGGGTGCCTGTGGAATGACCGGTTTCATCGGGGTGGACGACGATTCCCGCCGGCTTGTTGATGACGAGGATGTTTTTATCTTCAAAAATCACGTTTAAGGGGATTTTTTCCGGCTTTAAGGGGCTCAGTTTCGCTTTTGGGACGTGATAAGAGATTTCATCTCCAGTCTTTACTTTTTGATTGGATTTTACCGCCTTGTTGTTCACCTTAACGTGTCCATCAGAGATCAGCCTTTGGATTTGATTGCGTGAAAGGCCAAGTTTTTTGACTATAAAGTGATCGAGTCGACTTGAAGATTCGTTCTCTTGAACGGAGATAAATTGCATTTTCAGCTGGGTTTTGTTAACTTGAGACTGCGTCCATCTTACCTTAAACCGATGACGGTGAACACCGACGAAAAAGCAATCGACAATGTGCTGAGTTTAGGCGTTGCCGAAGTCATTGTGAAGGAGGATCTTAAGAAGAAAATGCGGAGCGGAAAGCCACTTCGAATTAAGCTTGGGATAGACCCTACGGGTTTTGATTTACACTTGGGACACATGATGGTGGTGCATAAGCTTCGCGGATTTCAGGAGCTCGGTCATCAAATTATTTTGTTGTTTGGAAATTTTACAGGTCAAATTGGGGATCCTAGCGGTAAAAGTGAGACGCGACGCATGCGAACTCAAGAAGAATTGGAGGAAAACGCGAAGCATTATTTGAAGCAAGTTTCCCCGGTTTTAGATGTTTCCAAGGTTGAAGTGCGCTGGAACGCCGAATGGCTCGCCCCCCTCTCTTTTTCCGATGTGGTTCATTTGGCCTCTCAGTTTACCGTCGCTCAAATGCTGGAACGTGACATGTATCAAGAACGTATGAAAAAGGATCAACCCATTGCGGTTCATGAATTTATGTACCCCTTAATGCAGGGTTACGATTCCGTGGCTTTAAAGGCGGATGTGGAGCTTGGCGGAACCGACCAAACTTTCAACCTGCTTGCAGGGAGAACGTTACAAAAAGCCTATGGACAAGAGCCACAGAATATTATGACAGTGCCTATTTTAGTGGGAACCGACGGCTCGATGAAGATGGGTAAAACAACTGGGAATTACATTGGAGTCGATGAAAAACCGGAAGATATTTTTGGGAAAACCATGTCTCTGCCGGACGAACTTATTTTGACTTACTTTGAACTGGCGGCACGAGTGGATGAGAAAGAACTGGCGGATTTTGCAAAACGACTTAAAGGGAGTGAAAACCCCCGTGATTTAAAAATGGAGCTCGCCCATGCCATTGTGGAGCTTTATCATGGCGAGAAAGTTGCGATTGTGGCAGAAGAACACTTTAAAACAGTTCATCAGAAGAAAGAGGTGCCGGATGATGTTGAGGAAGTGACTTTTCCCGACGCAAGTTGGAATATTGTAGATTTGATTTTTGACCTAAAACTTTCCTCAACTAAAAGTGAGGCTAGGCGTCTTGTGGAGGGGGGTGCGGTGAAGTGGGAAGGGAAGAAGGTTGCTGACGTTCAGATGAAGGTGGTTTTGAGCAAAGAAGCTGCACTTTTACAGGTTGGAAAGAGGAATTTTAGAAGGATAAGTCGGACTTAAACTTTTGGATCTAATAAATTTCCTGGCGTCCCAGTTTTTTTTGTGAGAAGATTCGAGATCCAAGAACCCCTTCGTCATGAGTATTATCCCCTTTGAGCACAGTGAAATCCGTAAAGTTTGGCATAATGAACAATGGTATTTTTCGGTGATTGATATTGTTGAAGTCCTTACACGAAGTGATCGTCCAAGAAAGTATTGGAATGACCTGAAGCTTAAACTCTTTAAAGAAGGATCTGAACTGTCCGAAAAAATCGGACAGTTGAAACTAATCTCTCCTGATGGTAAAAGCAGAGAAACAGATGTTGCTAATATTGAGACTCTGCTTCGGCTCATTCAGTCAGTTCCATCCCCTAAGGCTGAGCCACTAAAGCTGTGGCTTGCTAAAATGGGGACGGAGCGAATTGCTGAGATTCAGGATCCCTCTTTGAGTGTGAAAGATCATATGAACGAGGCGGAATTGATTTTAACCGCGCTTGCCGAACTTTCTACACGTCAAATCGCTCAGAGTATGAAGGCCAAGGGACTTTCCCAAAATAAAATCCCTGCTAAAAAAGGTGGGCAAGTGGCTAAAAATGCGCGTAAAGAACTTGAGTCAAAAACAGGGGAAAGCGTCATTTCGGGTGAGAATTTTTTAGTCTCGAGTAGACGCTTGCGTTAAGCTTCGCTTATGATTGATCAAAGGCTCGATTCACGTTTCCTTAAAACTCGGGATTCTTACGTTTCCAGGCTGAAGGAGATGGGAATCCGGACTCTTCGTGATCTGCTTTTGTATTTTCCACGTGCTTATCGTGATGAACAGGAATTTACCAAAATCAACGAGATGCGCACCGATGAAGTGAATGTGGTTCAAGGGAAATTGAAATCGATCCTGAATTTAAGAACGCGGACGGGTAAAACGATGACGAGAGCGGTTGTGGCGGATGAAACAGGGGAAGTGCCCGTTTTGTGGTTCAATCAAGCTCATTTGAAGCAAATGTTTTTCAAGGGGAGTGAGATTATTTTGACTGGAAAGTTGAAGTACGAACAAGGACGGTCGATGCTTATGAGTCCTAAGTATGAAAAACCGTCCGAAAATCTGGTTCATACAGGTCGAATTGTCCCTGTTTATCCCGAAAAAGATGAAGTGACTTCCAAGTGGTTGCGCGAAAAAATCTTTCCGCTACTTCCTTATACTCAATATTTCGAGGAGGTCTTGCCTCGCTGGATTTTGGAGGAAGAAGGGCTTATGGGGCTTTCGGACGCAATTTATCATGTTCACTTTGCAAAGGATGAAGAACATCTGACTAAAGCTCGGGAGCGTCTTGCATTTGATGAACTTTTCTTCCTTCAGTTTTTGGCTTTGAAAAAAAAGGCCCAGTGGCGGAAAGGGTTTTCCGGAGAGGCAAAAAAAGTTGAGGAGGTGAATCTTGAAGCTTTTTTAGATCACTTGCCCTTCAAGCTCACCGGTGCGCAATATCGTGTCATCGCTGAAATTTTTGAGGATTTCAAGAAAGACTACCCTATGATGCGTCTGGTCCAGGGCGACGTGGGAGCCGGAAAAACGGTGGTGGCCGCCGCTGCGATTTATGTCATGAAAAGAGCGGGGTTCCAATCGGCGATTATGGCTCCCACTGAGATTTTAGCTCGCCAACATTACAAAACTTTAATCAAACTACTTTCTCCTTTTCAATTTAATGTCCAACTTCTCACAGGTTC
>CAYHTG010000051.1:0-7224 GCA_964359495.1 uncultured Candidatus Peribacteria bacterium
AAATTTCTCTGCATCACTCAACGAGGAGCCTTCAACTCCCCCGTGTGGTTCAACTGCGGTCTCTACCACGAATACGGTGTGACGGGAGATCGTGGGAATTACGCCTGGGATTTTGAGAAAGGTGAGATCGTGGAAATCGACAATGCTTACTCTCGTCCTCAATGCAGTGCTTGCTTTATTCAAAAAGTGGATGATTCGCTCATGGGCATTTTTGACCTCGCTAAAAATGAAGCCAAGCTCTTTAAATATGGAAGCGGAACGGGATCCAACTTTTCGAATATCCGTTCTCGCTACGAAAACCTTTCCGGCGGAGGCATCTCTTCGGGGCTCATGTCTTTCTTGGAAGTGCTTGACCGTGGAGCCGGAGCCATTAAGTCCGGTGGAACCACGCGACGTGCCGCAAAAATGGTGGTCCTCAACATCGATCACCCCGAGATTAAAGACTTCGTGAATTGGAAAGTGGAATCCGAGAAAAAAGCCAAGGCCCTGATGGACGCCGGCTACGAAGGAGACTGGCGCGGAGAAGCCTACCACACGGTTTCCGGACAAAATTCCAACAACTCCGTACGTGTGACCGATGAGTTCATGAAATCAGTAGAAAAGGGTGAAAAGTTCTGGACACGTTTCCGAACCACCGGAGAAAAATTTGAGGAACACAACGCCGACGAGCTTTTTGATGAGATCTGTCGCGCGGCCTGGAGCTGTGCCGACCCGGGTCTCCAATTCGATACCGCCGTGAACGATTGGCACACCAGTCCAAAAAGCGGACGGATCAACGGCTCGAATCCTTGCAGCGAATATATGTTCCTCGACGACACGGCCTGCAATCTCGCTTCGCTCAATCTTGTGAAATTCCTGAATGAAGACGGCTCCTTTGACACTGAAGCGTATCGCCACGCGGTGAGCATTTTCTTCATCGCTCAAGAAATTCTCGTGGATCTTTCTTCCTACCCCACCTCGCAAATTGCACAAAATAGCCATGACTTCCGTCCTCTTGGACTGGGCTATGCCAACTTGGGCACGCTACTTATGATGATGGGAATTCCTTATGATAGTGATGAAGGTCGCAGTGTTGCGGCCGCTCTCACCGCCATTTTGCACTGCCGGGCTTACGCTGTTTCCGCCGAAATGGCCGGAGCCGTGGGACCCTTCGCCGCTTACGAAAAAAACAAGGAACCCATGCTTCGCGTGATGGGCAAACATCAAGCAGCCGCTCATGCCATTGATCAAAACCTCTGCGGCTCCGCTCTTTACGAAGCGGCTTGCGAGGATGCCGACCTCATGGTGGAACTTGGCGAGAAATTCGGATACCGAAACGCACAAGCCACCGTACTTGCTCCCACGGGAACCATTGGGCTCCTCATGGACTGCGACACCACCGGCGTTGAACCCGAATTCTCTCTTATGAAGTGGAAGAAATTAGCCGGAGGCGGATATTTCAAAATCATCAACAAATCCATTCCTCTTGTACTTGAACGGCTGGGCTACGCCGCCGAACAAATCGATGAAATCATTACTTACGTTCTTGGTAGCCACGCACCAGGGTCCACGCACGCCAGTGCGAATCAAAAAGAGGGTGCTCAAACTTTGGAAGGTGCACCTCATCTCAAGCCTGAACACTTCGCAATTTTCGACTGCGCCAACAAATGCGGCCAAGGATCACGCTACATTGCTCCGCTCGGTCACGTAAAAATGATGGCCGCGGTGCAACCTTTTATGTCCGGAGCCATTTCCAAAACCGTGAATCTTCCCAATGAAGCCACCGTGAAAGACATCCGCAACATTTACATGGAATCATGGAAACTCGGTCTCAAAGCCATTGCTCTGTACCGAGACGGCAGCAAACACTCTCAACCCCTTTCGAATAAGAAAGATGCCGCTCAAACTGCAGCTGCTCTTGGTACTGGGGCTAGCGCCCTGCCCGAAGGCTTCATCCTCCGTGGAAATAAAATCCACATGCCCACCAAACGCAGTGGAGTGACGGTGGAAGCCAGCATCGCCGGACAAAAAATGTATCTCCGTACGGGAGAATACGACGACGGCAAACTGGGAGAAATTTTCGTTGATACTTTCAAGGAAGGTGCTTCCTACCGAAGTCTGCTCAACTGTTTTGCAATCGCCACTTCCATTGGTCTGCAATACGGAGTTCCCTTGGAAAAATACGTCGATACCTTCACCTTCACCCGCTTTGAACCCAGCGGCTTCACCACTCATCCCAACATTCGCACATGTACTTCGGTCGTGGATTTTGTTTTCCGCGTGCTGGGTATGGAATACTTGGGTCGCACCGATTTCGTTCATGTAGAACCTAAAACCACTCAACTCCAAGAAAACACCGCCAAAGGAAAAATTACAGCGGCCATTTTGAATGAAGCGGTGGGAGAAGAACCCGCTACAGCGAATGTGCTCAACGATCAACTCAAAAGCATGATGGGCGATGCTCCTCTTTGTTCCACTTGTGGCCACGTCACCGTCCGCAACGCCACCTGTTACAAGTGCCTCAACTGCGGAAATAGTATGGGGTGCAGCTAATACTCGGCGAAGCCGAGCGAGACCCGAAGGGCAACCGTCTTCTGAGTCCCATTCTAGAATCTACTACCCCAGAGACCTACCCCTCCACGGCAGGTCTCTTTTACGCGGAGCGAAGCGTAGCGTCTATAAAAAATTGCCACTCACTCTTGACTCTCCTTCTCAAAACACCTACAATCCACTGGCTTTCAAAGAATTTTTTAAGGCTCGGCTACGCCGAGTGTCCGTCCAGTATATGGTAGACGCAAACAGTCACAAACACGGAATGACCACGGCGAACGCGATTCGCCCAAAATCTAAGCAGTGGAAACGTCGCAATAAGGCTAGTGCTCGCGTCAGATCCGGCGCGCGCCAAGCGGCGATGAAAGCTGCGCTTAAGGCAGGCAACTAGCCCTCGGCAAAACCGAGTGGGTATAAATAATCCCGCGCCACCCATGAATCTCTTTTCGTTTTTTAAGCGAAAACGTCGTACCTACCAAGCAAGCTACACCAGTTACAAAGGCAGCCGTTTTTCTAAAAGAAAACCCTTTACTCCCACCGTCACTCCAGTCGCCCAAGACCGTAAATCTCGGCGTCGCGCGGAAAAGAGCGGGTACCTTTTAATCTATCTTAAACTTTTTTTTGTTTTTTTTGGAATCGGTGCAGGTATTTATGGACTTTTTTTTACAGCGCTTTTCGAGATTCAAAATATTGACGTAAACGGAGAAGCCGATACCTTAGACGAGCAGACTGCTGTAAGCGCCTATCTACAAGATTACTTGGGAGACAACTTGCTCCTTTTTAGTACTTCGAAGCACGAGAAAGCGCTTCTGGAACAATATGGCTATCTGAAAACCTTAGACCTCGACCGAGATTTTTTTCACACCGTGGTGGCCACCCTCGAAACTTACCCGGCCATTGCCAATGTGCGCATCGAATTTGAAGATGGGAGCACTCAGTTTTACATGATCAACGAGCTCGGCCTCGTGTCCGGTGTGGGCACCACCTTGGAAAGTCTCCCTCTGATTGTGATGGACGTCACAGGCACGGATATGGATCTGAGCACAACATCAATCAACGAAAAACTCATTGCGCAGGAAACTTTGATCGTGCTCTTGGAAACGGCAAAAGATTTCGAGGGAAAATTTGATATGCAAATTCTGGAAATCCGCTACCTCAAACAGGCGCGGGAGCTTCACCTTCTCACCGAGCGGAATTTCTCCGTGTGGATAGACCTCACCCAAGATCTTGCCATTCAATTGGCAAAACTCAAAAAAGCCCTAACGGAACTGAATATTTACGAAGCTGCTTTAGAATATATCGATTTGCGAATTTCTGGACAAAATGGAGAGAAAGTAATATACAAATTACGCACAGACGACCCAATATAAAAATCTAACCCCAAACAAAGATGTCGGAAAATCTCAACAAAATCCTCCGCATGATTGAAGCCGCAGAGGCTTCTCTAAAGTCCGCACGGGACTTTCTTTCGGAAATGGACCCCAGTGCCACCTCTCGCATCACCCAACACGTGAGGTCTGACGATGCAAAAGCTTACGACCAAGGCGAAACGCAGATTGTGGAGGGTACTTTCGATGGTCAAAACATGATTGGCCCCAATGAAAAAATTTATCCGGTGCCCGCCAACTACGCCAGTAAATCAAAGCTCGTGGAAGGCGACCGGCTCAAACTCACCATCATGCCAAATGGCAGCTTTATGTACAAACAAATCTCTCCTGTGGAACGCGAATTTGTGAAAGGCACGCTTGTCAAAGAAGATGGCCAGTTCCGCGTGATGGCCGCTGGAAAATCCTACCGTGTGCTCCTCGCTTCCGTCACTTATTACAAAGGAGACGTGGGCGATGAAGTCACCCTCCTGACCCCCAAAGACCGCGAATCCCTATGGGGCACCATCGAAGCGATTATTCCTCAAGTGGGCGGCAGCGCGGCCGTGAATGAAGAAGAAACTTTTTAGAGCATTGACCTGAAAGGTGCTTTGTCCTACTCTTTGGCTATGGAAAACAGCGAAATCAGCATTATAGAAGCCCTCAATCACATCCAATCGTGGCTGAATGCCGGAGAATATGACAAGGTGATTCAAGGAGCACAGGAAGTTTTAGGGTTGGAACCCGGAAATCAACGTGCACTTTCTTTACTGAAACAAGCGGAGGAAAAACGTCGGTCCGACGCGGAGCCGAAGGCGGAGCGAAGTCCCGTCCCTCCTTATGACCCCCTCTCAGAACTACAGGTGCAACACGCCACGCCGAAGCAAAGCGGAGGCGAATCTAAAAAAGAGGAAACTGACGAACACACCGAAAAACGAAAACTATTCTTGGCCATGCTCATCCCTGCCGTGATTGTGGTTTTGATTGGAGGATCCACTATTTGGTGGCTTTCGAATCGAGAACGGGAGGAAACCATTGTGAACAGCGTCACGAGTAGCCTGCCGGAAGATCAAACTTACCTCGAAGAAAATGAACAGCGCCTCGACGAGATGACCGATATTGCTAAAGCCCTGGAACGCTACAAAGTGATGAATGGAGCGTACCCCTCAGTGAGCCAATTGGAAGACGCACTGGTGGAAAGTGAGTATTTTGAAGAAGTTCCTTCCGACCCTCGCCAGGGTGAAATCGACAAAGCCGGAAAACCCTTCGGCTATATTTATGCTGTGTACGAGGGAATTGCCGGTGAGAACTCGGTCTATATTGTGTCTGCACTTTTTGAAGACAGCAAAGGATTTGGCTACGCCTGGACCAAAGGAGCACCCATCAAAAATTACCCGGGCTATCGCGAATTAGAAGAGTCGAATGTTACTTTTGTGCAGAGCAGCAGCGAACAGGCCGAAAGCGAAGCGACAGGCCAATCTAAAAAAGAGGATGACTCTGAAGAAGAATCATCCGGCCCCTCCGTGAATCCTGAAAACCTATGACAAGCGGACACAAATGAGTTTTTCATGGACCGGCGCAAAGCGCCCCATTCTCGCGCTTGCTCCCATGGCGGGCTACACCGACACAGCGTACCGCCGGCTTATTAAAGGAATTGAACCGCGAGCCATATGCTTCACGGAGTTCACCAGTGCCGACGGCATTGTGTACAACAGTAAAATGACCTTAAAACAACTCGACTTTAACCCCGAAGAAGAAAAACCGCTCGTCGCACAAATTTTCGGGAAAAAACCGGAGCACTTTGCAGAAGCGGCTCGTCGTATTGAAGCCATGGGCATCGACGCCATAGACATCAACATGGGTTGCCCGGCCAAAAAAGTGATCTCCAGTGATCACGGCAGCGCCCTCCTCAAAAATCCCTGCCACGCCATGAAGTTGGTGGAAGCTTGCGTCAAGGCCACTCGACTCCCCGTTTCAGTAAAAACACGCATTGGAGCCGATCACCTCGACCTCCCTTGGTTCATTCAATTCTGTAAGGATTTGGAAAGCGCGGGCATTCAACTTCTGACCATTCATGGACGAACCGCCAAACAAATGTACACGGGCCAAGCCGACTGGGAGCCCATTTACGAAGTGAAGCGACATTTAAAAATTCCCGTGATTGGGAACGGAGATATTCGTAGTGCCGAGGACGCGCTGCGAAAACTGGGCAACCTCGATGGAGTGATGGTGGGCCGCGGCACCATGGGCAACCCTTGGCTCATGGCTGAAATTGCCGCGGCCTTTTATGGAAACGCATACACTCCGCCCAGCACTTTCGCAGAAAAACTGCCCTCTTATCTACGGCACGCCGAACTTTGCGTGGAATCCAAAGGGGAAGAACGCGGCATGAAAGAAATGCGAAAACACTTCGTGCAACTTATCCGTGGCTTCGACGGCGCCAGTGAATACCGCGCCCAGGTGGTTCAAATTTCAACCCTTGAAGAAGCTCGCCGCGTGCTTTACGAAATCCTTAATCTCCAGGCCTCCGAAAAGCCGGCTCCCAGCGATGTAGGCTTGGTTCTTTAAAGACTTTGGGTAAAGAATGCCGTAAGTTCATTTATGTGAACACTAAAGAGGTAGAACGAGTACTGGAAAAAATAGCCTAACTCCTGTTGTCACCTCTCCAACAGCAGGTTTTTTCAGAGTAAACGCCGCTCCGCCGGATGACGACCCTGCCCGGCCCCTTTATAATGCAAAATCCCCCAACAACAACCTTACAGTAAGAGCCCATGTTTGAACTTCAACTCTGCGAAACCCGAGAATACTCCCCCAGGCTACTGGAGCATTGGCTGCACACCATCCAGAAAAAATCAGCCCGCTTCGTCCTTCAGGAAAACAATCAAAAAATCCACCTTTTCTGTAGCGAAGATCTTACGAGTCTGCTGGTCGGCTCCTCGTGCACTGCAGCGTCAGCTGCAGGTTCTGTCCCTGTCCCAACAGCCGCACCAAACCCGGCCCCCCCTCTTTACACCCTCCACCAAAACAAAGGACCTCTGCTTCCCATTAAACGCTACTCGCAATTCGAAGACCGAACGCAGAAAACTCACATCGCCCCACTGGACCACTACCTGCACACCCTCGCTCAAACACCCAATGCAGTTCTCACTTTTGATTGGACTCCCCTCCCCGAGAGAAAACGAAAACGGGCACTCAAAAAAGCGAAGCGGCTCCATTTTGAACCTGAACGCACCTTCGATCAGTGGGAAAGCCGTGCATGGTTTTCACTCAGCCTACGTCGGCTCCTAGGGCCACTAATAAGAAGATGCCTGCCCCCTAAAACCACCAAAGA
>CAYHTG010000052.1:0-2062 GCA_964359495.1 uncultured Candidatus Peribacteria bacterium
ACTAACGACTAGCCGCGTCCTCTTCACTCGCCTCCTCCGCACACCCTCCGCGAGAAGACATAAATGCCACGCCACCAGCCAAAGCCGCAAGCACCAGTGCGGCGATAGCCGCACGTTTCCCGGCAACAGCAGGAGCGCTTACAGCCCCCTTACCCTGGAGAAGATTTTTATATGTTTTTTGCTCACCGGGGCTGAAGTGATCAATAATACTTGCGAAAGGCACGTTTGAGTGATGCATCCAAAAAGACAAAGCGAGAGACTGTTCATTAAATCGTATCCTCAAGCTCCCTGCATTTGGGACTGCGGTTTCCCCATCCTGAAGGCGGTGAAGCCCTCCATCCGAATCACGAAAATACAAAACCCCATCCAAGCCCACAAGGGTACACACTCGATGATCACCGCCGCTGAAGATGACAATTTTCTGTCCTTTTTCAAGAAGCAAACGAGCGGACATAGAATCTCCATTTTTAAGTATGGTCCTACCCGTATGCCACAGCCTTTCCATAGATCAGCATTAAAAGTACACACCATAGCAGAAACCATCGCACAGCACTAGCGACTCCTTTCAAGTTCAGATATAATTCTCCGGCGTAAGCAAAAATTATGTTCTGGCTAGACGAAATCGCCGACGAAATCATTCGAAAAAATCCCAAAAAAAAAGAGATGATTGTTCGCGACGAAAAAACCCTTTCTGGGCGCGTGCATGTGGGCTCCCTTCGAGGAGTGGTTCTCCATGGAGTCATTGCACAAGCACTTCGTGAGAGGGGCATCGAAGCGCATTTTGTTTATGAATTCAACGATATTGACCCCATGGACGGCTTACCCGTTTACCTCGATAAAAAAGAATTTGAACCACACATGGGAAAACCTCTACGTGATGTGCCCTCTCCAGATCCATCGGCAAAAAACCTCCCCGAATTTTTTGGAAACGAATTTCGCACGGTTATTGATTCGCTGGGTCTCAACACCGAATTCACGCTGGCCAGCAAGAAATATGACGCCGGTGAGTACGACGAGTGGATTATCAAAGCCATGGAAAATGAAGCCGCCATTCGAAGAATCTACAAGGAAGTTTCCGGTTCCCAAAAACCCGACGATTGGCGCCCTCTCCAAGTGGTGTGTGAAAATTGTGGAAAAGTGGGAACCACCAAAGTCACCAGCTGGGACGGCAAGCTTGCCTCTTACAGTTGTGAGCCCGATATGGTGAAATGGGCCAAAGGCTGTGGCCACAAAGGAAAAATCTCGCCCTTCAAAGGAAAAGGAAAACTCCCCTGGAAAGTGGAATGGCCCGTCAAATGGGCGACTTACAAGGTTGATGTGGAAGGTGCCGGGAAAGATCACAACGCGGCCGGCGGATCCTACGACGTGGGCGTGGAACTGGCCGAAAAAGTCTTAAAAATCAAAGTACCCTTCGGACTCAACTACGAGTTTTTCCTCTTTGGTGGGGCAAAAATGAGCTCCTCAAAAGGGGAAGGCGCCATGGCCAGCGAAATCGCAAAAATCTTGCCCCCTGAGCTCGTCCGCTTTCTGATGATTCGTTCGAGGCCCAATCAGCCCATAGAATTCGACCCCAACGATGAAACCATCCCCCGACTTTTTGACCGCTACGATGAATGTGCCGATCATTACTTTGGCCACGCGGAGGAAGTGAACAAAGATTTCGCCCGCGCATTCTTCTTCTCTCAAGTGAGCCCGGAATTTGTCGAAGCGTACAGGCCCCGTTTTTCCCGCTTGGTCTTTATGGTTCAAGTCCCCCATCTGGATGTTGAAACCGAAGTCGAAAAACTCAAAGCTTCGAAGCTGACCCCTGCCGACAAAAATGAACTCGAAACACGTCTCCATTTTGTGCGACTTTGGCTGGAAGAATACGCACCCGAATCGGCTAAATTCGCCGTTCAAGAAGAAACCCCTGAAGCGGCAAAAAACCTCTCAGAGGAACAGAAAGAATTTTTATCTCAAGTCTCCCTTGAACTTCAAAAAGAACAAAGCGGCGAACAGCTGCATGCCAAAATCCACGAGCTCCGAAAAGCCTCTCCCCTTCAGGCCCGCGATGCTTTTGGCG
>CAYHTG010000052.1:2072-7062 GCA_964359495.1 uncultured Candidatus Peribacteria bacterium
CCATTTACCTCGCCTTGATTGGAAAAGACTCCGGTCCCCAAGCCGGCTGGTTCCTGGAAGCCTTGGACCGCGATTTTGTAGTGGGCCGATTTAAAGACGTTGTCGAAAGAAAATGAAGGCAAAATCTTGCCGCGCGGCAAGCACTTAACCTGATGAACTTGCCAAATTGGCCAGTTATTTTAGAGCTCCTGCCCGGGCAGGAGTCGGGCAACACTTTCTGGGCTGTCTAGGTCTGGCCAAAAACCTTTGTAATATCTCCACAGCATCGATATTATACTTCCTTAGCATCTCTCAACACTTCTATGAAAATCTTTTGAAGTCGCTGAGCTTTTTGTAAGCCGCGCTTCGCACGGTGGTAGTTTTTAAATAGACGAAAACACTTCCCCTGTTTATGATGAAGCCAAGCCAATTATTAAAGCTCGTCTATGCACGATCGCTCTTACGGCACCAGTGGTTACACCCCTTCTCGTCCCCACGAGCGCAGCCGCACAGACTCCGCCGCTTTTCGAAAACAAAAAAGTCTGGCAAAGAAAATCCTTTATTGGGTGCTGGGAATTTTCGCCATCCTCCTCTTTTTCATGTGGCTCTTCCTTGGCGATTTCCGCTTCATGCTCTGGCGCTACCACTCCCTTGCGGGCTTCCCTCTTGGGTCTCGCACCTACCTCGTGCTCTTTCAAAACAACTACGAACTTCGGCCCACCGGCGGCTTCATTTCCAGCTATGGAGAACTCACATTCAAAGGTGGCATTTACACGGGCATGGATTTTTTTGATGTTTATGGGGAAGTGGACGATCACGACTTCGTGGAACCTCCTCTCGTACTCAGCGCCCTTCTTTCCGGCGAAGGCTACCAAGGCCACACCTTTCGCGATGCCAACTTCGATCCTGATTTCCGCCTGACCAAAGACGAGCTCGTAAAATTCTACCAACTGACGAATCCTGAAACTCGAGTGGATGGCATCATCGCCGTGGATTTCAGCTTTTTGGAAGATTTAGTGGCTCTCTACGAACCTTTGGAGCTGGAAGACTATGAGCTCACCGCACAAAATTTATTTGAAACGCTGTCCAGCGTGGCTTCAGACATCGATCGCCATAACGAAAAAGCCCTCGCCAGTCGTAAAGACATCGCCGCGCCGCTCATTAAAAAAATCATTTTTAAATCTCTCATTTTACCCTGGCGCCTTCTCAATGTCCGCGATGTATTGGCCCAGGGCTTCGAAGAAAAACATGTCCTTGCTTCTTTTAATCGCAGCGGCCTTCAAAGCTCTTTCAATAAACGAGGCTGGGATGGCGCGCTCCCTCAATCGGACCTGGGTGATTTCCTGGCAATCAATGAAGGCAACTACGGCGGCATGAAATCCGACCGTTACATCACCCGCGACGTACAGTACGAACTGGAGGTCACGAGCCAAACCGACGTGCTGGGCAACCCCGTCATAAGAGCCAACGTCACGGTAACCATTTCTCACGAAGGGGGCTGGAACATTCCATTGAGCGGACCCTACTCCGGCTACCTCCGCACCATGATTCCCATTGGTTCCAATATTGAACTGGGTGCGACGGTGAGTGAAGATCGCGAGGATGTTTTTGTACTGGGAGAAATTCTTGAACTCGAGCCCGGCCAAAGCGTTTCCTACACCTATTCTTACGAGCTTCCGGAGTACGTCTGGAGCGATGACGTTTACTATCTCCACCTTCACAAGCAACCCGGCACCAAGGACGATCATTATCGCGTGATTGTGAAACTCCCGCAGGGCATGACTCTCAGCTCCGATTCTTTTGATGTTCGAGAGAACATTGCGTTCTTTGACACCAAACTCACGACCGACACGAACCTCAGTTTTTCCATTCTGGAGGATGAAAGCGCGCCGCGCATTGTGATGCATGAAATCACCGCCATGAACGAGATCACGGTGGTCTTCAACGAGCCTCTCAATGTGGACCACGCCTCCGATCTCCTCAACTTTGACGTGGTCGACACCAACTACGAAAACGCCGAAATCACCGATGACCTCCGCATCGTCAGCATTCGCGTGGATGGTGCCGCCATTATTCTCACCACCGAAGGCATGACCGATCAGCTTGAAGAACGCTACGAAGTGATTTTGCGCGGCCTCACCGATACGAAGGGCAATGTCATCGACCCCAACCCAAGATCGGTTACGGTGGTACAGCGCGACTTGGGCGAAGCAGAGCTCGAACTCCCAGAAGATTTACCCTTGCAATAACATTAAATTCAGCATAAAATATAGCTAGAAATTTCTATACAAATTTACTTATGCTCAAAGATCAGGTTCTTTCCGTTACCGACCTTCGTACAAAGACCAAACAATGTTTGCACAATTTGGCCGACAGTCCTAAGTTCATCTTTATCAATAATAAAATGGTTGCCGTGCTCCTCAATGTGGAGGAATATGAATCACTCACAATGCCGGATCTGCTTGAATTACCACTTGAAGAAGTAAGCCCTAAAATTCGAACCGCGGCCAAAAAGGCAAAAAAAATGCCAAAGTCTCAACTATTGAATATCTAAAATGCCAAGACCGCAAAGAATCTACGAAAAAGAACAAATCCTACCCTATCTGGTTAAACGCGGTCTCCTCACTCAATACAAAAAAGCTAAAAGATATTTGTTGGAAGGCGGAACTCTTAAGGTGCGATTCAAAGAGAGAAATCCAAAAGGCAGCGGGATCTGGTATTTTAGAATAAACAGGCAGTTTCGTGCTTTGGGAGCGTTTGATGAAACGGGCAACTTGATTATTTTTGACATCGATAACCACCAATAGAGAAATGAATAAGATCGCGATCCTCGACTTTGGAAGCCAATACGCCCACCTCATTGCCACGCGCATCCGTCGCTTGGGAGTTTACAGTGAAATTCTAGAACCAAGTTCAGCCACGTCCGACACTCTAAAAACCTACAAAGGCATTATTCTTTCCGGCGGCCCCGCCTCCGTTTACGAACAAGATGCACCCACGGTAGACCATACCATTTTCACCCTCGGCATTCCCATTTTAGGCGTTTGTTACGGGCACCAACTCATCACTCATTTGCTTGGAGGAAAAGTGGAACCCGGAAAAGGCAAGGGAAGTGAGTTTGGAAAGGCCGAAATCCAAATCAAAAAACCGGCAGGGCTCTTCACCAACTTCAGCCCAAATGAAAAAACCCAAGTCTGGATGAGTCATGGCGATCGCGTGACCGCCCTTCCGCCCGGCTTCGAAGTCCTAGCATCTTCCGCCGATGACGTTTATTCCGCGGTTGGAGACACAAAGCGGAACTTTTATGGGATTCAATTCCACACGGAAGTCACACACACCCTCAAAGGAAACGAAATACTTTTGAATTTTTTAAAGCTTTGCCAGGTGAAGCACGACTGGGATTTGCAAAACTTCATTGAACAAGCCGAAGAAAATATTCGAGAACAAACCAAAGGGCGCAATGTATTCATGCTCGTGAGTGGTGGAGTGGACAGCACCGTGGCCTTTGTTCTCCTGGTGAAAGCCTTGGGAGCAGCCCGCGTTTATGGGCTTTTTGTAGACACCGGTTTCATGCGTGACGGCGAACGTGAACAAGTGGAGGCGGCCCTGCATGCCGAGGGCATTCGGAACCTTCACGTCTACGAGGGCAGTGCCGAATTCTTTGAGGCTTTAAAAGACGTAAGCGAACCCGAAAAAAAACGTGAAATTATTGGGCGCGTTTTCCTGGAAATTCAGAAAAAAGTGGCCGCGAACCTGAAGCTCGACCCCGAAAGCTGGATGCTTGGCCAAGGCACCATTTATCCGGACACCATTGAATCCGGCGGCACCAAAAACTCCGCGAAGATTAAAACGCACCACAACCGCGTACCTGAAATTGAAGCTCTCATACAAGAAGGCCGCATCATCGAGCCACTGAAAGATCTTTATAAAGATGAAGTTCGCAGCGTGGGCGAAAAACTCGGCTTACCCGGTTCCTTGGTGTGGCGCCATCCTTTTCCCGGCCCCGGCCTCGCCGTCCGCATTCTTTGTGCTCAAACTGAAGATTGGCCGGAAAACCACCTCGACCTTGAAGAAGCCATAAATGCTTCCTTGCAGGAAAAAAGAAGCGCGCTTATCGCGCGTGTCCTCCCAATCAAATCCGTGGGAGTGCAGGGAGATTTTCGCACCTATCGTCACCCCATCCTCCTCACCGGCAACGCCACTTGGGAAGAGCTCGCTTCGCTCGCTCCCGCACTGACAAACCGCTTCCACGAAATCAACCGCGTCCTTTATAGCCTGACCCAATCCACCACCTTCACCATCACCCCCGGCACGCTCACTCCCGACCGCGTCAAACGTCTTCAGTACGCCGACAAACTCGCCATGCTTTGGCTCAAAGAAATCGGTGCCGATCGTGAAGTCTGGCAAATGCCCACCGTCCTTCTTCCACTAGCGCAGACCGTGGGCAAAGAATCCCTCGTCCTCCGCCCCGTCATTTCCGAAGAAGCCATGACCGCCCACTTCGCCGAACTCCCCATGGACAAACTCCACATCCTTACCGACGAGCTTTTGGAAGACAAACAAATTTCCGCCGTCTTTTATGACATCACCAACAAACCGCCGGCTACGATTGAGTGGGAGTAAGCAAGCTTCTCGCCTCAGCCAAACTCACAAAGGCACCTTGCGTGAAGAGCACATTTTGAGGAGCCTCCAAAACAGCCATTAGCCGTGCGCCAATGCCTCTTTCCACTCGCTTAATGGAGTCCGGTACGTCTTCTCGGCTGCCATCTGCAAACCGCTCCAAGTCACTTCGATGTAGGGTCCATCCCGAACCTGTACGGATTTCCTCACGGCCTCCCAAAACAATACGTTGGATTTGCGGTCCGACTTTAACCGTTGTCATTTGGTCCACATGCCTGCTCAACTCCACTTTAAAGAGAGCCTCTACTTGTACCCGCCGTTCTTCCGAATCCACAGTGGTTCTTTAAACACTTTGGGTAAATAAATGGGTAAGAACGGAGAATGGTAGGAG
>CAYHTG010000053.1:0-7056 GCA_964359495.1 uncultured Candidatus Peribacteria bacterium
ATGTTGGATGTTTTTCGTACAAGGCTTTACAACCCGCCTTCTCAAACCTTACAGTCAGCCCATGAAGCAGTAGGTGTTCTTCTTGTAACGGTGCAAAGGCAAGACCCTGGAGGGGGCTTCGTAGTATTTGATGAAGAAGGTAGAGCTAAAATGGAGCTCTTAATGGACCTGGAGCGAAAAGAAACCGATGCCTTGGGAGTACGTATTGTACTTCCTTCTTCGATTCACAGGTCTGGTTTTCGAACTTATTTGGATGAAGCCTGGGGTATTACCGAAACCGATCCGATAACAATAGTCGTTCCTTACGACCCAGATTTATTCGGCAGGCTTTGTACACCTTTAGATCAACTTAACGTTTGCTGAACTGTTGAGCACGGCGAGCTTTGTGCAGACCGAACTTCTTGCGTTCCTTAATACGGCTATCGCGAGTGAGGAAGCCTTCGGGTTTCAGAGTGTGGCGCAATTCAGCATCCACTTCGAGGAGAGCCTTGGCAATTCCATGACGAAGCGCATCGGCTTGGCCTTGGATTCCGCCGCCTTCCACTTTGGCAGAGATATCGTATTGACCTTCGTTTTTGGTGAGTACGAGAGGAGCCATGAATACATTCACCATTTCATCGGTGCTGAAGTATTCCTTTGCTTCTTTCCCATTGACCACGACGCGGCCGGTTCCCTTATAAAGGCGAACACGAGCCACCGCTCTTTTGCGCTTGCCGTTGGCGTAGAAGTAAGTTCCGCTAAATGTGAATGCGTCGGTCATAGGTCTTATTTTTAGTATGCTGGACTTTGTCCAGTGGCCAATAAAGATAAAGGATGTAGATTTTGAGAGCCGTGAGGATGTTCATTCCCGGCGTAAACATGAAGTTTAGCCAGAACAAACTTACGAAGGCGATTTCGAGGTACCATTCCCGCGACGGCCATTTCAATGATTCGCTCCGGGTGTTCACTGCGAACCTTTGCCGCGCTTTTTCTGCGCACGGCACCTGGGAATCCCGTGTGATGGATGTATTCCTTCTTTGATTCTTTTCCTCCCGTTAAAACCACTTTTTCAGCATTGATCACCACCACGTGGTCTCCACTGTTCAGCGAAGGATGCCAGTTGGGTTTGTGCTTCCCACGGAGCACCACCGCCAGACGGGTGGCCACTTGTCCGAGGACTTTGCCTTCCGCATCGATGAGATACCATTTCACTTCTTTCTTGGTTTCAGCGAGCTTGGGATGAGTTGTTTTTTGAATGAGTTTCATGCTTCAGGGTTAGCTTTATTGGGTAGCTCTTTTTTTAAGGCGCCTGTCGCTTCGCTTTCGGCGTGGCCGAGTAGCTGTACCGATACCAGTTTGGCACCATCGCCGCTTCGGAAACCGAGTTTTACGACGCGAGTGTAACCACCCGGTCGGTTTTTGAAGCGTTCTTTTAAAACTTCGAGAAGTTTCTTGGAAGCATTGGGGTCCATGACGATTTTACCGATTTGACGAATGGCATTACGCTTATCCTTCGTTTTTGCCTTGGTGATGAGGTCTTCCACAATGGGACGAACTTGGCGAGCACGAGCGATTGTGGTCTTCACTTTCTCATAAAGAATGACGGAAGTGGCCATGTTGCGCAGCAGCAGAGCACGGTGATCGCGCTGCATGTTTAGCTTGTTGTCTTTTCTTTGGTGTCTCATAGTTAGTCTTCTTGGGATAAAGCAAATCCGCGCTTTTCAAGTGCGTCGGCAACTTCCGTGAGGGCTTTCTTTCCAAATCCTCGAAGGTTGGCCAACTTGGCTTCCGAACATTTCGTGAGTTCTTCAATCGAACCGATTCCTCCGTTGATGAGCGCGTTGAGCGTTCGTGGGGAAAGTCCCAGAATTTCAATGGGAGTGTAGGATTGCTGAGAAGGTTTGGTGCTTTCTTCTTCGGCTTTGGCTTTAGCGGCAATCTTTTCAAAATCACTCATAAATTCAGGTTCTACGAGTTCTTGGTTGCGATTGAAAATGTTGAAGTAAGATTCCAAAACGCTTCCGGCGAATTTCACGGCATCTTCAGCGGGGATGGATCCATTCGTTTTAACCTCCAATAGAAGTTTATCGAGATCGGTTCTTTGCCCCACACGTGTTGCTTCCACCGTGTAGTGAATGCGACGAAGGGGAGAGAACACGGCATCAATTTCAATCATTTCAGCGTCTCCATCCTGGTTTGCACCAATCAATGCGGGGCGATAACCCACACCCTTTTCGATGCGGACAGCAATATCGAGGACACCACCTTTGTCGAGCGTGGTGATATAAAGGTCCGGATTATGAATGGTCACTCCTGAAGGCAAGTCAAAATCTCCGGCCGTTACCACACCCGCTTGCTTCACTTTCAAATTGATCATTCGAGTTTCACTGCCATCCATACTCACCGCCAATTGTTTAAGGTTGAGCATCATGTCGAGAATGCTGTCTTTCACTCCTTTTAAAACCGCGTATTCGTGCGTGAATCCCTTCACTTTGATTCCGGTCACCGCAGCGCCGGGAAGAGAAGAAAGCATCGTTCGGCGAAGCCCGTTACCGAGCGTCGTTCCGTAACCCTGAGGAAGAGGGCTAAGGGTGAACGTGGAGTGGAAGTCCCCCAATTTGTGTTCAGACATCTTTGGAAGACCTATTTCTTCTTGGATGATATGCATAGCGACAACGGTTAGGGAATTATTTAGAGTAAAACTCAACAACGAGCTGAGTTTCTATAAGTTGATCAAGGTCTTTGTCCTCGGGAAGTGCGGAGATTTCACTCGTGAGAGCCTTCTGGTCCGATTTGAGCCATCGGGCGTGGTCAAAAGCTTTATCTTCTTTCACAAGTGTAAAAAGAGGACTTTCCTTGAGACGACTTCTTACTTCAATGGTGTCACCTTCTCGAATTTGGATGGAAGGGATGGTCACGCGCTTTCCGTTCAAATTGAAGTTTCCATGATTCACCATTTGGCGAGCTTGGAAACGAGTCTTTGCAAAGCCGGCACGGTACACCGCATTGTCTAAACGACGTTCAATCATTTTGAGCATTTCACTGCCGGTTGCTCCTTTCTGAGAAGCCGCCTTCAAATAGTAGTTGCGGAGTTGTCTTTCCGTGAGACCGTACATAAGGCGAAGCTTTTGCTTTTCCAAAAGCTGCTTCTTATATTCGGAAGCTTTTCCTGTTCGGCTCGCTCCATGCATCCCCGGACCATTGGGCCGTTTTTCGAGGAGTTTGGTCATTTTAGCCGTTCCGAAGATATCTACTCCGAATCGTCTGACTAATCGTCCTTTGGGTCCTGTGTAACGTGACATTTGTGAGGGTTAAACTCGCCTGGTACGAGGCTGCCTGCATCCGTTGTGTGGAACAGGAGTTTGATCAATAATGCGTAAAATGCTGATGCCTTGGGCAATAAGTCCGCGGAGCGCTTGTTCGCGACCGTGACCCACGCCTTTCACAAAAATATCTCCCTTCTCAAATCCATAGGCCTTTGCCTTTTCAGCAGCGTTTTCAGCGGCCATTTGAGCGGCAAAAGGGGTGGCTTTCTTTGAGCCCTTAAACCCACAAGAACCCGCGGTAGCCCAGGCAAGAACTTGTCCATCGGGATCGGTAATCGTAATAATCGTGTTATTAAAACCGGCATTTACATAAATGTTTCCCGTGGTCACCGTCTTTTTCTTGCTTCGACGGACAGCCTTTTTGGATTCGCCTTCCACCATTGCCTCTCCGGCTTCTGCAGGATTTGCTGCATCTACCTTTGGAGTTTCATCGATTTTTACTTTTTCTTCTGACATAAATTATTTTTAGGGAGATTCGAAACTGGGATGTTATCCCGTTTCGAAGGTTAAGTCTTAGTTTCCGATTTACGTCCGCTACCCATGGTCACGCGTCGTCCACGTTTGGTACGAGCATTGGTTTTGGTGCGTTGTCCACGAACGGGAAGACGTTTCTTGTGGCGGTATCCCACGTAAGAGCCAATATCTTGAAGGCGCTTGATGTCCATTTGTACCTTTCGTCTTAGATCTCCCTCGGTTCGAATCTTGGTGAGAGCGTCACGAAGCTTAGCCAAATCTTCTTCAGTAAGGTCCTTCACTTTCTTGTCCAAGTTGATATTCAACTCCTTTAGAATACTTTCAGATAAGCTGCGACCCACACCATGTACGTAGGTTAGACCCACTTGTACCCGTTTTTCCATTGGCAGTTGAACTCCACACAGACGAACCATAGTAAGGAAGAAATTAATGATGTGGCTTGCGCCACGTTATTGCTTAGCAGACACTTCGTGTCCGCTTGGGAAAAAAATTAGAGGCTAACCCTGTCTTTGCTTGTGTTTAGGATTATCGCAGATGACGCGCACCACCCCTTTGCGGCGGATTTTTCGGCACTTCTCACAGATGGTTTTGACGGAGGCTCGTACTTTCATTGTGGAACGGTTGTTGTTGGTGAGGATTCGGGAGCAGGGGCGGGGACAGGCTCAGCTGCAACTATCGCTGCAGTAGGCATTGGAGGTCCACCCTTTTTGTGGCGGAAAACAATGCGGCCCTTATATAAATCGTAAGGTGTCAGCTCAACGGTGACCGCATCTCCCGGAATGATTCGGATGTAATTGATCCGCATCTTCCCTGAAAGGTGGCAAAGCACTTCGTGGTCCGTTGGGTAGGCAGGGTCATCCAGTCGAACTCGGAACGTCGCGTTGGGTAGGCATTCATCGACGATTCCCTTCACTTGGATGACTTGTTTGGTCATAATTTTTACCTGGTCTGAAGGTAAAAGCAGAGGGATTCTACACGCCAAAGTAGACAAGCGCAAGGGGATTTTTCAGCAACCGTGTCGTTCGGGTTGAAGGAGGACATCTTATACCGTAGTATCATCGCATGAAGAAACTGCGTGCCTTCACCCTTGTTGAACTTCTTCTTGCCCTGACTATTTTTTCAGTGTTAGCCATGGTGACCGTAAATGTACTGGTGACAGGTATGAGGTCGGCCAAAACAATTCAAGCGCAGGATTTTCTATATTCCGAAGCGACGCCAATTATGGATCAGCTCACGCGCGCGATCGAACAAAATACAATCGATTACGAAGCGTATTACCTGCGCAATGTGCAGGGTGAAACTGGCTGGGAAACGGTGGATTATGGTTTTTATGGCCAAAGTTTTTACGATCCCGGCGCTGCGGGTTGGTATGAAGGTCCTTATTCCTCATTGTCACCCATTGATGACTATGGCGTGAACTGCCCCACTGTTAGCACCGATATTTATCCGGAAGATTGTCCCACTGAAACGCCCGACTATGCCGATTTGGATTTGGATACCGGTGCTCATCCTTTCACCGGGATTACTTTCTACACGGATGATGCCACGACGATGAATGCCTTCTGCGAAGACAGTGCGGCTACCTGCAATACCTTGTCGTATGCCATAACCGATGAGCTCATTCTCATCAACAGCGCGGGAGACTTGCGCACCGTGTTTGTGAAAGAGCTGTTTGATGATACGAGCACGGAGTATCGGCTTTCCGGAGTGGAGCTCACGGGCAGCGATTCGGATGCGGATGGCATTGTGAACGCTTGGGAATGCAGTAGCGATTATTCGTGTTCGGACACTTATACAATTGGGTCGACCAGTTATGATATTCCCGATCTCGACGATCTCACCGATACCGATCCCACCACCACCACCGACTTTCAAGCCTTCACACCGAGCTCCATCAATATTGAAGATTTTTCCGTCTTGATTACTCCAATGGAAGATCCTTACCGCGCCTTTGCCGAAGAGGATGTCCAAGTGCAGCCCTATGTGACCATCCGTATGACGGTGACGCTAAGTGAAGCCTACGGTTCCAACTTTTTAGGCGAAACTCCAACAATCACTTTGCAGCGCACCGTTTCGACGGGCGTGTATGGTGAGGTGGTTTCTTATGAGTAAGGAGTCAAAATAAGCAGCTTTGTTCCCTGTTTCATATCTTCTTATTTACTGTTTTTTCAGGATCATGAATGTCGATGTCTTCAGTTTTCATGCCAAATTCATTTAAACAAAGATTTCTAAAATATATCGCCGCAATTCTCCGCATAATATTCATCGTTGTACCTTTACTAAAAGCGAACTCTTTTAATTTTTTCTCTATTTCCGGTTCGAATTCAACGATATCGAAATACTGAAAAATACATTGTTGAACATCGTAAGGACTTGTACGCCTTTGATCCTCACAAACATTCATGAATCTATTTTGGTTTTCATCCAGGTATTTTTTTAATCCGCTGGCATCTAACCACTCCTCTCCACGACTGTTAAGATTTACAGGAGACTGAGAGCTGAAGGCAGGGGAGCCTGCATTGTCAGAAGCAGTTTTTAAATCGTTCATTGCACTTTTCATCCATTCGATTGAGGTTTCAATTTTAGAAAATTTAGAACTCGCATACCATGCAACAGTCAGTATTCCACAGAAAGCACTGACCATTAAGGCTAATATTCCGGTTAGCAGCCCTAAAAAGTATTCCCAGCTGATACTGATCGTTAGTTCGTCCATGAGTTCAATACTGCTCGCGGCATTTAATATTGTCCAGAAAAACATGTTGTCAGAGGTGCTACAACACCTCCATCAAGCGGACACGAAGTGTCTGCTAAGCAATAACGTGGCCAAAGGCCACAACAACTTTAACCTTATTTACTTGCTCTCAAAACGCCACACACCGTCCCACGCGGCAGGCCTCTGCTTCTTAAACATTTCAAGGCGTCCCAGCAAGGTTTTCGCCGGTCCGTCCTCAGGTAGTTTCACCAAAACCGCGCGCATGCCGGCCTCCGCGCTCTCCCAGTCACCGGCCTTATATTTTTCCAAAGCGCTATGCCAGTCACTCACCACCTTCTTGCCTTCATCCGAAGCGCCTTCCGCAAGCCCGAGCACTTCATAAATATGTAAAGAATTATCTTTTCCTTTGAGGCAAACCGTGTCCACACGTCTCATGAAAATCGCCCCTTGAGCAACTTCAAAAGTTCCCTGGCTCACCAAAATCTTCGTCTTATAAAACTTATTTGCGCCTTCCAGACGCGAGGCGGTGTTCACCGTGTCTCCCATGGCCGTGTAATCGAAACG
>CAYHTG010000054.1:0-7017 GCA_964359495.1 uncultured Candidatus Peribacteria bacterium
TGGCGACTTCTTCGGGGGTGCCGGTGGCTACGATGTTTCCGCCGGCATTGCCGCCATCGGGGCCCATGTCTACGACGTGATCGGCGCATTTAATGAGGTCGAGGTTGTGTTCAATCACAATGACGGTGTTGCCCGTTTCCACCAGTTGCTGAAGGACTTCCACAAGCTTTTTTACATCGTCAAAATGAAGACCGGTGGTGGGCTCGTCTAAAATATAGAGCGTTTTTCCGGTGGAACGCTTGGAAAGTTCGGTTGAAAGTTTAATACGTTGAGCTTCTCCTCCGGAAAGTGTGGTGGCGGATTGTCCGAGGTGGATGTAGCCCAGTCCCACTTTTACCAGCGTTTCCATTTTGGTTTTTACGCTGGGAATGGCATCGAAAAATTCCAGACATTCGCTGACGGTCATGTCGAGAACATCGGCAATATTTTTGCCGCGGTAGGTGATTTCCAGAGCCTCGCGATTGTAGCGTCTTCCCTTGCACGCTTCGCAGGACACATAAACATCCGGTAGGAAATGCATTTCAATTTTCTTGAGACCATCTCCTTCACACACTTCGCAACGGCCCCCTTTAACATTGAAAGAAAACCGTCCGGCTTTGTAGCCTCGCAAGCGAGCTTCCGGTGTTTGCGCAAAGAGTTCGCGGATTTCGGTGAAAACACCTGTGTAGGTTGCCGGGTTGCTGCGCGGAGTGCGTCCAATGGGAGATTGGTCGATATTGATGATTTTATCGAGGTGTTCAATTCCTTGAATATCGCGATGTGCACCGGCAAGGTTTTTATTACGGTTGATGACCGCGGCCACTTTTTTCACTAAAATTTCATTGATGAGAGTTGATTTTCCACTTCCGGAAACGCCGGTTATACATATGAAGGTTCCCAGTGGAAATTCCACGTCAATATCATGCAAGTTGTTTTCGGTGGCACCAAGGACCAAAAGCTTTTTTCCATTCCCTTTACGTCGTTTTTTCGGAATTGGAATTTCTTTTTTTCCGGAAAGATATTGTCCGGTCACGGAATTTTCATTGGCCATGATTTCTTTTGGAGTCCCCGCAGCCACCACTTCTCCCCCATTCTTGCCCGCACCCGGACCAATGTCTAAAATGTAATCGGCAGAGAGCATGGTGTCCACATCGTGCTCTACCACAATCACCGTGTTCCCAATGTCACGGAGTTTGCACAGGGTTTGAATGAGTTTTGCATTATCATTTTGGTGAAGACCAATGGAGGGTTCGTCGAGCACGTAGAGCACGCCCACCAGTTGAGAACCAATTTGAGTGGCCAAGCGAATACGTTGAGCCTCTCCGCCCGAAAGAGTGTTGGCGGCCCTATCCAAAGTAAGGTAGGAAACGCCCACATGCTCCAAGAAACTCAACCTCGAATTGACTTCGCGAAAAATGGGCTCGGCAATTATTTTTTGTGAAGCTGAAAGTTTTGTTTCTTTAAAAAAGTCGCGCGCCTCAGAGATGGTCAAAGCGGTTACGTCGGAGATGGATTTATCACTGATGGTCACCGCCAACATTTCGGGCTTGAGACGTTTCCCCTCACATTCGGGACAAAGCAAAATGCGCATGAACTGCTCAATTTTGTTTCTCACGTAATCGGAATCCGTTTCTAAAAAGCGTCTTTCCAAATTTGGGACCACTCCTTCAAATTTCGTTTGGAATTCGCCCTTTGAAAATCCGTCGTTCGAAGTCATTTTCACAGTGTATTTTTCTTCGCCCGTTCCGTAGAGGACTTTTTTCAGTTGAGCTTCGCTCAACTGTTCAATGGGATCGTCCACCGAAAAGCCATGTCTCTTCGCCACTTCTTCTAAAATTGAGGTGTACCAAGTGAGGTGGGAACTTGTTGCGGACCACGGTAAAATGGCACCTTCGGAAAGACTGAGCTTTCGATTCGGTATGATGAGCTCGCGGTCGAGCTCCAGTTTGGTACCGAGTCCATGACACGCTTCGCAGGCTCCATGCGGGCTATTAAAGGAAAAATTTCGTGGTTCAATTTCCGTGATGCTCACTTCGGGATGATCGTCGCAAGCAAAATTTTCCGAGAACTTTTGGACTTCGTTCGTAGCGTTATCCATCACCATCATGACTCCCTCTCCATGCTGAAGCGACATCTCGACGGAGTCGGAAAGACGGGTCAAATCAGGATTGGGAAGCTCCACTTTTTCCCCCGTGCTCAGTTTTTTATATTCTTTTTCGTAAGTCTTCACGGCAAGACGATCGATGACAATTTCAATGCTGTGGTTTTTATTTTTATCAAGTTCGGGAAGTTCCAAAATTGAATAGACTCCTCCATCCACACGCACGCGAACAAAGCCATCTTTCTTGATTTTCTCAAAGACGGCACTGTGCTCGCCCTTGCGGCCATTGACCACCGGCGCCAGAAGTAAAATTCGCCTTCCCTCTTCCATCGCCAGAACATGATCCACAATTTGGCTGGAACTTTGGCGCACAATGGGCTTCCTGCATTTGGGACAATGGGGAATACCCGCGCGGGCAAATAAAAGACGCAAGTGATCGTAAATTTCCGTCACGGTTCCCACGGTGGAACGTGGATTTCGTGGCGCCGTTTTTTGATCGATGGAGATGGCCGGAGAGAGCCCTTCAATGGATTCCACATCGGGTTTTTCCATGATGCCCAAAAACTGCCGTGCGTAGGTCGATAAGGATTCCACATAGCGGCGTTGTCCCTCGGCGTAAATGGTGTCAAAGGCCAGGGTGGATTTTCCGCTGCCCGAAAGTCCGGTAATAACCGTTAGCTTTTCGCGTGGAATTTCCACATCGATGTTCTTTAAATTGTGCATTCGCGCACCTTTGACTCTGATGACTGAAGCAGACATGACAAATAGTTTAGCACGGGCTTCTTGACTCTGCAAGTTTCTTAATCTGCTAAAGCTTGTTCCCCGCAACACTACGGCTTAAACGTGCTAAAAGCGGCAGATGCACGTGCGCGGGAGAATCCTCACCCACCAAGTAGCCGTAGGCTTTGAGGTTCTCTTTGCGTTTGAATAAATAATCAAGGTAGGAGTAACCAAAAATGAGGAAAGGAATCATGAAAAAGGTGAGATTCATTTCAAGCATGATGTTGAAGGCCCCGTGGAGAAGAACGGCAAGCACCAAACCTTCAGTGACTTTTTCAGTGGCAAAAACCCGATTGCGTTTGAAGTGGAAAATCGCATAAATAGCATTCGTTAAAAAACCACGTTTCTTTCGCACTTCCTAGGACCAAATGGGGTCGGCAAAGTACGCAATTCCGTAGAAATATCCGTAGATTCCGGAGAACAAAATGTGTGCAAAAGTGGAGAAAATAGACCGGAAAACAAAAGAGACCAAAAGAATGTCGAGGCCTTGGTAAACCCAAATATAATAGAAATACAGAATATTCTCAACGAAAGAAAAGCCCAGCGCGGCAATAATAGAAAATTCAATCGCATCATCGATGTTTCGGAAAAAACCTTGGTCCGCTTTCTTCACCACCAGGTGTTTCATGTATTCTTCAATCACCCCCACAAAAGTGAAGGCCAGTAAGGAACCCAGTGGCAAATAAAGGTATGGAGTGAAAGCGAAAATATCGGCTTGGTAGGCGTTTGTATAATTGAAAATATTGATTTCCGGAAAGTAGTTCCAAGTCCACTTATAAAAAAGAATGGGAACCACCGCCAGCATCCCTAAAAGAAAGGTTTGTTTGGCTTTGGGCCTATAAACGGGGTCCTTTTTATAGAAGATGTAGCCCCAGATCAGAGCGGGGACACAGGCCAGCAGAATGGTGAAAAGAAGTTTCATCCCTCTATTATACCATATAATAGCCCTTCCCTCAATCTGTAGAGGCCCTCAGCAGACCCTTTTCAACCCAAAATACTTTGGCTTCTTTTAAGCCTTTTATGTGATCGAGAGAGGTGGTGGTGAGTATACATTGGTAGCCCCCTAGCAAAGCGGCCAACTTTTCTTGCCTCGCGTGATCGAGTTCCGAAAAGACGTCGTCCAGAAGTAAAAGCGGTTTTTCACCGGTTTTCTCTTCCAGGTAAGCCAATTCCGCCATTTTCAGCACTAAAACGGCGCTGCGTTTTTCCCCCTGTGAACCCGATTCGGCCAACTCTTTTTTACCGCTCGACCCCGTCGAGTGGTCCAGGAAAAGCGTGAAGTCATCACGATGGGGCCCCACCGAAGTGGACCCGCTTTGAATGTCGCTATTTCGATGAGCGATCAAGCGTTCTTCATAGCGGTCCTCATGACTGTGGTAAGAGACCGAGAGCGTTTCTTCGCTGCCGGAAATACTTTGATAATCTTTTATCATTCGAGCCTCTAAGAAATCGACAAAGGTGTGACGACCTTGCCAAAGTTTCAGGGCCTCCGTATAAAGGCGTGCATCCCAAATGTCCAGCTCCCACTCGGCGGCCCGGCGGCCTTGAATGCGTTTTAAAAGCGCATTTCTGTGATTGAGAATTTTTTGATAATTCACATGGGCTTCAAAAGTGTTTGGGTTGGCTTGAAGTAAGAGTCGATCTAAAAATTGCCGACGCGCATGGGGACTGCCCGAAACCAGTTCGAGCTGATCGGGCGTGAATAAAACCACGCGAAGGGTACCCAAGAAATTTTTGGGCTTCGTGAGCTTGGATTGTTTTTTTATTTTTTTGGATTCGGGTTCGCGCTGCATAAAGATTTCCAAGGCTATCTCTTTGCCGCCCCTTTCAATTCGCGCCTTAATGCGTCCATGGGGTCTGTCCCACTTCAGGGTATCCAAGGCTCGGCCGGCACGAAAAGATTTTCCCAAAGCGAGGAAGGCGATGCTCTCGAGAAGGTTGGTTTTGCCTTGTGCGTTGAGGCCTACCAGAGCCGTCACCCCATCATTGAAGCTTAGTTCAAGATTTTCATAATTGCGAAAATCCTCCAGTTTGAGCCATTTGAGTTTCATCGCAGGCAGTCTATACGCTAGGCTTGTTTTTTGAAAGGCGCTTCGCTACGCTACGGGTAATGGATAAAGATCTCTCGGAAGAAAATTTGCAAGATCAATTGTATGCCATGCGGCACTCGGCGGCGCACGTTTTGGCGCAGGCCGTTTTGGAGATGTTTCCCGAGGCCAAATTGGGAATTGGACCGGTGATTGAGTATGGCTTTTATTATGACTTTCTTCTCCCTCGTCCCCTCATCCCTGAAGACCTCGACATCTTGCAGGGGAAAATGCAAAAAATCATCAACCAGGATCAAACTTTTGTTCGTCACGAAAAAGAGCCCGAGCACGTGATTGAGTTTTTGGAGAAGATTAAGCAACCCTTCAAAGTCGAGCTTGCCAAAGAATTTATCGCGGAAGGGAAAACGCTTTCTTTTTATGAAAATGTTACGCGGAGCGGCGAACGAAAATTCATCGACCTTTGTCGTGGGGGGCACACCGATTCCACCAAAGAAATTGCCGCCTTCAAACTGCATAGAATTGCCGCGGCCTACTGGCGCGGGAAGGAAACCAATCCTCAGCTGCAACGTATTTATGGGCTTTGCTTCGGAACGAAGGAAGAGCTCCAAGCTCATTTAAAAATGTTGGAGGAAGCGGCGAAACGCGACCATCGAAAACTCGGGAAAGAGCTTGAAATTTTCATGCTCAGTGATGAAGTGGGCGCCGGTTTACCTCTTTGGCTGCCGAATGGTGCCACTATTGTGGAAGAACTTGAAAAATTGGCCAAAGAAACCGAAGGGGCCGGCGGGTATACACGTGTACGAACGCCACACATCACGAAGGGTTCGCTCTACGTGAAGTCCGGGCATCTTCCCTACTACGCGGAAACCATGTTTCCTCCCATGAAGCTGGACGAGGAAGAGTACTATTTGAAGCCTATGAACTGTCCTCATCATCATCTCATTTACGCGAACCGCACGCGTTCTTACCGCGAGCTTCCTTTGCGGCTTGCCGAGTATGGACACTGTTATCGTTATGAGGATAGCGGGGCTCTTTTCGGGCTGATGCGGGTTCGCTCGCTCTGTATGAACGACGCGCACATTTACTGCACACCCAAACAGTTCGAGAAAGAATTTATTAAAGTGATGGGACTGTACAAAAAGTACTCCGCTATTTTTGGCGTCAAAAAAATGGTGATGCGCCTTTCCTTGCACGACAAAGAGGGGCTTGGGAAAAAATTCGTGAACGAGCCCAAACTCTGGATACAAACGGAAGAGCAAGTCCGCCGCGCCATGCTCAAAACCGGCATTGAATTTGTGGAAGCTCCCGGTGAGGCCGCTTTCTACGGCCCCAAAATCGATGTGGAAGTGTGGTCCGCCATTGGTCGGGAGTTCACCCTGGCCACCAATCAGCTCGACTTTGCTGTGCCTAAGCGCTTCAACCTCACTTATGTGGACAGTGATGGAAAAGAAAAAACTCCGCTCTGTATTCACCGCGCTCCGCTCGGAACTCATGAACGTTTCATCGGCTTTTTGATTGAGCACTTTGCGGGGGCCTTCCCCACCTGGCTCGCTCCGGTGCAAGCGATCGTGCTTCCCGTTTCCGATGTCTTTATGAAGTACGCTCAGAAAGTTCAAAAAGCGCTGGCCAAAAAAGGCGTGCGCGTCACCGTGGACGATTCGAACGAAAGTCTCGGCAAAAAAATCCGCAACGGGGAAAAACAAAAAATCCCTTGGATGCTCGTGGTCGGCGAAAAAGAAGCCACCGATAAAACCGTCGCCGCCAGAAGTTATCACACCAAGAAGCAGGAAGTCGTCGCTTTGTCCACTTTTACTAAAGCTATTGTCAGCGAAATTAAAGAGCGAAAGTTGCCGGAGGGGCTTTAATGCCCGCCTGCACCGCCCGCCTGCCCGCCGTGACCGCCGCCATGTCCGTGCTCGAGTTCGTAGCCAAGAATATGAATGTCCATGTCTCCGCCGGCGCGACGTTTTTCGTCCTCGTCGCGGTGGTGTTTTAAGTCGTGCGCATACTGGTGACGGCGGTCTTCCATGGTGGGGTGCTTCGGATCTTTTTTGTCCTTTTTCATTTTTTCATAGAGTTTGGCGTGATCCGCCTGCACGGCTTTTAACA
>CAYHTG010000055.1:0-6981 GCA_964359495.1 uncultured Candidatus Peribacteria bacterium
AAAGCGATTGGTACTACAACTACATTGTGATTGCCGAAATGAACGACATCGCCCGCACACGGGATACCGGTTCTTACTTCGATCCAAATGAAGATATTACTCGTGCCGATGCTCTTGTTTTCGCCATTCGAGCCGCCGGTCTCAGTGACTACGACTACGATGTGGAAGCCACCTTCAGCGACGTGGACAACAGTGATTACTTCGCTTACGCCCTTGCCATTGCAAATGAAGCCACGGTAATCGACTACGAAGATGACACGACTCCCGTTGTGGAAGGATACAGCGACGGAACCTTCCGACCTTACAACAACATTGCTCGGTCTGAAGCCATGGCCATTGCCATTCGAGCCGCTCTCGCCTGGGGAATAGCATATGAATGGACCAAATAAATAGAGATTTATGATCTCAAGATCAAAAAAGCTCTCTTGCCGAGGGTTTTTTTGATGCGTATACTTCACTCGTGCCAACCAAATATATCTTTGTCACGGGTGGAGTTTGCTCGAGTTTGGGGAAAGGAATCTCCACGGCTTCCATCGGCGCTCTTCTAAAAGCAACGGGCTTTAAGGTGTTCACCATGAAACTTGACCCCTATTTGAATGTGGACCCCGGAACTATGAGTCCCTTTCAACATGGAGAGGTCTTTGTTACGGATGACGGAGCGGAAACAGACCTCGACCTCGGTCACTATGAACGCTTCATCGATGAAAATTTAAACGAACTTTCTTCCGTTACGACTGGGAAAATTTACACGGAAGTACTGGCCAAGGAACGTCGCGGCGATTTTTTAGGAGGCACCATTCAAATTATTCCCCACATCACGGAGGCCATTAAAAATCGCATCAAAGAAGCCTCCAAGCAAAGCGGCGCCAAAGTGGTGCTTGTGGAAATTGGAGGAACAGTGGGAGACATTGAAGGCCTTCCCTACCTCGAAGCCATTCGCCAAATGCGCCACGAACTCGGGAAGGAGAACACGCTCTTTGTGCACATCACGCTTCTGCCTTACCTGAAAGCGACCAAAGAACTGAAGACCAAACCCACTCAAGCCTCGGTTCGAGAGCTGCGCTCCATTGGTATCCAACCGGATCTGATTTTGGCAAGAGCCGACAAAAATATCCCCACCGATGTGCTCAAGAAAATTTCGCTCTTTTGTGACGTCGAGGCGGATTGTGTGATTCCTGCCGTCACCGCTAAATCGATTTACGAAGTCCCCATTAACTTCAATGAATACAATGTCACACAATTAATTGCCGAAAAGCTGCATCTTGGAAATGTGAACCCCATGCTGGAAGACTGGCAAACCTTGGTTTCAAAAATTCAAGCGAAGCGCGAACCCGTAAGCATTGCACTTGTTGGAAAGTATACCGATCTCGAAGACGCGTACCTTTCCGTGATCGAATCTTTGAAAATCGCCTGCTACCACCAAGACCTCGATTTGGATTTACAGTGGGTGGATGCGGAGAAGCTCGAGGAAAAGGATGAAGCCACTTGGGAGCAACTGAAAAACGCGCATGGCGTTTTGGTCCCGGGAGGTTTTGGCATTCGTGGAACGGAAGGGAAAATTATGGCTGCTAAGTACGCACGTGAAAACAAAGTGCCTTACCTCGGACTCTGTTTGGGACTTCAACTCATGACGATTGAATATGCCCGTGAAAAACTCAAAGATCCTGAGCTCACTTCGGAAGAGTTTGATGAAGAAGGAAAACTCGGTGCCGACAAATATGTGATTCACTTTCTTCCCGGACAACATCGCGGTAAAGACAAAGGAGCGACCTTACGCTTGGGTGCTTACCCTTGTATGCTGATTCCAAATACACTCGCCCATCAACTCTACAACAAAGACATGGTGATGGAACGGCATCGTCATCGTTACGAAATCAATAACGACTATGTGAAAAAACTTGAGAAAAGCGACTGGACTCCTTCGGGTATATTTGAAGAAGGAAACTTGGTGGAAATGGCCGAACTCAAAAATCATCCTTTCATGATTGGCTCTCAATTTCATCCGGAGTTTCTGTCTCGACCTCATCGCCCCCATCCTCTCTTTTACGGATTTATTGAAGCCAGTTCTTGCGTAACACTTAAATCGCCACGCCATGGCACAGTTTCAGTACACAGCCGTCAATAATGGAGGTAAAAAACTGAGCGGTATTATTGGTGCCGCCACAGAAGAGGAAGCCCGCAAACAACTCAATACTTTTGGGATTTCGCTTTTGGCCATTCAAAAAATGGCCGACACCGCAGAGCAGAGTGTAACTCGCGAGGCGGCTACTACAAATGAGCTACCCAAATTCGAATTCGAAGCTTTCGATAAAAACGGAAAAAAAGTGCTCGGAACGCTTCCCGCCAGCAGTCGTTACAAAGCGTTCAAGCGCCTCATGGAAGAATACCAATTTGAAGTGTCTTATGTCGTTGCCGCAGGTGCCGGTGAAGAGGAAAAAGTAAAAGCTAAAGGCGAAGATCTTTCGGCGCTGAAAGCAGAATATGAGGTCCGAAATAAAGAGACGGACAAAGAAGTAATTGAAGAAAAAAAGATTTCGGTTCAGTTTGAAGCCGAGCGAAAAAACCTCCTTCAAAAGGTGGATTTCATCCTTGAAAAGATTAAAGGACTTTTAGTGACAAACCAAGATGAACTCACGGCCGATTCTCGAAAACTAATTCAGGGGTACATCGATAAACTGCTTCGAATCAAAAGCAGTACCAACCTCGATTATATTCAAAGCACTTCGGAAGAATTGCTCAAGAAAGTTCAAGACCAAGAACTTTTTTTGCATAAAGAAAAAATGCAGGGGCAACGTGAACATTTGAAATTGGAAGCACAAAAAATGATGGCGACCTTGCATGAAAAGCCTGTTCAGCTCCAGGGCATGAGTGATCAAATTGAAGTATTACAATCCAAATTGGGTTCTTCTCAGAATCCACTGCTTCAAGGGCTCGCCACCTGGCTCGCCAATTTCACTCCCACCCCGGAAGAGAAAGAGTTGAAAACAAAAATTGCTACCATGAGTCGCCAAATTTGGACCTATCGCAAAATTCTTTGGACCACTCCGGCCTCCACCAAAGAAGAAGCTCGTCAAAGTTTGAACTCGCTCATTGAAGAAAGAACCCGTTTGAAGCAAGAGCTTAAAAATAGCATCGCCCTTCGGAAACAAAACAGGACCTCCGAAGAAGTGCCTGAACCGCTCATCACTGAAGAAGTGAATCATTTCCTTTCTTGGCTTTTGGCCTTTTACTTGGCCGCCTACTTTGTGAGTTATTACACCTCAGCCAAGGTTGTTCCGGGAGGCAGTCCTTTCCCAGGCGAATTTAACCTTCTCTCTTCCAGCTTACTCCGTCATATTCTCATCAGCATTTTCCTCTGGCACGTGGTCCTCAGCCTCAGGCTGCGTAACCTTCGTTATAAACCTTGGGCCAATTGGCTGGTGCTACCATTGGGTCTTGTCCTGAATGCCGGTTTAGTGTTTAATTTATAAGATGTTACCGTTCCTGTTTGATTCCCGTTTTGTCACCATTCAGACCGTCTGGGTCTTCGCCGTCATCGCGGTCCTGGTCGCTTCTTACCTTGCCATTCAAAGGCTCAAACGCGCCAGAGTGAATTTCACCTTATTTATTGAGCACATCGGGTTTTTCTTTTTGATCGCCCTCATCTTTTCTCGGATCACTTACTTTGTCCTCCATACCGACGCTTATTTCCCCGGCTTCGATCTTCGAACCCTGGGTAACTTCTTTTCAATCTGGGACCAAGGCTTTTCTTTCTGGGGAGGTCTCTTCGGCTTTTCCTTGGCTTTCCTTTATCGGCTTCAAAAATCTGAAGAAAACAAATGGAAATGGCTGGATGCCCTTATGGTGCCTTTGATTGTGGGGATGGGAATTGGCTGCGTGGGAAATTTCCTGGGAGGATACTCTTATGGGAGCCCCACTGGACTTCCTTGGGGCGTGCAATACGAAGTGTTCACGGTCAAGTACACCGTACCTGTTCATCCGGTTCAAATTTATGAACTTCTTTTTTTGATTGTAGTGCTGCTCGGCAAACGACTTCTTCAAAAGAAAACCAACTTCTTTCAGAGGGAGGGGAACGCGACGCTGTACTACAGCGTCGTTCTCAGCTTGGGTTTCTTTGGCCTTGAATTCTTCCGAGGCGATGATACACTCCTAATCTTAGGAGTCAGATTCCCTCAAATTTTGTTCTTTTTACTCTTTCTAATCAGCAGTTTCATCCTCTTTAAACGCAGCAAATCTTCTAAACACCATCCCCATGAGCCTCTCTCCCTTTAAACTTTTTGACCCCGGCTACCTTTTTGACCCTCGTCCCGGCAGCGAATTTCTTTTCTTTTGGCCCCTTGTGATTCTATTTGTGGCGGTTTTTGTTGCCAGCTTTAAAGTGGAAGCACGAGGAATTGCCGCACGAATGCGTGAGTTTTCCTCCCTCGGACTACTTTTTACTTTCCTGCGCGACCAAAACATCCCTTACCTTGGAATGCGCTTTTTTATCGTTTTGATCTTTTTAGCAGCGATGATCTACGCGGTTTGGCACTGGAAGCAAAGCGAGAAAAAGGCGGATTTAAAACCCGCCCTTGCTGAGCGCAGGGATAACATGGATAAATATCTCCCCAAGAAAAAGAACCGACGCTAAGCCAATTTCAAAACCTTGTACTCCGCCTTTCCGGCCGGCATTTCCACCATCACCGAGTCGCCCACTTTTGCGCCGATGAGGGCAAGACCAATGGGTGAGTCATTGGAAATACGAGCATTAAAAGGATCGGATTCGGTAGCTCCAACAATGGTGATTTCCAAGTCTTCATTTTTGCGGACGTTGCGAATTTTAACTTTCGCTCCAATTTCCACTACATTTTTGCTGTGCTGTCTCTCATCCACCACCCTAGCGAGTTTAATCATTCCTTCGAGTTCGAGAATGCGCCCCTCCATGAAAGCCTGTTCATTTTTTGCTTCTTCATATTCGGAGTTTTCAGAAAGATCTCCATAACTGATGGCTTCCCTCAAACGTTCCGCGATTTGCTTCCGACGCGTGGTTTGCAAAAAATCCAATTCTTCATGAAGCGCTTTGAGACCCTCTTTGGTGACCATCAACTCTTCTACCACTCCTGCGCTAGCAGGAGCTTGAGTTTGAGCCTTAAGGATTTGAGCTTTTTGAGTCTTAGCTGTGCTTTCGTCTTTTACTTTAGCTTTTGTCATAAAGGGGGGTTAATTGGGGAAGGGGAACGCTCGCCTTCGGCGAGTGATCAAAAATACGCGCGAATTTTAATACTCTTGGGATGTTCACGCAACTTATGAAGCACTTTCGCTTCAATTTGACGAATACGTTCGCGCGTCACACCAAATTCATTTCCAACCTCTTCCAGCGTGTGGCCAATGCCATCCTTGAGACCAAAGCGCATTTCAATGATTTTGCGTTCGCGTGGCGAAAGGTACTGGAGCATCTCATGAATATTTTCCTTAATCAGCTGGCGGTTGGTCTGCTCGGAAGGAGAAAGTGCATCATCGTCTTCAATAAAATCACCAAGTTTGCTGTCTTCCTCGGCACCCACCGGCGCTTCAAGAGAAACAATGTCTTGAGAAATCTTCAAGATGTGGCGAACTTTTTTCTCATCCATATCCATTTCCGCCGCCAATTCTTCAATGAGAGGTTCTCGACCCAATTCTTGCACCAAACGACGCTGTGTATGTGTGAGCTTGTTGATGGTTTCCACCATGTGCACCGGAATACGGATGGTGCGAGCCTGATCGGCAATGGCACGCGTTATGGCCTGACGAATCCACCAAGTGGCATAAGTGGAAAACTTAAACCCTCGGTTCGGATCAAATTTTTCAACAGCCCGGAATAAACCGATGTTTCCTTCCTGAATCAAATCTAAGAACGAAAGCCCTCGCCCGATGTATTTTTTAGCAATGGAAACCACGAGACGAAGATTCGCTTCAGCCAGTTTTGCTTTTGCAGATTGATCTCCCTTTGCGATTTTTCGTGCCAAATCGGCCTCCTCTTTAGCCGTCAACAGATCTACCTTCCCAATTTCGCAGAGGTACATACGGATGGAGTCGTTGGCAATTTCGGAAAGGTCGACTATTTTCTTGACGGGCTTTTTTTTGGCTTCTTGAGCGACAGCCTCGGCTTTCTTATCATCTTTTAGCTTTTTGTCCGCTTTATCTTGCTTCTCTTGCTTATCTTTTTTATCCTTCTTGTCCTTTTTTTGCTTCTTTTTTGATTCGGAAAGTTCACCCCCTTCGCCTTCTTCTTCATCACTGGTATCCAGCTCCTCAGCCAGTTCATCGGATTCTGCCAGCTTAACCAGGTCTACATCCAACAACTCTTCATCGGCGGGCTCCACGTCTTCCGCACTTTCTTTCTTTCCCCAAATCATCTCATCCTTCACATCAATCAGATCAAGACCTAATTCCAAAAGCAGAGTATAAACTTCATCGGCAAACTCAATATCGTCTTCCAGATTAGGAAGAGCGTGCATGAGTTCTTGTTGTGTAACGAAACCTCGTTGGCGTCCTTTATCAATCAAATCCCGCACTTCTTGAGGATACTTGGCCAAATTCTCTTCGGAGAAATGTGCGATGAATTTTTTAGTTCGTGCCATTTCTTTTTGGTAAGCTTGGCTCCGCCAAGTATTCAAAGTAGAGCAAGGTGAGCACTTTTTCAAACTCCTGATGGAGTTGTTCCGGATCGGTATTCTTCACCTCCGCTTCCAAGGCCATTTTTTGAAGCTTTGGCCCATCTTCCAGCCCACTCAAAAAGTCCTCGTCCACCGTGCCCTGCGCATTATAGTGATCGTGAATCTGTTTGTAAACAGAACTTTCGGCCCCCAAAGACTCCGCGAAATCCCTGTAAAATAGGGCGTATTTTTCGGGATCCAATTTATTGAAAGGTTTCACAAGTCCCAAGGCCTCCGCCTTTTTTTCAAAACTTGAAAAATCCGCCAATTTCTCAAAATGCCGGAAGAAAGGTACGGGGAAAGCGAG
>CAYHTG010000056.1:0-6867 GCA_964359495.1 uncultured Candidatus Peribacteria bacterium
ATCTCTCTCCACCTCCTAGCCCCCTTCAGGCTCATTCCCGGATTGGAAAATACTGTCACGGAGCCACCTGCTTTAATAAATTCACTGGTTTCCAGAAGATTTAGGCGCGTTCAACGTATTCGCCGGTTTCCGTGTTGATGCGAATGGAATCTCCTTCATTGATGAAAAGGGGAACGTTCACGCTGAGACCCGTTGCCATCTTGGCCGGCTTGGTTCCCGATTGGGCACGGTCTCCTTTTACACCGGGGGTCGTTTCAACAACCTTGAGAACCACTTTAGGCGGAAGCTGAACCGTAATCGGTCGGCCTTCGTAAATAAGCCCCACCAAATCTTCTCCATCTTTGAGATAGCTCACCATGTCGCCCAGAGACTCGAGCGGAAACGTGAACTGTTCGTAAGATTCCATATCCATAAAGTGCGCGTCGCTTCCATCTTTATAGAGGTATTGGCAGGTTTTCCTCACAACATCCGCAACTTCAAAAGCCTCACCTGCAATGAAGGTTTTTTCCATAACAGAGCCATTCATAAGGTTGCGTAGTTTGGTCCGCATCACCGGCTTGCGTTGTGCCGTACGCATGAAGGAATTCGAAATGATTTGATAAGGAGCCCCACTGTGGTTGATGACAACGCCTACTCGCAGATCCGTGAGAGATTGAGCCATAGAATAAGATTTTATGGAGTCGCTGACACGACCCTCTTTTATAATCTGCACTTCGTGCAGTGTGGTGGATCAGGCGGGACTTGAACCCGCGACCAAAAGATTAAGAGTCTTCTGCTCTACCAACTGAGCTACTGATCCGGCGGGATTCTAGCAAAAGGCACCTGGACTGCCAAGTAGAACTGCCGGGAAACATTTGGAAGTTATCGCCAGTTCAAATTTATTTTTAAGCTTGCAGTCAGGGTGAGCATACACTACTATATAGATACCATTTACAGATTAATATGACCGACAAAGAACTCTATCGACTTTGTAAGAAATATGGGCGGAAGGCGCTACTCTGGCGGCGGAAGTTTATTGGACTTCTACCCGAGGTAAACAGAAGGCAGCTTTATTTGAAGAAGGGCTGTTCGTCGATTTTTGAGTTCGCGGCAAAGCTGGCGGGGCTCACTGAACCACAAGTACGGCTGGCTTTAAATCTGGAAAGACGGTTCGAAGACAAACCTGCATTAAAGAGTTTGCTGATAGAAGGTGGGGCGAGTCTTAATAAGTTGGAGCGTGTGGCTTCCATTGCCACCCCAGAAAACGAAAAAGAGTTGGCGGAAAGAGTGAAGCAACTTTCAAAAAAAGCTTTGGAAACTTGGGTACGGGATGAACGCGTTTTTGAAAAGCAAAATGGCTTAGGGAAGGCGTTATTTGAAGTAAAAAGTCCGCCCGGGCGGATCCTCAATTTTGAACTTTCTGTGGAGGTGATTGAGCAGCTCAACGAACTTCATTCCCTGGGGAAAGATGTCAATGAGTTGCTTCTTGGCCTGCTAAAGCTGCGCAAAGAAAGAATCGAAGAAAAGAAAGAAGTGCTTTCTCGGGAGGCAAAACCGACGGATTCCAGGCATATCCCGGTGCTAAGCCAAGAGCTGCTCGACGAAGAATACGGCAAAAAGTGCTCCATCAAAAGCTGCCTAAAGGCGGCCACGGAAATCCATCACTCCCAGCGGTTCAGCCTTGCTCGCACGCATGACCCCAAGTACCTGGCTCCTCTTTGCCATGAGCACCACAGTATTGCGCACGCGGTGGACCGAAAAACACAGTACTATAAAACCACGAGCTGAGCTGCACACTAAACCACCAAACAAATACCCTTTCCCCACTTTTAAACCCTATGAAACTCAAAACCGTCTACAGTTGCCAACAGTGCTCGTACCAAACCAGCAAATGGATGGGGCGTTGTCCGTCCTGTGAAGAGTGGAACACGTTTTTAGAAGAGGTGATTAACATTGGAAAAGCAGAAAGTAAAAACTCCACCCTGCGTTCGCACCCTGCGGAAAAACCTACAAACCTCGAACTCACCACCGCCCCCACCACGAGAACCCAAACCGGCATAACAGAATTCGATCAAGTTATAGGAGGTGGTTTTGTGGAAGGAAGTCTCACCCTCCTTTCCGGTGAGCCGGGCATAGGGAAATCGACCCTCACCCTTCAAGTGGTGGAGAAAATGGCTTCCCAGAAAGAAAAAGTGCTTTATGTCTCGGGCGAAGAGTCCACCAATCAAATCTCGGACCGAGCCAAGCGCCTCGGCTGCAAGCAAAAAAACATTGAGCTGCTCTATGAAAATAATGTGGAAAACATTCTCCTGTCCTTGGAGTCGAGTCGACCTGACTTTCTGGTGGTCGATTCCATTCAAGTCATGGCCTCTTCAGAAATTGTGGGGACCGCAGGGAGCATCAGCCAAGTGCGGTACGTTACGGAACTGCTCATGAACACCATAAAAACCCTCAAAATCCCTACTCTGCTCATTGGTCACGTTAACAAGGAAGGAAATATTGCCGGTCCTAAAGTTCTTGAACATCTTGTCGATACCGTTTTGCTTTTGGAAGGTGAGCGAGATCACGAATTCCGCATGCTTCGAGCCGTAAAAAACCGTTTTGGAAACGTGAGTGAAGTGGGAATTTTTGAGATGAGTTCACGCGGCTTAGAAGAACTTAAAAATCCCGGCCAGCGGATTTTGGAAAGCAGGCCCAAGGGCGCCATAGGAACTTGCCTCACCCTGAGTATGGAAGGAAATCGCCCTTTACTCATGGAAGTACAGGCTCTCGTGAACAAAACACCTTTCGGGTACGCCAAACGAATGGCCAGCGGTTTTGATCGAAATCGCCTTGAACTTCTCCTGGCCGTCCTTCAAAAACACACAAACCTCAGCCTTTCCGATCAAGACGTCTACATCAACGTCACCGGCGGCCTCACCCTTTCCGACCCCGCCGCCGACCTTGCCATTTGCGCCGCCGTGGCCTCCAGCCTCCTTAAAAAACCCGTTCCTGAAAACTGGGTGGTTTTTGGCGAAGTGGGCCTCACCGGGGAGATTCGGAGCACTTACAAGGACGAGGACCGCAAGAAGGCGGCGAAGAAGCTTGAACTGACTCCTTTCACAGGAAAGGGCCGCATTCAAAGCTCCTTGACCTTTGACTGATATCTGTTAAAATTAAAAATCAAAATTCTCTTTTCATGAATCGACTTGACTCAGAGGCCACGGGACCCAAAGCAAAAGCTAGAAAACCTAGGCGGGAATTCACTCTGGATAAACGCTTGCTCGATCCCACTTTTACGGAAAGTGCCGAGCGAGATCTAACGGTGGCCGTTTTCAGAGAATTCTTGAGGCAAAGACTGCTTCGAGTATTAGTAAAAAAAACAGGCATTGTTGAGAAAGAGAGCATTTTTATCTTTGGACAAATTGAGAAAGAATTTCAAAAAATAAAAAACCTGCTTTGCTTCATTCCCCTGAACATCGATAAAGCTCAACTGAAAGCTTTAATAGAAAGACACATCAGCACTCTTGTGGAAGAACTGTGCAATTTAAACTTAGTCGACCCTGAACACAAAGACGTTTTTGAAGTGAACCTACATAGGCTGGCCTACCGTAATGTAACTCGCAATTTAAGAGAACTGTACGAACTAGAAGGCGCAATCACTCCGCTCCCTCTGGATCCTGAGACTCAAGATTTTTCCAGATTCTTGAATGAACCCGACCTGTTCATGACCTCAACCCAGCAAGAAGAAACTGATGATCCCCACTCCGAATTAAGTGCTGGTGTTTTTCGGGAGGTCGAAGAGCCCACAAGGAAATCCATCTCGTTTCGAGCACTGATTGAAAGGGCCGTCCAGCTCGACCAAGAGGGGACTTTAGGTACCGTGGAAAAAACGGGGCTCTTGTTAGAAGCTGCCTCTGAGGAAGGTCACAGCAATTACAATCGACTCAACGCTCAGTTACTGAAAGCCTTTGATTTCGCTTATACTTATTTAACAAATTTGGCCACTGAGCTCGATGAAGCCTGTAATCTTGTCTCGCAGTATGTACCCGACTTAAACAAGCCGGCAATACGAGGAACCATCGACATCGATGTAGAAAAACAAACTTACTATCCAACAGAGATACTACGTATTCTTTCTTTTAGAACAGAGCCAAACTTGAAAACTCTCGATGAAATGCAATTACTTGCCGGTATTGCCTGCCAGTATTTAAGAGTTATAAACTCACCGTATTATCGTGGTGCAGCTCTTCTCAACCGCCGTTTGGGCAGAGATATTTTTTCTGATCCCAAGCTTTTTATTCCGCAACGAAGCACCCGAGATATCCCCTTGGATGAACGAGGTAATATTACAACACGGGAAAAGGCGGTCGAGGTCAAACAATGGGAATTTCGACGAGCAAGAATAGCTACTTCTAGAGGCATGGAGGATTTGGACATTTACGTCCCTAACAAAGCAATAAGGCCAAAAGAAGAAGCGTCCACTGTCAGTAAACTCATCCGTGAACCTCAATTAGAAGTAGAAAACACCTTCGACCTATGGGGAGGAATGATGATGGTCGACCATACCACGGACGAACTTTTAAATGATCCGAACCTTTTGGAAAAGGTGAAAATCTTTGCAAGAAAACTAATGGAGAACCGCGGCCTGAAATTTGTCGACAAAGAAAAAGAAAAGTTAAAACCGGGAGAATTCACACTATCCATAAAACTAGAGAAAAAAAACCAAGGGAAAAAATCGAACGGCTTCTCGGCAGTAAAAATTTACCTCAGAACCAAAGGCTCCCCTGAAACACCACGAGGAATTCCTGGAGAATTGCAATTGCTACCACGAGATACCTATGAAGGTAAAGAATCACCAGATAACCCTGTTCATTCTCGTTTCTATGACGCTAAAAAACTGCCTTTAGAGGTTAAGCATATTTTTTCCGGAAGTGTTTTTCCTGAACTCCACACCCAAGCGGCGTATGTAGAAGAAGGAATAGAGCGATTTGTGAAATCACGACTCGCAGCCTAAAACATTCCTTAGATTCTGTCTAAGCTGTTTCTCCAGAAGGGCGGAAGGGACCCCTCTAAGCTCCGCAATTTTCTCACCCACTTCCACCACAGCGGCCATTTCATTACGCCTTCCACGAATGGACTGGGGTGCTAAGTAAGGACAGTCGGTTTCGATCAGAAAAAGCTCAAGAGGTCCCTTGGCCGCCGCTTCTTGAACATTCTTGGCCTGAGGGTAAGTAAGAACACCACTAAACGAAGTGTAAAACCCCTGTTCCCAGGCTTTTTTGGCAAACTCATAGTCGTAGCTGAAGCAATGAAAAACACTTTTTTGGCCCCTTCTTCCAGAAGCAAAGCCAGGGTGTCTTCCGCGGCGTTGCGAGAGTGAACAATGCAAGGCAGATCAAGTTCCTTGGCAAGGCGGATTTGCTTACGAAAGCATTCCTTTTGCACATCCTTCGGAAAACTCATGTGATGATAATCGAGTCCCATTTCCCCAAGAGCCACCACCCGAGGATGCGCGGCGGTTTTGCGGATCCACAGCTCCTCCTCATCCGTAAGCTGGTCACACTCACAAGGATGCACTCCCAAAGTCGCCCACATGAAATCATACTGCTCAGCCAAAGCAAGGGCTTGACGATTCGTTTCCTTGTCAAAACCCACCACAATCATCTTTTCAACGCCCGCTTCGCGGGCTCTCTGAATCACCTCTTCCCTATCGAGATCAAAGGCTTTTGAGAAAGGATGACAATGGGTATCTATCCACATGGCCCTATCCTAATCTAAAATCTCAGATTCGGTAAACTCTCGTGAAGGTCAGTAAACAAAGCGCCTTCGATTTCATTGTGAAAAGAATCCGACCACTGAGAAACAAAAATTAAGTTTTCTCTCACAGTGGCATCAGTTCCTTCAAGAATTCCAGGGCTATCCTTAGCAAAGGGAGTTTCAATCTCCTCAAGTGAGGTAAGCATGGCCCGAACCGAAAGCGGTAAGGCCCTTCTTAAATCATCGACGGAAACTTGTGGATCGCGACACAATTGAATGAAATCACACACAGAAAGGACTTGCCCTACTGTATCATCCAAAAATTCGCCTTCAGACGTAGTATCAACACGAATGAATCGACCGAGATCCAGTTCTGAATTAAGGGAGCCGCCTTCAGGCATATTTATTATTAAAGCTGGGATATTGAAGCACAGCTAAACTCAGGGTCAATAGAAAATTGGCTCAACGCCAAATTGCTGGCACTCCCTGAGTGGAAGGGAGGCAGTAGCCACCCACGCTGGGTACAGGTTGATACCCCAAGGGTTGACCTCCGGGTGAACGTAGCAATTCTCCAACTCCAAAACAAAACCGGTGAGTGGCTCTCTCCACAGCATCAACTGTCCTGCCCCCCACATCAGTAAGCTCATGAAAAGGTACAGTAACCATAGTTGAGAGCTCCTCCCATGCCTTTCCAGGACTGAACCACCAATGACCATCGTGATGAACCAGCTCTTTAACAGCCGTAAAGGGACGAACCACAGTGCTTGTAATCATTCGCCCGAAAGGAGCAAGCGCACTTTTAGCCCAAGGCTCGGGAGAGCTTAGATCTACAACTCCTTTCGCCAACTCAGCGGGAGTGCCCCATAATACATTTCCAAGCCCACAAAGTACGCGATCTTTCACATTTTTTAAGTAGGTCATGACCGGACCCGAAGTTGACGGTGCGGCAGCGGGTGCTGCAGTGGGATGAGCGGCATCCAAAACAGCCTGTGTGGCTGCGTCAGGACCATTGGCGGAAGTGTGTGCAGACATAGGAATGGGGTTAATCGAATTAGCCCAATTTAAACTATGAATGTGATCCTGTCAAGGCTAGTCAGGTTCTTTAAACACTTTGGGTAAATAAATGGGTAAGAACGGAGAATGGTAGGA
>CAYHTG010000057.1:0-5360 GCA_964359495.1 uncultured Candidatus Peribacteria bacterium
GGACCTTCAGCTTTATAGGTGACGTTTGGGGAGATTTTGTTTTTGCCATGGCTTTTTTTAGGCTCACCTTCTTTTTAAACTCACCTTCGGTGAGTGGTGAGCGATTAAGTAATTATAGCTGAATCAACAGAGAAAATCAACGGTTTGTGCCGCCTATGTAATGTCTAGTACTTCTCCGGCGGACTTCCAGTCAAGTACTTGAACTCCCTTCCTAAAGAATTTTTCATCTCCCGCATAGACAAGGAAGGCTTGGCCGGCCTCTTTTTTGGCGATTTTTTTAAAATAAGACAGTCCATCAAAAAAGTGCTCGTTCACCGTTTGGCCCGCTTTCACCTCCACGGCAAGGATGCGTCCATCCTTTTCAAGGAGTCCATCCACCTCCCTCCCGAGCGAATCGCGCCAGTAATACAGAGAATCATTGGCCTGAGTGGCGAATTCTTTCTTTAAAATCTCTGAAAAAACAAAGGACTCAAATACGCTCCCGCGTGCATAGTGTTGTTCGTACTGTTCCAATGTATGAATTCCGAGCAGATAAGTGAGAAGTCCGGAATCGTAAAAATAGAGCTTCGGAGCTTTAATGACACGTTTATTAAAATTCTTGTAGTAGGGTTGAACTAAAAAAATGAGGTAACTGCTTTCCAGAACGGAAAGCCATCCTTTGGCCGTATTGTGAGAGATTCCACAGTCGGTAGCCAGGCCGGATAGGCTGAGAACTTGCCCCACACGGCCTGCGCAGAGATTCAAAAAAGTTCGGAAAGTCCTTAGGTCGGGAATGTTTTTGATGAACCTTACGTCTCTTTCCACGTAGGTACGCAAATAGGCCGCGAACCATTCCTCACGGTCAATAAGGCCCAAGGCGACTTCAGGGTAACCGCCCCGAAGGATCGTTTGACTCAGTGTGGCCTCATGACTTCCCCGAAGCTCTTCTACCGAGAAGGGAAGGAGGGTCAATAAAGCGGTTCTTCCCGCAAGGGTTTGTACGACTTTTTCTTGCAAGAGATAGTTGTGAGAGCCGGTTAAAATAAAAAGTCCTTTTTGTTTTTTTTCATCCACTATGCCTTGCAGGTAGGAAAGCAGTTCGGGTGCCCTCTGTACCTCGTCCAAAATCGCCCCTTCGGAATAACGAGACAAAAAAGCCCGCGGATCTGAAAGGGCAAACTCTTGAACGTCCGGATTTTCCAAACTGAGGTAAGGCTTATTGGGGAAAGCGTTGCGAACTAAAGTGGTTTTTCCCGCTTGCCGTGGGCCTAAAACCGTGAGCACCGGAAACTGTTGTGCCAATTTTTGAAGTCTTGACGTTAAAACCCGTGGGATCATATCTTCATATTAGCCTGAAGATGTTAGTTTGTCAATCGGACTGACAAACTAACATGACTCTACTTTTGATCCACTTTCTCAACTTGGGAGCTTAGGCTATTCTTGTGCGGTGAAGAAATTCGTAATTATTGACGGAAACGCGCTCATTCATCGTTGTTACCATGCGGTGCCGAAGACTTTGCGGTCGCCGACGGGAGAACTGACCAACGCGGTTTTCGGGTTCACGGGGATTTTGCTGGGGATTTTGGAGTATGAGCATCCGGATTATTTGGCCGTGGCCTGGGACATGAAGGGCCCGACCTTTCGTGATGAGCTTTATGCGGACTACAAGGGGACGCGGGCCAAGACCGACGACGAGCTGATTGCGCAATTTCCACGGGTTCGAGAGGTTTTGGAGGCCTTTTCGGTGCCTTGTTTTGAGAAAGAGGGGCTGGAGGCGGACGATTATTTGGGAATTGTGGCGACTGAGCTTCGTGCGAAGCATCCGGACGTGCAAGTCCTGATTGTGACGGCCGACAAGGACGCGCTGCAACTGGTGGGGGAAGGTGTGACGGTGGTGGCGCCCGTGAGTGGTTACACCAAGGTGCTTCGTTACGACCGGGACGCGGTGAAGGCGAAAATGGGCGTGTGGCCGGAGCAAGTCCCGGACTTCAAGGGTCTTTCGGGGGATTCGAGTGATAATATTCCCGGCGTGCCGGGCATCGGAGAAAAAACGGCCGTGAAGCTCTTGGAAGCGTGGGGAAGCGTGGAGGGAATTTATAAGCATATTGAAGAAGTGGAGCCGGAACGCATTCGAGAACTGATGCGGGCGCATGAGGCCGAAGCGCATTTGTGTAAAAAGCTCGCCACCATTATTAAAGAGGATGGCGTGAGCGTAGATTTAAACGCCGCCAAAGTTCACAATTTAGCTGTGGAAAACGTGCGTGCGTTGTTCGGCACTTTGGGCTTTAGAGGCCACTTGGGACGCATGGAAAGACTCAATAAGGATTGGGAAAAGCTAAGAGTGAGCGAGAAGCAGGAGAGCCTTTTTTAGTTTTAGAGCTTGAGGACGGCTACTCCAATCATAATCAAGAACATCCCGCTCATTTCGCCGGCGCTGAGGTGTTCTTTGTAGTAGAGCGTGCCCACTCCTGCCACGGCCAAAACGGAGAAAGCAGACCAGAGTACATTCACGATTCCCATGTCTCCGTACTTGAAGGATTTCACAAGGAGGATGGCGACCATGGCGTAAAAGAAAAGGCCGAGCGCGAGGTGCGACCAGTTGGATTCCAGCGAGAATTTCTTCAGGAAGCTAAAGGCTGCCGTTTCAGAGACCAGAATGAGAAGAACATAGAGATAAAGCATTTAGATTTTGATGAATTCGCCTTTGCCGTAGTTGATGTGCGGGTTGTGAGAAATTTGCTTCAGGCTGCCGTCCTTGGCTTTTTCGAAAACGAATTCCTGAATCATCATGTTGTCCGTGAGGAACTTGGGGAAAAGCGTATCGAGGAGGTCTTCGGTGTAGTGAATGCCGGGTTTTAAGTCGCCGGTGAGTAGGGTGAAAAGAGCGGCATACACGCCCACACAGACTTGGTAATCGGTGCCACTGCATTCCTTCAAATCTTCGTTGGCAGTGGAGTTGAAGTAGTACACGGCTTTGTCGTGATAATCGAGGCGGAGAGCGATGTTGTCGGAGCCGGTGAGCGGGTCGGTGGTGTTGTTGCCGAGCACCAAATCTTTATCTTCAATCATGCCCTTTTCTTCGTAGGTTTTGCGGATGAAATCCATGGTTTCCTGATTCACCGTATAAATGAAGCGGCTCGGAATATCGAGTTTATTGCTGAGGGTGATGCATTCTTCGTGGGTCACCACGCAGCCTTTGGGATACTTGGCGAGCTTCCAGATGGGTGAAAAGAGGGGCTCCAGGTCTTCGGTATAAAAGAGCCCGTTGGGGTACATGCTTTTGATTTTGTGGTCGCCGAGAATGATTTCCGCGGGATCGGTGACGAGTTCCACCACGAACTCCGGTACACACCAGGTCACCATTTTTTCTTTGTGATGCTTCATGAAGCGAGAGGTGTCGTATTCGAATTCGGTGATTTCCTTGGGAACGCCGAATTTTTTCATGCCGATGGCGGCCCAGGCGTTTACGGTGCCGGGGTTCATTCCCGTGAAAAAGATGTGAGGCATTTTTGGTTTGGGCGCTTTTTTTCGTTCGTCGATCCAGAGGTTGAGGGCTTCGCCGAGCGGGAAAAAGCTGGCGGTGGAGAAACCTAAGCAAATATAAGAGGCTTTTCCGTAGTCAAAGATGAGGTCTGAAACAAACTTGGTGTCGATGTCGCTGAGGTCGAGGATGAGGTTGATTTTACGGTCCTTGAGCATTTTTGTGAAAGCCTTGGCGGTGGCTTCGGTGACGTGGAGCTTCACGTACTTGGCGTCCAGATCCTCGAGGGAAACAAAGGACGTTTTCTTGAAATCGTGCTGGTCGAGGAGCGTGAGGGTTTCAAAAAGATGGCGGTGGTTTTTAAGGTAGGTAAGCGCCGCGTGGCTTATGTTGCCGTTGGCCCCGAGGATGAGGAGGTTGTGTCCCTTGACCACGTTCTTGCTTAGCAAACCCTTCGGGTTCGCTTGGAGAGGGGTTTTTAGTTTTGTTTTCATGGCATTACATTAATCGCGTTAATCGTGTAATTATAACAGATTTGAAGCGGATTGTAAACGGAGGGTGGGGCGCCGGTCTGAACGTGTAGACTTTTAGGATATCCTTTTGACTCCGCAACAGATTTAACGAGTAGGTATTTTGTTCATGCTTTTAAGCTGCACAAAAGGCTTGTTCGCGCCTCTTTCGGATTTGAAGCGTGGAGAGGCATATTCTTTGGCTTTCGCAAGCCAAAATTTTCGCGGCGAGGGAGGGTGCGAAATCGGCTTATTGGAGCCCAAAAAAATGAGTAAAAATTGGGTTCAATCAGCGTTTTTTGGCTTCTAAAAGCCCTGTTTTGACGAACTATCTCTTGCGCAGCTAAAAAACTTGTACTAAAGTCGGCTCATGCCTAAACATCGAATGATTGCGGGCCTCGATATTGGAAACTCCAAAGTTCGAGTCGCCGTGGCGATAATGGATGAAGAAAGTAATATCCCCAATATTATTGGTGTGGGAGTTTCTCCCTCGGGAGGGCTCCGAAAGGGGAATATTATTGACGTTGAAGAAACCGTTGCGAATATTTCTTCCGCTTTGGAGGATGCTGAACGTATGGCGGGTGAACCTGTTCACCATGTGTTTTTGGGGATTTCCGGAGATCATATTTCTTCCATGGACTCCAAGGGTGTTATTGCCATTTCTCACAGTGGAAATGAAATTATTGAAGATGACGTCGATCGGGTGCTTGAGGCTGCGCAAGCTGTTGCCATTCCTAATAATCGACGTATTCTACGCATCATCCCAAAGAGTTTCACCGTGGACGAACAAACGGGAATTAAGTATCCCGTGGGAATGACCGGAATTCGGCTTGAAGTGCTCGCTCACCTGGTTACCGGACTTGTGCCGGCCGTGAAAAACATTGAAAAGTGTGTGCATAAAGCGGGTGTGGACATCAACGATATCATCCCTTGCGGCCTTGCTGCAGCCGAGGCGGTTCTCACGAAGCGCCAAAAAGAACTGGGCGTGGTGGTGATTGATGTGGGTTGCGGTGGGACGAATGTGGCTGTTTTTGAAGAAGGAACGGTGCTGCACACCGCTTCCCTGCCCGTGGGTGGAGACAATGTAACCAACGATATTGCCATCGGCCTTCGAACCTCCATCGATACTGCTGAAAAAATTAAAATCGAATACGGGTCTTGTATCCCCGAGGATATCCACGACAGAGAAACCATTGATCTTTCCTTGCTTTCTAAAATCGATACGCAGACCGTTTCCAAGAAGCAGCTCGCTGAAATCATCCAAGCGCGCTACCACGAAATTTTCGTGATGGTGAAAGATGAACTCGCTCGAGTGCAACGGGATGGGATGCTTCCCGCCGGAGCTATTTTGGCCGGTGCGGCGGTGAAGATGCCCGGCGTGATTGATCTGG
>CAYHTG010000057.1:5370-6816 GCA_964359495.1 uncultured Candidatus Peribacteria bacterium
CCTCCCTGTACAAATCGGGTTCCCCACCAACTACGAAGGCGTGGTGGATAAAATTGAAGACCCGGCTTATGCCAGCGTGATTGGTCTCACCATTTGGGGCTCTCGCTTTCAAGGTGACGGCTATGGCCTCAAGTTTGATTTCAAGAACTTTTCTTTCGATAAAGTCGGTCAAGGAATCAAGAATTGGTTCCGTGGTTTACTTCCCTAGTTAAGATTTCCTCTTTTTATTTTCTCGGCTACGCCGAGTGAACCCCCCTTCTTATGTCCAGTTCCTCTAACAAAGACGACAGTCTTAAAAACTTGTTCTCCGGCACAAGTTCGAAACGCCGGAATTTTGAAGTGACTCCGGACGTTACGCCCGTTGCCCGCATTAAAGTTTTGGGCGTGGGAGGCGGTGGAGGAAATGCGCTCAACCGAATGATTAAATCCAACATCAAAGGGATTGAATTCATTGCGATAAATACCGATGCTCAAGCTTTGTATCACAACGAGGCACCCACCAAAATCAATATTGGAAAGGCTACGACTCGTGGCCTGGGGGCGGGGAGCCATCCTGAAGTTGGTCGCCAAGCGTCCGAAGAATCATCTGAAGAGATCAAACAGGCGCTCGATGGAGCTGAAATGGTTTTCATATGCTGTGGCCTCGGGGGGGGTACCGGCACCGGTGCCGCTCCGGTGATTGCCGAATTGGCGCGCGACATGGGAATTTTAACCGTGGGTGTGGTTACGAAGCCTTTTACATTTGAAGGACATCGTCGTCGTACGCAAGCGGAGGAAGGGCTTGAAAATCTCAAGAATAAAGTCGATACGCTCATCACGATTCCGAACGACAAAATTCTTTCGCTCATCGACAAAAAGACTCCGCTGACGGAGGCCTTTATGGTTGTGGATGATGTGCTTCGCCAAGGTGTGCAGGGCATTTCCGACCTCATCACGGTGCATGGAATGATCAACGTGGACTTTGCGGACGTGAAAGCGATTATGGAAAATGCGGGAAGCGCTCTTATGGGAATTGGATACGGAACCGGAGAAAATCGTGCTCAGGAGGCGGCGCGGGCGGCGGTGGAAAGCCCGCTCCTCGAACTCGATATTCAAGGTGCTAAAGGAATTTTGTTCAACATTACCGGAGGAAGCGACCTCTCTATGTTCGAAGTGGATGAAGCCGCTCGCATTATTACGGAAGCCGCCGACCCTGAAGCCAACATCATTTTTGGAGCCGTCATCAACGACTCCTACACCGGTGAAATCAAAATCACGGTGGTGGCCACCGGCTTCGATGACGTTAAACGCGGGGTTCAAATTGCCAGGCCTCTGGGCGAGTATCGTCCCATGAGTAGCGCAGGGGCACCCTCTCGCACACCGGTGAACAGTTTTGGCGGTGGCCAGGACTCTCGTCACAGCACTCCTTCCATGCCCATGGGCGAAGAAGGCGCAAGCGAATACGAC
>CAYHTG010000058.1:0-6582 GCA_964359495.1 uncultured Candidatus Peribacteria bacterium
CAATGTCCCGCAGGTTGTTTTAGATAAATATCCGGAGTTGGTGGAGCTGATTAAGAAAACGGAATCGATGTCCGTGGAAGAGCGAGAATATTGGTTTCAGATTTTGCCGATTATGACGGAGGATCAAGTGACGCGATTGAAGACTATTTTGGCGGAAGAGTCGGCGCAGCTTGCGAAGCTGGATGATCAATACCAGGGCGAACTGTCGAAACTGAATAAAAAACATTTGGAAGAGTGGAACGCCTTTGAAAATAAGCAAGAACGGGAAGCGCTCAAAGCGCAGGAAGCCGGTCATGAAGTGGAAGAGAAAAAGGCGGAGGAAGACATTCTCAAACAGTTGGACAGTTCTAATCCTCAATAAGCTCGGCCGTTACCACCAAGCGTTTTAAAGTTGTCCCAACAGGTGTGCAAGTCATGAGGGTGAGGATTTTTTGATCGCCTTGTTTCAAGATGCTGACGTCATCGGGTTTCACTTCTTTTTTCTCAGTGACGCGGTAGAGGTAATCCTTTTGATTGTAGGTCACCCGAATTTCCGCCCCGATTTCAATTTGAGGAAGCAAGGCGAAAACGGTGTTGTATTCGCTGAGTTCCCAAATGTAATTGGAGCTATGTCCTGTAATAAAGGCATTTCCAATTTTACCGGGTTTCGCGGTCCCCGGGTAATGTACCACTCCTTGCAGCAAAGTATCTTGAATTTGACTCTCTAAAGCATTCCAATCTTTGGCCTGCAGCGAATCAATACCCAGACTGGGTTCTATAATGGGAGCATTGATATTGAGCGAAGGAATAGAAAGTCGATTATCGTAAACGGTGGGCGCTAAATTCAAAGCCAAGAGACCATCGCTCTGGATTTCGCCTTCCAGGGCGACTAAGGCAGTGTCAGGCTCTTTTTTTATGGCGCCTTCGCCTTCGTCTACGGCGTATTGCACGCTGGCCATGAAAATCTTAGTGTAAGCGGCGGCGTTGGTGATGGTAAAAAGGGCAAAGTAGATGAGCAACGCGGCCACAGCGAACTGCCGAACCTGCACAAATGGAGAGGGTCTTCGGATGGCAACAATTCCGGCTCCAATGTGTTCGTGAGCATTGAGATCGAGCCGCAAAAAGTTTTCCTCCTCAAGTCCGAGGATTTTTTTGTCGACTTGGAAGGCTAGCCTTGAGGCGAGCGTGGAAAAGAGTGCCTTACGTGGATTCACGTTTTAATTATAGCAAAAATAAGCTCTACTTGCCAGATGAGGGAACTAGCAATACCTCACGGCAATCAGCCACAAGCACTTTTTGTGGCCTGTGGTCACGTTTTTCTTGCACCTTCAGGTTGATCGAATGAGCAATGACGTGATGATCCTTGCAGAGTGGCGCCAAATAGCGCGGATCGTGCCTTTTACTGAGGGCAAAGGTTTGGGTATGGTGAAGGTGTTCGGCCGGCTTTTTACAAGTTACGATGGAACACTTCGTTCCGTGCTCTTTTTGAAGGATTTTCTTGGTTCGAGCGGGAACGTAGCCGGATTTTGCTGTCTTCAGCCCTTTACTTATGGCTTCTTTCTCTTCAGCGATTTCTTGCTCACGTCGGTCCAGGAACTCCAGAAGGACTTCATTCACGTCGATTCCTTTTTCTTTTAGCTCTAAAAGTCTCTTGGTCACTTCCTCGCTGAGTCGGAGGTCGTGCCCGGGCACGACCTCAAATAATGGCTTACTTAAGCTGTTCAGGTTTGAGTTTTTCTCGTCCCTCACCAAAGTTTCTAAGGCGGTTTTCGGTAGGATTTGCACCGCCTCCGCCAGTTTCCCCTCGTTCTCCGTTGTTGCAATGGAAGCCACTCGTACCAATTTATTCACACTGACTTCTCCATTCTCCAAAAGAGCTTTTAAAGCGGGTTTATCCGAAAACCTTTGTCCGAGGTTTAAAGTCGTTCTCACCTGCTGCTCACTCAGTCCAGCCAACTTAAAAGCAAACTCAAATATCGATCCAAAATTTTTACGTTCATAGAGCCTTCGCCGATTCACCTCAGGCAGCAGTCCTATAAACTTCTGCCGCCAGATGAGAGCATTGTGCCCGTAAAATTTCGCCTGTTCGTAGAGTTCTTCGTCGGTCATAGAGGGAGTTGTGAGGACTGTCATAGTGGGTGGGTTAATGGAGTCTAATCATAACACAAAACCACCACTTTAACAGATTAAAAGGCCCATTTCAACGTGACAAATCTATCAGGGAGCGTACGTTCACCTTTCATCGGTAACCCACCAAGCCGTAGCCGCGGAATCACGTTTGAAGTGCACCAACGAAAAGTGCCTGGTATTCTAGCACATAATCCCTCCGCCAACCAGTTCGGTTCCACGGTATAAGACAAGAGACTGTCCCGGCATAATGGAGCGCTCGGGTTTGTCAAAAATCACTGAAAGCTCCACCTTCTTATTAGAGGTGCCTGTCGGCGTGCTCTGAAGCCGGCCCTTACTCAGTCGTCCTTGGCTGCGCACACGAATGTCAAAAGTCCCTTTTGGGACTTTGCCGGAAAGAAAATTCACCTCACGCAACCTAATCGACTTCGCGTAGAGCTCGTCCTCGCTTCCCACAATAAGAACATTCCGGAGCTTGTCTGTTCGATTTACGTACAAGGCAGGGCCTCCCCCGATGCGAATGCCTTTTCGCTGACCGATGGTATAAAAAGGAAGTCCACCATGCTCGCCCAGTTTTTCACCGGCGGTATTCTCAATGGCGCCGGCTTTAAAATCTTCCTCGGGCTTCATGGTTCGTTTCAAAAATTCGAAGTAGGTTTTTTCCGGATAGAAACAGACTCCCTGACTTTCTCGCTTCCCTTCGAGCTCTTTCAGACCAAAACCTTTGGCCAGTTCACGAACTTCACTTTTATCGAAATCGCCCAAAGGGAAGAGAATTTTTTTGAGTTGATTTTGAGTCAAATTATACAGGAAGTAGGTTTGATCTTTTGCCTTGTCTTTTCCACGGTGCAACTGCACCATTCCATCCTCGTCACGGAGCAGCTTGGCGTAATGACCGGTTGCCAAAAAATCACAGCCCAGCTCTTCCATTTTTTTAAATAAAATTCCAAACTTCACGGTTTTATTGCAGCGCACGCAAGGATTGGGAGTTTCGCCCTGACGGAATCCTTCCAGGAAGAAATCCACTACGTTGCCTTTGAAGGCCTCTTCAAAATTCACGGAATAAAAAGGCAGGCCGAGTTTTTGACAAATGGAGCGTGCGAACATCAGCGAACCAATGGAGCAACATTTGTTTTGCGGGAATTTTTTCTTGTCTTCCAGATCAAAAACCGTTGGATCCGCCCAAAGATTCATGTAAACCCCAATACAGTCGTAGCCTTCCTTTTGAAGAAGGGCGGCCGTCACGGAGGAATCGAGGCCACCGGACATGGCGACTAGAATGCGTTTTTTATTCATTTCACTGTTGTGGCTTCGCCACCTTATTTTATGCTCGGCTACGCCGAGTGCTTGCAGAAAAGGCTTGGCTACTATAAAATGACCTATTAGGTTAGTCAACTCTATGATTGAACCTGTAATAATAGCAGCAAAAAAGTATCTCCCTGAGCTTCGAGAGGAGAGATTGCGCCGTGCTTACTTATTTGCTAAAAAAGCGCATATTGGGCAAGTTCGAAAGGATGGGGCTCCCTACATTACTCACCCTGTTAGTGCCACCAAGCTTTTGACTGAGCTTCATGTGGATGAAGACACGCTCATTGCTTGCCTCCTTCATGATGTGCCGGAAGACACCGAGTACACCCTCAAAGATATCGAGCATGAGTTTGGAGAAAAGGTGGAATTTTTAGTGGATGGGATTACTAAACTTTCCAAGGTGCACTATCGAAATGACATGATGGAACGCCAGATTGAATCCTTAAAAAAGCTTTTTATTCATACCGCAAAGGACCCGCGCATCATTTTGATTAAGCTCGCCGATCGACTTCACAACATGCAGACCATCGATGCTATTCCCAATCCTGAAAAGCGAGAACGCATTGCGCGAGAGACCTTGGAAATTTTTGTTCCCATTGCCAACTTGCTTGGAATTTGGGAGCTTAAAAACCAACTCGAAGATCATTGCTTTCATGTTTTGGCACCCAAAGAGTATGAAGAAATTGATAGGCTTGTTCAGGCTTCGACTTACAAAAAACAAAATGTCCTCAAGAAAACCATCAAAAAAGTGGAGAATCTCCTCAAATCGAAAAAAATTACCGATTTTAAAATTGAGGGACGGCAAAAGAACATTTATAGCATTTATAAAAAAATGCTTCGCAGTGGAAAAAGTTTTCATGAAATTTACGATCTCATCGGTGTCCGTGTTTTGATACCCGATATTGGAAATTGCTACCAGGTCCTTGGAGTTTTGCATCAAAATTTTACACCAAAAATCGGGCGCCTCAAGGACTATATTGCTATTCCTAAAAGCAACGGCTACCAAAGCATTCACACCACGGTATTCGGATTGGAAGGGATGATTACGGAGTTCCAAATTCGCACTTCGGACATGCACCTTGAAAATGAATACGGGATTGCGGCCCACTACTTTTACACCACAAAGGAGCGAAAAAAACAGGAACTCATGCGTAGGAAACTAACAAAGAAATATCAATGGGTTCAGCAAATTCTCGATATTCAAAAATCCGCATCCAGCAACAAGAAATTCATTGAAAACTTGAAGCTGGATATTTTTGAAGATCGCATCTTCGTTTTCACTCCCAAGGGTGACGTGATTGACCTCCCCGTGGGATCAAACTGTATTGATTTTGCTTACCAAATTCACAGCGATGTTGGAATGCTTGCGACCTCTGCCGAAATCAACGGGAAATTAAGCTCCCTTACCCATCCTCTTCACAGTGGAGATACCGTTTACATCCAAACTTCCGAAGAATCCGAAGGGCCAGAGCTGGATTGGCTCGATAGCGTTCATACCAGTTTGGCGCGTACGCGCATTCGCGAATTCTTAAAAGAAAAAGACAGGACAACTGTTTTGGAACAGGCAGAAGAACTACTCGACCATAAAATTCGCATTTTAGGTTTCAAGGGTATTGATGGATTGACGAAAGGTCAAAAAATTATGGCCCTGGAACACTTCGAAATGGATGGCTGGGAAGATCTGCTTTATGAAATTGGAAATGGAAGCATTCATGTGCATGATTTAATCCATGTGCTCTTCACTGAAAAAGAGCTCTTTGGCGAAGATTATGCGCCCGCCAACTTAAAAACTTACGAACGTTTACCTCGTCGAAAAATTCGGGCTCTGACTCCTGAAAAGGTCCACCACATCCCTCTTATGGTGGAAGGTGCGAACAGAATCGGTTTGCTTCGTGATTTGTGTAACGAAGTGGCCACCATTGGAATTAATATTGTTATGGTTCGATCTTTACCGCGAAAAACTATCGAGATAGCGCGTATTGGATTCATTCTTGAAATCGTAGATTTCACGCAGTATGAAAGGACCATTGAAGCCATACGAAAAGTGGATGGCGTATTGGATGTGATTCGACTTCAGGATGAAGAGGCCATTTCGGGTGACATGGTTGTTCTTCGCCGAGCTCTTGAGGGGAAATAGGAAAGGAGTCGCTGACGCGACGACTTTTTTAAGCTCGGCTACGCCGAGAAACGAAAGTGCATCACGTCGCCGTCACGGACCGTGTATTCTTTGCCTTCAATGCGGAGCAAGCCTTTTTCACGGGCTTTCACTTCGCCGTGGCACTCCACAAAATCTTTCCAAGCAATGACTTCCGCTTTAATAAAGCCTTTTTCGAAATCGGTATGAATAACACCGGCCGCTTCCGGAGCCAGTGCTCCTTTTCGAACGGTCCATGCTCGCACTTCCTTTTCTCCGGCGGTGAAGTAGGTTTGAAGTCCGAGGATGTCGTAGGCTTCTCGAATCACTCGATGGAGACCGCTTTCTTGTAAGCCTAAATCTTTCAGATAAGCCGCCGCCTCTTCTTCACTGAAAGCCACCAAATCGGCTTCCACTTTTGCGGAAATGGGGATGATGCGGGTGGAGGCAGGGACGTCGAGTGCTTTTCTCAAGTCGTCCACGTTCATGCTTCCCACCTCTTCTTCCCCCACGTTCACCAAAATCATCAGCGGTTTCATGGTGATGAGGTGCAGGTCGCGCAGTAAAAGCTTTTCTTCCTCCGTCATTGGAACTTGCAAAGCCAGTTTACCGCTTTCGAGCTCGGGTTTGAGACGCTCTAGGAGAGCATTTAAAGCGATTTTTTCTTTATCTCCGCCGCGCGCTTCACTCGCGGTTTTTCCCATGCGTTTCTCTAAGGTTTGTAAATCGGCCAAAATGAGTTCCGATTCAATGACTTCACGGTCAAACTTGGGATCCACGTTGTTATGAACATGTGTGACATTGGAATCTTTGAAAACCCGCACCACCTCCGCCACCGCATGGCACTCTCGAATATGAGAAAGAAACTGGTTCCCGAGGCCTTCGCCTTGACTCGCACCCTTCACTAAGCCAGCAACATCTACAAATTCCACAATGGCCGGGATGACTTTTTGAGGATTGCACACTTCGGCCAAGGCCTTCAGCCGCTCGTCCGGTACTTCCACCACGCCCACATTGGGATCGATGGTGCAAAA
>CAYHTG010000059.1:0-6426 GCA_964359495.1 uncultured Candidatus Peribacteria bacterium
TGGAAACTTTTGTCTTTGCTTTGTCCACCGGAGGGGCCGGCCTGCTCGACTGGCTGAAGAAAACGTGGGGTAAGATGCCGTGGAGTAAAACGGGAGATGCAAGTGCAACGCCTCTTGTTGTTCCAAACCTTCCTGAACAAACAAGCACCCCTAAAAGTTCTTTTACGGACAGTATGAAAGCTTTGGCGGAAGAATTTAGTCTTTCCATAACAGGAGATCCAAAAAAGGATTTTATCCTTGTGGCCACGGAACTTGGCAAGGAAATTCAGGCAGAATATGGCATTCCTTATCAAGTTGTTGTTGCTCAAACCTGTTTGGAATCAGCCTATGGAGCAAGTGGTTTAACTCAAAAGTACCTCGCTTGTTTTGGCGTAAAAGCCAGTGGCAGTTACTCGGGTGAGCGGGCAAGCGGGCAAGCTACTCAAGAGTACGTGGGAGGGCAGCTTGTTGACACGAAAGACGATTTTCGCGCCTACCCAAGTTTGCGAGATTCCTTCGTAGACTATGCAAAGCTTTTAAGAAATAATCCACGCTATGCAGAAGCCTTTAAGCATCCGGATGACCCTCGGGCTTTCCTCACCGCAGTTATTGAGGGAGGCTACGCGGGAGAGGATCGTGTGAAGAATGGTAAAGTGGATGAGTATGTGGATAGCGCGGAATCCTTTATTCGTCCTTATGGACTAAGTCTTGCCTAAATATGACCGATACGCCTAAAAGTACGGAAGTTGGTGCCGCCGAAGCTGAAGTGGTTCAGGCGGTAGTGGCTAAGGGAGTTGATGGACAAGAAGAAGTCACTCTTACTCCTGAGGCTTTAGCCCAAAAAATAGCCGCGGAAGCGGCAGCACTTAAGCGAGAAACTTCCGGTCAAACCGATGCCGTAAGAGCCGATGTGGAGCTTACGAGGAGCACTCAAGACAGTCCTTCGAGTGAGCCCCTTTCTTCTCAAAATCAAGCTGCTCAAAATAAAGAAGGAAACAAAACTTGGTGGGGCACACTTATTGGCGGGATTTCTGTCGCGGCTACAAAAGTGAAAGAAGTGCTTGGGACACTGGGGAAATCGATTTCCGATGGTTTGGCAAGTCTGTTTGGAAAAGCAAAAAAAGAGGGGAAAGAGGCTACGGAAGCAGTAAAAGAAAGTGTAAAAAAAGCTGTTTATAAACTTGCGGAACTTTTAAAACCGGAGGCTCCCGTGTTTACTTTTTTGGCAGCGAAAACGCCTCATATCACTTCTCCTTTTGGGCGAAGAGAATCCCCTGATAAGCACGGTCATTATGAAAGCCACAATGGCGTAGATATTACTCTAGCGCCTGGGAATGAAGACATAGGGGAGCCCATTGTTGCTACCAAACCTCTTATTGTCCAAAAGGTTTCTGTTTCTAAAACGGGCGCCAATCAAATTACTCTTCAAGATCCAGACAACCCTGGGACCACTTACAGTTTTGGTCATTTAGACGAGCTGCCGGATTTGGTTGCCGGAACCGTGCTTGAGCCAGGGGCTTTGATCGGAAAAATTGGTAATACGGGTCGCTCCACGGCTGCGCATCTTCATTTCACGGTAATGAAAAATGGCGAGGCTGTTGATCCCCTTCAGTACTCCGGTCTAGCTTAAGCTCTCCGCCTCCGCTTTCTGCGCCTTTTTAATGGACTCGCTGATGCGGCCCACGTGCACGGTGGGAAGGCTTTTTGTGAGGGCTTCGTTTTCGTGGACAAGGCGGATTAGTTTGTGGACGAGGAGGGCGTCCATGCCTTTTTCAATCATGGCATCGTGGTCCACTTTGTCTTCCAGTTGGCGCAAGATCTCGTCAATTTTGCTCCACACGGCACCGATGTCTTCTTCATCGGTCTGCCTGTATTTGAGGTTTCGGGAGTAAGTGCCGTCTACAAGTTCCGGGGGAAGGCCAATGGTACGGGCTAAATCAATGACATCCGTCTTATAAAGGTCGCCCAGAACGTGAAGGTGACCGGTAAAAGTACCGTCTCTTTGACCGAGGCCGAGCTGGAGGTCACTTTTATTGGCGGTTCCAATAATCATGGCTCCGTGAACTTCCGCATAGTGATGAAGGACCGTGCTGCGCATGCGAGCACGCAAATTTTTGCCGGCCTCCTCGCTTTGTTCCCAAGGCACAAAATGAAAGTCCACAAGAAAGTTGTTGATGGGTTGATATTGAGACTCACAGCCAAAGTGTTCGGCAAGAATTTTCGCACGTTCAATGTCTTCATGAGAAGTGATTCCCATTTCGGGGAGTATAAGCGCCGCAACATTTCTGGCACCGAAGGCACGAACGGCAATACAGAGGGCCACGGCAGAGTCGAGACCGCCGGAAAGTCCGACTACCGCTTTTTCAAATTGATGGACTTTGGCGAAACTGTGAAGTTCCTGAACGAGCGTGGAGTAGATGACGTGCATGTTCGCTGAGTGATCAGTAATTTTTCAAAGCGGTCTTGATGCGACGGACACTGTCTTTTTTCCGTAGGTCCTCGCGTTTATCGTATTGTTTTTTTCCTCGAGCCAGGGCGAATTCGATTTTGATTCTCCCATCCTGGATGCCGCAGGCTAGCGGAATTACAGTAACACCCGCCGTGCGCTGCGCACTAGAGATTTTTAAAATTTCCGCTTTGCGTAGCAGAAGTTTTCGTGTTCTTTCAGGCTCGTAGTTCTCTAAAGAGGTCTTCTTATAAAGAGGAATGTGAAAGTGTTCCAGGAAGAGTTCACCCCCGCGGCCGGTGACGTAGGAGCCGGTGAGCTGCCCCCCGCCCGATTTCAGTGACTTTACTTCATGGCCCAGGAGCACGATGCCCGCCGTAAAGCGGTCTAAAATCTCGTAGTCGTGGAAGGCCTTTCTATTTTTAATGAGAGTTTTTTGCATGAAGAGACAATAGAAGACTGTGCTAGAAGCCGTCAATTTTAAGTTTTTAGCAATAGCAAAGCAATTAAATCTGTTTACAAGGTGAGTGGAACGTGACTAGACTGTGTCCAGTTTTTATCCTTTAAATTTTTCACATGAAAAAATTTATACAAATGCTCCTCGCCAGTTTCGGAATTTTAGCCATCGGTCTTGCCGGATGCAGCACCGGAGGTGGAGAGGAAGAAGTCCCCGCTGATGACGTGGTGATTGAAGAGTCTGCAGAAGAAGATGCAGCTGAGTAATTCTTAGAGCTTCGGCTCTCAGTCTAAACGGCCCCAGCCATGGCGGGGGTTTTTTAGTTTTTACTTTCCGGAGAGAAAAGCGCCGGCTTTAACAATTCCTTTATCGAAAGTTGCTAACTGGTGACCTCTTTCTTTGGCGAGAATCAGCAAACTGGAATCCACAAAAGACAACTGTTCCTTTTGTCCGGTAAAGAAAACAATGGTTTGAGCCAGTTCATCTTCAGTTAGTTTAAGAACTTCGATGTCCTTATTGAAGATTAGAAAATTCAAAGCTTCAAGCGCCGCTTTATGCCCTTCTTTGATTTGCAAAACCGTACTTACCTCCAGCAAAACGTAATCTGAAATCAAAAAATTTCTTTGCGTCTCCAGCCATTTCACAGCTTGACCATGAAAACAATCTTTCTGTCTGAAAAAAGCAACCAAAACACTGGAATCAACAAGAAAACTAGAGTCCATATACTATTTCATCTATTTTCCCCGCTAAGTTGGTCTCCTCCGGGCATTTACTCTTTTTAATGATTGCTTCGCGCAAATCTTTAATCGTGTACTTTTTGACATCTTCCTGTGACGTAAAATGAGCCGGCCTTAAAATGAGTACATCTCCTTCCATTCGTTCACAGGTGTAGTGTTTCGTTTTTAGTTTCTCACGTATCCTTTTTGGTATTGTAATTTGCCCACTGGTGGTGATTTGAAAAACATTCATAAATAATAAATTATTAATTTATTAAATTTTAACATTTCTCAAAGGCATGCGTCAAGTTGGTTTATGGCGGAAGGGGAGGGAGTCGAACCCTCGAAACCCTTGCGGGTTTACACGCTTTCCAAGCGTGCGCACTAGGCCACTATGCGACCCTTCCGTTTTATGAGCGCATTTGTTTTAGCGGAAAAGGCTTTAGGAATCAACCTGAGCTGCTATGGATGTGGCTAGCGCCACGGTCTTGCTTAGCAAACCCTTCGGGTCTGCTTGGGGTAAAACCAAAAAAAGCCCCGATTTTTTTGGAGGAGCTTTTTTTGGTTGCTTATTCTGAACGCAGAGCCACTATATTTTATTTTGATTTTTTCTTCAAGTCTTTTTTCATATGACTTGCAATCTGTTTCTCAAACTTTTTAGGATTTTTCGCGAGGGTTCGAAGGGCACGAGCGGTCACAATCATGGTCACTTTCTTTCCACTTTTTAAGTCGATGAATGTCTTCTTCACTAAATTGGGAATAAAACGTCGTTTCGTCTTGCGATTCGAGTGAGACACTTTGTTTCCACTGAGTGGACGGGCACCGGTAAGTTGACAAACTTTAGACATAGCCAGCGCATCTTAAGGTACGAATTGAAATTTGGCAAGCAGATTTTTCCTGTTAGACTGAGGTCATGTTTCTTTCTTTATATTACCTTGTTGCACTCATCCTTATTTTGACGGTGCATGAGTTCAGTCACGCCTGGATGGCCAATCGTTTGGGAGATCCCACGGCCCATAGAGAAGGACGGCTGACCTTAAACCCCCTCGCTCATCTTGATCTACTGGGAACTTTGATGCTTTTTTTAGTGGGAATTGGTTGGGGCAAGCCCGTACCTGTAAATCCACGTAACTTTGAGCACCCGCATAGAGATGAAGCCCTCACGGCGCTTGCCGGACCCTTGGCCAATCTTATTTTGGCCATTTTGGCGGCGATTCCGTTCTCTTACCTTCCGGAAGGCAATTCCATCCGGATTTTCGGGGGAGCTGTTTTAGATCTAAGCCTCTTGCTCTTCATCTTTAATATGCTGCCCTTTCCGCCGCTGGACGGGTCTAAGTTTTTCCGAATCTTTGTTCCCCGAAGGCATCAAGAAAAATATGAAACTTTTCTAAGAAAAGGGATGCCTTACTTTATTGTGCTTCTGGTCTTGGATCTTTATCTTTTTGATAAGCTCTTTGGACAGTCTTTTGTCTGGACAGCCGTGTCAACTATTACTTTTTGGCTTAAGGCCGCTATCTTGCTTATTGTCTAAACTCCTCATGAAATTTTCTTTCCTCCCGCCGGTTGCCTCACGCCTTCAATTATCCCTTAAGGGTCTACCGAAGATATCCATTCCACGCTCAGCCATGAAATCTTCTGGGCTTATGTCAGTTTCTTCCTTCGCTATTTCATACTCCTCTTCAAGAGCTGCTCGAGCTTGCGCATTTTCTTCATCAATTTGAGTTTCAAATTCAGCAGCCGCATCCAGGTCATCTTGAGAAATGCCTCCAAAAGGGTTAACAGACTCACCTCGAGCCGCTGCATCAAGGATATTGGTTACCCCTTCTTGTGAATTTCTTAGCCTTTGAACAGAAGACGTGGTTTTTTCGCTAGGATTTACTGAGGTACTTGGATGTCCATAAAGCACGCGTACCCATAAAGGTGCAGGGTCACCAATCCCATACATTATTACCTTTCCTTTGTAAGTAGGGCCATCCCTGCGGATTTCCACTGAAAGCTCCCCTAAACTGGCAACTGTTGCTCGGATGGCATTCATGTCATTTTTCGGCAGATCTATCGACTCGGCGAGGTCAAGACCCTCCAAGTTCCTCTTTAAAAGTTCAAAAAGATGAGTATAGTCGCCCGCTTTCACTAAATCATTGAACTTTTTGGCTCCAGGCTTAGAAAATGGGTAAGAATCAATTACATCCACCACTTTTTCGATCTTGTTTACAGGAAACTCCTCTGCATAAACCAACTCACACATTCCTAGGTAAAAATCTTCAACATTGAACTCAGGATTAGTTGCACATACGTCCAGTACGGCAACCTCTAAGAGATTCAATTTTGCATCCATCTGTTGTTCAGCTTTTTCTTGGGAGCTTAAAACGGACCGTGAGACCTCTGCTTTTGATTTAGGCGCTAAACGCTCCGGATTTTCATAAGGTTGTTCTTGCATAGGTTGTAGGTCTATTGGATGATCTGATGTTAATCCCTGTATGATACCACAAATTGAGTAAGCTCTGCAAGCTATTGACAATGGCGACAAGCATCTTTAGAATACCTAACGACAAAAGGCCGACCCTGTTTGTGAGATCCATTCCGGCGGACTTTGGGCGCTTAACAGCGCACGGTGTGTCCCACCGCTCCAATTACGCCCGGATCCACGACAAAGGTCGTCCTTTGTTATAGTAAAGTTTTTTTTATTTAAAAAACACTGGCGTAGGGGCCACGAATCTGCTTAACTACCTTTCGTCACCAAAGGCCACAACAATGCCATCGTAGCTCAGTGGTAGAGCACCACCATGGTAAGGTGGGGGTCGACGGTTCAAATCCGTTCGATGGCTCCA
>CAYHTG010000060.1:0-6378 GCA_964359495.1 uncultured Candidatus Peribacteria bacterium
AACAGAGATTTAGTCATGGATGGTGACAAAGTTAAAGATTATGGTCTCGCTTGGGGTGCGGGCTTTGGCGATGTCGCTCGGGGCAGTGCGGACTATCACGATGGTAATGGTGGTCTGCGTTGCTCGCTAAGGGGTCAAAGACCTTAGTATTTGAATCTTGTTTTCCTTTTTTCTTTATCTTTCCCAGCCCCGCCGCAGGCGGGGCTTTCTTTTTCGCTCTGAATCGATAAAATGCCAAAGTACGGTGAATAGTCACTTGCCTCAGCGTAAGCTACCGTAAAGTGCTCCTAAACCCTGGGAGGAGCAACAAAAGTAAAGACCCTTAGGTTTGAGTGAGATCTAGCCCTTCATTGTGGCTGTAAAATAAGGCTCCGCCCTTGCGAGGGTGAAAGCCAATAGACAGATCTCGTCAAAAACAGCGTAGGTCTCGCTTGGAATGCGGGCTATGGCAATGTTAATCAGAACAATGCGAACAATCACAATGATAATGGTGGTCTGCGTTGCTCGCTAAAGGTCTACATACTTTGCACCGATTTAAGCCATCCTCCGAGCATTCTTCCAATCTCGGAGCTTTTGGCTTGGAGCTGGAAGCTCCTAGAACGTTGTTGCGAAACCGGTCTTTTTCTGCTATAATTAATAGATTTAAAAAGATCTATTCACGCCATGGCAGACGGAGGTCAAAAATCGGTGAAAATAGAGAGGGCTTCGGCAATGCTCGAGGAGAGTCCCGCTTTTCGCTTGGTGCTGCCCATGAGTTCTGTGGAGTGGGCGGGCGTGCTCGCCAAACTTGATGAGGATAAAATTGACGATTATTTGCTTCTACTCGATGAGGAAAAAGTGACGCATCTTGAACTCAAAAAAGAAGAGAAACGAAAGTTACAGTCCAACCGAACGCGCTATTTGCAACGTTTGGAACGCCTGAAAGTTAAAGCAAAAGAATCCATAAACAAAACCGATGGCCAGTAATACTCCAACCACAACCGTCGCCGCTACGATTGAGAAAGGAGGAAGTATCCTCGGGGATTCTTTTGACCTGAATGCAATTCAGGGGAGCTTTGACGAATGGGTGGTTGGCAGCTTTAACGACAACAAAGCTCTCGCCCAAGAACTTTTACAAGCAGCAGGTAAAGAAACAAAAAATCTTTTTGAAGAAAATAGCAAAGTACTTCGTGAAATGCTTCAAAAAGAATTCACTCTCCTTCAAAAATTTTCTTTCATGGCTCGCATGTTGTTCAATGAAACGCTTGGAAAGGTAGTTCCGGGACTTGGAAAAAGTGTGATTGGCGACAAGGTGGTTCGCGCGACGTTTGCGGATGAAAAAGAGCGGCTCAAAAAAGAAGGGGGAGCCATGGTGGCCTCTCAGAATAACATCATTTACCCTCGTTCCGATGGATTCTTAGGAAGTTTACAGCGCTTGATGCGTCTCCCTTCACTCCTTGGGAAAGATGAAAATGAGGATCAGGTCTTGAGGCTTGTGACCGGAACCACTTTGGTGGTCCCTCAAAAACCTCAGAAGGCTGAAGAGGGTATGCTCTCCATTAATCTTTGGACACAAGCGAGGTACTACCTGGAAGCCATGAATCCACCCATTCGACTCAAACTCGTCTCTCCCAAAGAGGCTGCCGATAAGAGAGTGCCCGCTGCGGATGAAATTCAAGTGGTGCAGGTGGAAGATTCCATCGATGGCAATCCCGATTTTGAGGCTCTTCTTGCATTGTTTGATGAAGGGAATGTTCAGTGGCATACACCCAATGTGGCTGCTGCTGTTTTAGTAAAAAAAATGAATGCGGGTGTTACCAATGAAGGCACTAAAGGAGAGAATGTCGATACGGTTTTGCAAGGAATTGGCGTTTTGCCTTTTGCCGAAGATTACGCAAGTTTGCGTGCGCAACTTTTGGGAACGCCGGCGGAAGCAACACCCGCATCTGAGACAGAAACGCCTCCGGCGGAGTCTGCGCCTGCTGAAGCCACTGTTTCAGGGGCACCTCCTTCTCAATAAATTCATCCACTTTTATGGACATCAATCTATATCTCAAGCAAGTGACGGAAAGCAAATCGCCCGATTTGCATCTTAAAGTGGGGAGAGTTCCCATGGTGAGACTGCCTAATGGTGAAATTCTTGAAATGCAGGATGCCGAAGTGATGTCCGCCAAAGTGATTGAAGACGTGCTTCAGCAAATTTTGGGAGATGAAAAAATGGCGAAATTTCGAGAGAAACAGGAAGTTGATACTTCCTACGCGGTGATGGGCGCCGGACGTTTTCGAATCAATGCTTTTATTGATTCCGACGGACCCGCCATTGCCTTCCGAAACATTCCCAGCGAAGTGCCCACGTTGCAGGCCATGGGGTTGCCGGAAACGTTGAAAAACTTCACTCAAAAATCGAAGGGACTTTTGGTTGTTACCGGGCCAACCGGAAGTGGAAAATCCACCACCTTGGCCGCCATGGTGAATGAAGTGAACATGAGTCGTCGCGTGCATATTATTACGGTGGAAGATCCGATCGAGTTTATGCATCAACCTAAAATGGCCCTGCTCACACAGCGTGAAATTGGAACGCACACCCGTTCTTTTCCGGATGCCATTCGGGCCGCTCTGCGTGAAGACCCGGATGTGGTTTTGGTGGGGGAAATGCGCGACCTCGAAACCATTTCGGCCGCTATTACTTTGGCTGAAACCGGTCACTTGGTGTTGGCCACTCTGCACACGCAGGATGCCGCACAAACCATCGATAGGATGATTGATATTTTTCCCGCACACCAACAATCCCAGGTGCGAACCCAGCTCTCGACGACGCTTTTGGGAGTGGTGGCACAGCGTCTCATTCCCACTGCAGACGGGACCGGTCGTGTCTTGGCCTTGGAAGTTCTCGTGCGAAACGACGCCATTACCAACTGTATTAAGGAAGGAAACACGCATCAAATTTACTCCATGATGCAAATTGGAAAAGCGGATGGCATGATTACCCTCGATAGCTCGCTGGCGGAACTCTTTAAAAGCGGACTCATTTCCGAGCAAGATATGCTCCTTCGCGCTCACGATCCTCAACTGATTGTTAACCTCATGGAGCAATGAACTCGCTCTTCATCAATTTAAGCGATCCCGTCATCTTCCAAAGTTTTGGAGGAGAAGAGTCTTGGAGCAAAGTGGAATTTCCTGCAGGTAGTGTGGCTTTGAAGGAAGGAGATGAAAGCCAGGATTTTTACTATATTTTTTCTGGATTGGTCAAAGTTACGAAGTCTATAAAAGATGGGGAGCAAACTCAGAAGCTCCTCGCTACGCTCGGAGTGGGCGATTTCTTTGGAGAAGGGGCATTGCTTTCGGATAAAACGCGAGGAGCCACAGTAACGGCCTTGCAGCCCACGATTCTTTTGAAGCTTTCCCAAGCTAAATTTGAAGCCCTTGTTACCAAAGATCCGCAGGCGGCGGTGGGCATTATTTTAGGAATTGTGCGTGTGCTGAATGTGCGTCTTCAGGGAATGAATGAACGGCTGGTGGCGCTGGAACGCGTTCTCCATTTGATTCGGGAATACAGTGGCAACACGGCCGAGCTTATTCCTCTTATTTTCAAAGAATTGGCCCCTGTCACGCACCATGGTTTTTTGGGTCTGCTTTCCTTGGATGGTCAGCTCAAGTGGGCTACGGCTTCGGTTACTTCGGAGCAAATGAAGGCATGGAGCCAAGCTTTGCCCGTGCTCATGACAGAATTTGCGGCCCCTTCCAGCCCCGGCTCGTTTATAAGCTCGGCTTCGCCGAGTGTTAAAAAAGATTCGGAGCTTTACTTGGCGGTTCGTAATCTCAAAGGTGAACTTCGCTCTGTTCTTTGCGCCACGATTTGCTCGGAATGCGAGGAGCGAGATTTGCATTTACTGCTCACCGTTGCGGAGCAAATCGGGAATTTGCTTTAGAAGCGAATTTTTGATAGCTTAGAAACATGAAGCCCCAAGCATGAAACTTCACTTTCTTGAAAAATTCTCACACGGTTTTTTTAGATACGCATTAAGAACATTTTTTCTTGTAGGGTTGGCAATTATTTTTCAGTTCACTTTAGTCGATGGCGCTTCTGCAGTAGTAAGAACATGGGATGGAGGCGGCGGTGTAGATACAAACTGGGGTACATGTGCAAACTGGTCGGACAATACATGTCCGACATCCTCCGACATTGCGACGTTTGACGCAACGTCAACGAACAACGTAACAATTGCGACAACGCTTTCCGGCGCTACGGCGCCGGCGGGAATTGATATAAATGCGGGCTATACCGGTATCATCACGCAAAATGCCAGCGTCAATATCGCGGTCGGCGCTTCGCACTTTGATCAGGCCGCGGGTACCTTCACAGGAGGCAACGGCACCATTGACATAAATGGTGCTTTTACGCTTTCCAGTGGAACCTTTACTTCGACGAGTGGAACTATGTTTGTGTCCGGGGTATGGACGCACACCCTTGGCGGAACATTTACGCACAATAGCGGCACAGTAACAAAAGACGGCGGCACTGTGACGTGGGATGTTACGACGAGTGAAACGTTTTATAATTTCACAGTCGATCAATCCACCTCAGCGCAAACGTTGACTATTACAAGCGGTGATACGATTCTCGTAACGAATACTTTGACGTTGACGGATGGAGGCGTAGCCACCGGCACGCTTGAAGCGCAAGGCAACGTTTCCATCGGTTCTCTTTTCGATGGTGGCACGGCACCTCTGAAGTTTTCAGGCACTGGTATACAGACGATTTCAGGTGCCGGCACGGCATATTTCGACGCCGCCATTACCATAGACAAGACGGGTGGATCAGTGTCGCTTGCCGCGGCTATGACGTTCAACAATGGTGCATCAAGCACGTTTACGCTCACCAATGGTACGTTTAACGCGGCGGGTTACGCGCTTAAGATTGACGGCACCGTGACAGTGAGTAGCGGAATTTTTAATGTTGGAGCTTCGACCATCAATCTTGATGGGGCCTTCACTATTTCCGGTGGTACGGTGAACGGCGATTCCGGCGAACTGCGTATTGCCGGCGCTTACACTCACACAGCCGGAGGAACCTTCAGTGCCGGTACAGGCACAGTAACAAAAGACTCCGGCACTGTGACGTGGGATGTTACGACGAGTGAAACGTTTTATAATTTCACAGTCGATCAATCCTCCTCAGCGCAAACGTTGACTATTACAAGCGGTGATACACTTCTTGTCACAAATACGCTTACGCTTGGGACCGGCAAGGTCAACACGGGAACGATCGAGGCACAGGGGAACGTTGTCATTAACTCGACATATGTGGCTGCAGCGACAGCACCTTTGAAATTTACAGGTAGCGCAACGCAAACTCTGACCGCGACCGGTGGCGAAGCTCTTTACGACGCGGACGTTACCGTAAATAAGAGCGGCGGCAGTGTGCAACTCCAGTCTACATGGACTCTGAATGCGGCGAGCCAAGACCTTACAATAGAAGAGGGTGTGTTTGATCTCAATGGTAATACGCTTTCCGTTAACGGGACCAGTGGCACACTTCCTGTGCAAGATGGTGGCACGCTCCAATTACAAGGCGGCGAGACACTCACGGCGAATGCGAGCAATCCATCATTTGCCACAGGTGCGACAGTGAAATATACCGGCACGGTCGGTCCCTATACATTGAAAGATTATACCTATCAGCATTTGACGATCTCCGGATCCGGCGCCACTTTCAATATGGGAGTGAATGAGGTACTGGGTGGAAATTTAACCGTTACAGCGGGAACCTTGGATGTTAATGACCTTACTTTAGCCGTGAATGGAAACACCACCATTAATGGAGGTACTTTAAAAACGGGGACCAATATTGTTACTTTTGGGGACGCAGGAGCTGACGTGGTTACCATTTCCAGTGGAACATTAGAAATTGAGTCGGATGTGCCCGGTACGGATATTGTCAAAACCGCCACCACATGGACGAATTCGGGTGGAACCATTACCTATAACGCCGCAACGGGAATTACGGTGAATATTTTATCAGCCTTGGCCCCTTATTTTAATCTTACCCTCAATTCGACAGGTAGTACTTACAGTCTAGCGGCCACTACAGATGTTGACGGTACAGTTACCTTGACGGCCGGAACGCTGGATGTGAGTGGAACCAACTATGGCATAACTGTTGGAGGTGGATGGACAGACACGGGTGCGGGAACATTTACGGAAGGCACCGGGACCGTGACTTTTGATGGAACCGGCACCGTAAATTCCAATGAGGCTTTTGAGAATGTTACGATAAATTCCGCCGGCACAATCACTTTAGGAGCGGCGCTGGATGCGGATGCCACTCTTACTCTGACGGCCGTAACGCTGGATGTGAGTGGAACCAACTATGGCATAACTGTTGGAGGTGGATGGACA
>CAYHTG010000061.1:0-6186 GCA_964359495.1 uncultured Candidatus Peribacteria bacterium
CCTACATTAGTTACATCGTTAAATACATCATTAGTATAGCAAAAGGCGCCGCCTAAGTCCAGTTGTTTCAAGTTTAACGTGACAAAAATGCCAAAGGTTGCTGTAATGGAGTCGCCTTACCTCCCGCCTTGAAAGATTTTTTAAATAAGCTCATTCCTCATCACCATCCTCTGCGCTTGTTTTGGCATAAGAGCATGGCGGTGTTTGCGGCGATCCGTTATGGGTTTCCCGCCAATCAAATGACAGTGATTGGAGTGACGGGAACCAAGGGCAAGACCACCACGTGCAACATGATTCACCGCATTTTTACCGAGGCGGGTAAAAAGGTGGGAATGCTCACCACTGTGAATTTTAAAGTGGGAGAGGAAGAGGAAGTGAATCTCACCAAGCAAACGACCATCAACCCCTTTTTGCTTCAGAAAAAAATTCGTAAAATGGCGGATGCGCGCTGTGAAGTGCTTGTTTTGGAAGTGACCAGCCATGCGCTCATCCAATCTCGACTTTGGGGAATTAATGTTGACACGGCGGTGCTCACCAACATTGCTCACGATCATCTGGATTACCATGGCAACATGGAAGCTTATCGCGACGCGAAGGCACTGCTTTTTCATCATTTGAACACCTCTGCCCGAAAGCCCGAGGTCCCCAAGCTTTCCGTGGTCAATCAAGATGATCCCGAGAAAGACTTTTTCAACAGCATTCCGGCTGACCAAGTTTTTGAGTATGGAATTGTAAAAGGAACTTATGCGGGACGTAACTTAGAGCCCCATGCCACGGGTACCCAATTTACTTTTCGTATTCCCAATGGAGAAGTGCCCATTAACCTTAAGATTCCCGGCCGCATGAATGTTTACAATGCGCTGGCGGCGGCCACGGTGGCCACGGCTCATCAAATCAATTTGCAAACGATTAAAAAGGGTTTGGAAGCGGTGAGTTCTATTCCGGGTCGACTCGAAATCATTGATGAAGGTCAGCCTTTCACGGTGGTGGTGGATTTTGCGCATACGGAAGATTCTCTGAGCCAGGTTTTGGAGCTTTTCCGCGAGCTCACCAAAGGTCGCCTCATTTTGGTGTTTGGTGCGACGGGCAATCGCGACACCTTAAAACGCCCCAAAATGGGAGCCGCCGCCGACAAGCTCTGCGATCTTATCGTTTTGACCGATGATGATCCTTACACGGAAGATCATCGCAGCATTGCTCGCATGGTTCGAGAAGGAATCAATCGCAAAGAGAGCGATCGATTTTGGCAGGTGCTGGATAGAAAAGAAGCCATTCGTCTCGCTTTAGCTCTGGCCAAGGAGGGGGATACGGTGCTCGTGGCGGGGAAAGGAGCTGAAGAATTTCAGATGGTCGGAAAGCAGCACATCCCTCATGACGATAGAAAAGTGGTTCGAGAAATTCTTGGGAAAGCTATGGAGATCGATTTATGAACAATTTTCTCATCATCGATAAGCCCGAAGGTTGGACCAGTCATGATGTGGTGGCCAAGCTTAGAGGTCTTTTAAAAGAACGCACCATTGGGCACTTGGGGACTTTGGATCCACTAGCGACCGGCGTTTTGGTGGTAGCGGTGGGGCGTGAGAACACCAAGCAGATTCAGCACTTCATGAAGTTGGATAAAGAATATGAGGTGGAAATGGAGCTTGGCAAGAAGTCCGACACCTATGATATGGAGGGGAAGGTGGAAGAAATGAGGTTCGATTTAAGTAAGTTGAGTAAAAAAACTGTTCAAGAAGGAGTGGAACGTTTCTGGGGGAAGTCGATGCAAACACCTCCCGCTTTTTCTGCAAAAAAGATTCATGGGAAGAAGGCTTATGAGTTGGCTCGTGCGGGTAAGCCGGTGGAGCTTAAGCCGGTAGCGGTAGAAATGCAGGGCACGAACATTGAGGTCATTTTTAAGCGCTCCGCTTCGCTCCGCGTGTTTGTTCGGTTTAAAGTTACCGTGAGCAGTGGCACATATGTACGGTCTTTGGTGCATGATATTGGTGAGAAGCTCGGCTGCGGTGCCATTCTAACGGCGCTTCGAAGAACTCGCGTGGGACCTTTCAAGATTGAGGAGTCGAAAACCTTGGAAGAAATTAATCCAGTTCAAACAGCGCGTGTGCCTGTTCCGAGATCAAAGTCATGAGTTCCTTATCTATTTTCTCATCGTTAAGAGGGAGGTCCCGCCATGAATCGTAAGTGGCATTCACTTCTCCTTTATTGATGCGAACCCAAGGGCTGTTGTTCAAAGCGGCAGTCAGTAACAGCCAAGCGTGCTGAGCATCGGGTTGTACGTGGTCTTTTTCGCTTTGAATGCGGAAGTAAGGCACGGTAATGTCGCTCATAAAAGTGGAAGCTTCCCGTTCCGACCAAAAGGCTTCGTCCTCACATTCCGCGATTTCTTCCAGATGGCCGCTCACGTCTCCTTTGCAGCCACCCGTGTCGTCACGGTTTGCCGGTCCCTCCCAGTCCATTAAAAAATTTACAGGAAGGTCGGGGTAACGAGCCAAAACGCCAGAGCCCATGGTAATACCATAGGAAAAAGTTACCAGCCCTATTTTCTCGCTTCCTGTTGAGTTCACCGCTTCTATTACAGCTTTGAGCCCGTCTTGTTGGTCGAAGCCGTTATAATCTTCTTTTCCTTCACTGAGGCCGCGCCCGTCAGGGTCAAATGTCACGACCGTGAAACCCTCTTTCGCCAAGCTCTCGGCAGATTTATTTCTTTTTTCAAATTCTTGGGAGTCTCCACTGCCTCCCGGCACTAAAATGAGCACCGGCAAATTCTCTCCCTTATCGAGAGATTCATATACTCTAATAAACAAATTAGCATCCGTACTTTCATTTCTTACTTCCGAAAGTTCAGAAAGACCGGGTATATCCTCTACTATTGTTTCGGTTCGAGTTTGGCATGCGCTGATAAGTAGGACGGAAACCAGCAAACAGGCAAGGGTTTTTTTTTGCACCTTCATAATTTTACTATAACATGGTGGCATGTTCGTGCTACCCATTTTTCTCACTTCACTGGGTTTCACCGTAGCCTTCGCTTGGCTCGCGCTTAAGTTGTTTCCACGCCTTGGGCTCATGGATCGGCCCCAGCGCTATGGACTCAGCCGAGCGCCCATTCCATATCCCGGTGGGCTTGCGAGTTTTTTTGCGTTTTTAGCCAGCGCTTTTAGTTTTTTGCCGGTTTTTGAAGGGCAAGCGATTTTAATTTCCGTTCTCGCCGGAGCCAGCCTTTTGGCGTTTACTTGTTTTTGGGATGATCGAAAAGGTCTTCCCGCATCCATCCGACTTTTTATTCAAATTGTGGTGGCTCTATTTTTGGTGATTGGAGGGATTGGCATCAGTTCCATCACGAATCCTTTTGGAGATCCCTTTGTGCTCGACGCCATCAATATTCCTCTTTCTTTAGGAAACTTTGCTTTTACGCTCACTCTTTTTGCCGATTTAGTCACCATTTTGTGGGTGGTCATGATGATCAACGCGTTCAATTGGATTGATGGAATTCCCGGTATGGCCAATGCGAGCGCGGCAGTTTCCGCTTTTATTTTGCTGCTGCTCAGCATGCGGCCTGATTTTCATTATGTGGACCAAACATTAGCTATCACGCTTTCGGCTATTGTGCTGGGACTTTCGCTCGGGTTTCTTATTTTTGATTTTCCCAAGCCGCGTATGCTGATGGGGGACACCGGCTCCATGCTTTTGGGATTTTTGCTTGCGGTGACCGCTCTCATTTCCGGAGGTAAAATTGCCACCACGGTGCTGGTGCTGGGTTTCCCCATTTTGGATTTTGCCGCTGTAATTGGACGGCGACTGCTTAAGGGGCAGTCGCCCTTTAAAGGGGATCTTTGGCACTTTCATCATCGCTTGCTTAAAGTAGGGCTCAGCGAACGCCAAGTGGTGATTCTTTTTGCAGGAACCGGCGCCGCATTTGGGTGTCTTTCTTTGCTTCTCCAGACGGAGGGAAAGTTGCTTGCTTTTGGAGCGCTTGCTTTTGCTATGTTCGTGCTGCTTTTTTTGCTTTATTCAAAAAAATAGTTTAAGCTTTTCCTATGAAATTTTATTCGTTCGTTCCTGCTATCCTCTCACTATCTCTTGTGTTTGCTTTGGGTTGCCAAACGGCTACCGGAGAGGATGAAAGCCTTTCTTTTGAGGATGAGGATGTGGTTCTTGCCGTGGAAGAAAATGCGCTGCCCATTCAGTGGGTTGAAGCCGGTTTTTTAAGTGGGCAAGGAAGTTTTTCTTATAGCTTTAAATATAATAATTACCTTCTTAAACTTTTGGATGTTCCTGTGGAAAATCCCGCTGATTTTGGACCTACCTTTGACGTTGAAGGGGGTGCGGAAATAAGAGGGTATACCAGTAAGGAAGTGATGAGCCAGCCTGAAGTTCAAATCATCGGTGAGCATCGAGTTTCTCGGACTTCCCAAGTTGCAGGCGATTGCACGGTTCAAAAAGCGGCGACTGAATTTTTTGATGAAAACTTAGTTCTTGAGCTTAAGCTGTGTCCGGGCGATGATGAAGACCGCGGTGAAGAGGCGCTGGAAGCGCTCTTTGATGAGCTGAGTTTTGTGTTACAATAGGGACCCTAAGCACTTTCTTTGGATCCTGTACAAGAAATCAAATCGAAACTTTCCATTGAGGATCTGGTTGCTCCTTACGTCCCTCTTAAACGAAGTGGGAAATATTTGAAGGCGTGTTGTCCCTTTCATCAGGAGAAAACGCCCAGTTTCTATGTGAGCCCCGAACGCCAGTTGGCCTACTGTTTTTCCTGCCATAAGGGGGGGGATTTGTTCCAATTCATTCAAGATATAGAAGGTTTGGATTTTCGAGGGGCTTTGGAATTCTTGGCGGAGAAGGCACACATTGAGCTCCCTAAATTTTCAGGGAAGCCCGGTATTTCTAAGGATTTAAAAGATCGTTTAAAATCCATCAACACCGAAGCGAGTAATTTTTTTGTTCAAAATTTATGGAAGAAAGGAGAGTCTGAAAAAGTGGTGGACTACCTTTCGAAGCGTGGCCTTACTGAAAAAACACTCAAAACTTTTGACGTGGGATTTTCGCCGGATGGGCAGGACACTCTTTATCGTCATTTGCTGAGCGAAAAACATGAGAAGAATGATATTTTGGAAAGCACTTTGGCCTTGGCTCGCGACTCGGAAAGTAAGGATATTGTTGACCGCTTTCGTTTGCGTCTCATGATCCCCATCGAGGACAGCCAGAGCGAAGTGGTGGGCTTTGGCGGACGCGCTCTAAAAAAAGGTGATCAGCCGAAGTACCTCAATTCGGCCGATTATGTGCTTTATAATAAAAGTCATCTCTTATATAACCTCGGCAAAGCGAAAAATAGTATTCGCGAAAAAGACTTTGTGGTGATTGTGGAGGGCTATTTCGATGTGATGGCTTCTTGGCAAGCGGGAGCGCAGAACGTGGTGGCCACTTGCGGCACTGCGCTTACCGAAGAACAGGTGAAGCTGCTCAAACGGTATACCAAGAAGTTGGCTTTTGCTTTTGATGCGGACAAGGCGGGTGAGGCGGCTTTACTTCGGGCCGTTCAATTGGCACAGCCCTTTGGTTTAGAGCTTTTTGTCATCACTATTCCGGAGGGTAAAGACGCTGCCGATGTCGTCAAAAAAGACGCCCAACTTTGGGTGGATGCGGTGGAATCACGCAAACCTCACCTTGAATATTTCCTGGAAAAGACAAAAAAAGATTTTGACCTGGCTGGCGCGGAGGGGAAACGGAAAGGCAGCGACTTTTTTTTAGAGATTTTGAAAGGCACGGTGCATCCGGTGGAGCGTGATCACTATCTGAAAGAATTGTCAAAACTCGTGGGTACACCTTCCTCCATGCTTTACGATTATTTGGGCACTCAAGCGAAGCGAGAGCTTAATAAGAGAGGTCTTCACTCTTCGAAACCTCCATCCCTCAGTGAAGCTGATGGTACTCTTTTGAACCATAGGGATCGTTTGATTCACTATTTTTTGAGCTTAGTTCTTGCTTTTCCCGACTCTTTCTTTAAGCACTTTGAGAAGTTGGCGGATTTTTCAAGCTTCGAAAAAAAGGCGGAGGCTTTGGGGCTTGTGAAACCTTTCAATAAATTGGATCCCGAAAAATACAGCGTTTTTTATAGAGAATTTGCGGAGTCTTTGGGGGCTGAAAGTTCTGTTTACAAACAGATTCACGATCACTATAATGCGCAGG
>CAYHTG010000062.1:0-6186 GCA_964359495.1 uncultured Candidatus Peribacteria bacterium
ATGAACTAAGATCACACGGATTCCTGCCTGCCACAAAATCTTAATATCACGCAAAATACCCTCCAAAATAAGTTTATCGGAGACAACCTCACCACTGATTTTGAGTAAAAAGATCTTCCCGTGAAATTTTTTTAAATAGAATTGTTTGTCGGCAAATTGGTGCATCATAAAAAAGAAAATTAGGAACGATAGGACTTCAAAACTTCCTCGAAAAGTCGCAAAAATTCGGCGATTTCAGAAAGAGTAACCGTCAAAGGCGGGAACAAACGATACACGTTTTTTTCGTAGGAGCTTCCCAAAATCAGGCCGTGCTCCATGCATCGTTCCACAAGTTTTTCCATGGGCTGCGCGCACTCAATCCCCAAAAGAAGTCCCTTCCCACGCACACGAACAACCTCGGGTAACTGCGCCAAGCCATCGCGAATCGCTTGTTCTTTTCGTGAAACCTCCTCCAAGAATCCGGGTTGCAACAAGATGTCCATCACCGCATTTCCAGCCGCGCACACAACCGGTCCGCCGCCAAAGGTGGTGGCGTGATCACCGACTTTTATGTTTGCCGCAAGCTCAGCTGTGACAAGCACCGTGCTCAAAGGCAAACCTCCGGCAATCCCCTTCGCGGTCGTGATAATGTCCGGTTTCACTCTAAGGTATTGTGCAAACCACATCGTACCGGTGCGTCCCAAACCGGTCTGTACTTCGTCAAAAATGAGGAGAGCACCTTTATTACGACAGTCCTCCGCAAGGGATTGATAAAAAGAGACCTCAGCCATATTCACTCCGCCTATACTCTGAATCGGCTCGACAATAACCGCAGCCGTTTCCTCCGTTATTGCCGCTTTTGTCGCCGCAATATCACCCAACTCTACAAACGTGGTGTAGCTGTCAAAATCCGGATGGAATTGATGATAGGAAGAAATTCCGGTCACTGCAAGGGTGGTGAGGGAACGCCCATGAAACGCGTGATTAAACGACACCAGCTTACTTCGTCCGGTGTGTTTACGCGCAATTTTGATCGCCGTCTCATTGGCCTCGGATCCCGAATTGGCAAAATACACACGATAGGAATCGGGCAAAAGCGTTTTGGCCAACTTCTCAGCCAAATCGGCCGCGGGTGCGGTATCGAAAATATTGGAATAAAACATAAGTTCCCGACTTTGTTTCTCCACCGCCGCAATAATTTCCGGCACGCAATGTCCCAGCAAGCACACCGCGTGTCCGCCGTAAAAATCGAGATATTTTTTGCCTTCGCGATCCAACACGTACCTTCCCTCTCCACGCACAAGTTCAAGCGGAAACTTGGCATAAGTCTGAATGCAATACTGCTGTGCTTTTTCTTGAGTCGTCATAAATCGTTACGGTAAAAGAGGAGAAAAAGTCAAAAGCCCCGTTGTGTCGGGGAGTCCGAACATAATATTCATATTTTGCACCGCGTTTCCGGAAGCTCCTTTCATCAAATTATCCAAAACGGCTTGGACAAGAATCTTTCCATTCAGGACTTCTATGGAAAGATCACAAAAATTAGAGCCAATCACATCGGCAAGCTGAACCATGGCTCCCACAGGCTTCACTCGTACAAAGGGCGCCTCCGCGTAAAATAGCACAAGCTTCTCATGAGCTTGCTCGTTCGTTACTGCATCAGACAAAGGCGTGATCGTCGCCGTTAAATGAATGCCTCGCACAAATGGCCCGCTCGTCGGCACAAAAACAATCTGAGCCTCCTCAAGTCCAACGCTTTGCATCAACTCCGGTATATGTTGGTGCTTCCCAATTTTATAACTCTTCATGTTGTGACTTCGCACGGGATGATGAGTCCCCTCGGAAGGGGTCTTACCTGATCCGCTGGACCCCGTCACCGCAACGATGGAAACATCCTGAATCATCCCTTGAAAAGGCAAGAGCGCCAACTGTGACGTTAGCGCAAAACATCCGGGGTTTGCGACGTAGTTCGCGGAAGCAACCTTCTTTTTTTGCCACTCCAAAAACCCGTACGCAAACAAAGGAACTCCTTGTGGATATGTATGGGGCATTCCATAAAATCGTTCAAAAAGTCCCAAATCCCGCAAACGAAAATCTCCCGCCAAATCAATAATTTTCGCGGATGACTCTTTCGCCGCTCCCATCAAGACTGGCATAATCTTCTGCGATTCTCCATGGGGCAAGGCCAAAAAAATAAGATCCGACTCGCGCACAAGCTGCTCAAGAGGAACACCGGAAAGTGTCAAATCACAGATGCCGCTCAAGTGCGGCCAGACTTCGGAAATTTTCTTTCCGGTATGACTGTGGGAAACAAGATGTCGCAAACTCACCGCGGGATGCTGCACCAAAACGCGCAAGAGTTCCAGTCCGGTGTACCCGGTAATACCGATAATAGAAACATTTATTTCAGACATGATGACAAAAGGTAATCGACTAAAGCTTCACCCTGAGAAAGGCCGTTATAAGCGGGCAAGGAAAGAGTTCGTTCTATAAACTCGGTACCCACACTGTTGTCGGTCACGGGACCGGAGATCACATGGACCGGAGTGCCGATTTCTTTACATACCTCGGCTAACTTCACCGCACCCATGGGATCATGCGCACACCCGATATGAGCCATCACTTTGGCCTGAATCTCAGAGTCCTTCAAAATACTCATCACCCCATACTCTCCGTATACGCCGTCACCGAGTTCAGTCACGATGTAATCCGGCGCACCGGCGGCCAAAAAATCGAGCGCTCCTTTGGTCACGCGTACCGACTCCTCTCCGTTTGCAACCGTGGAGGCATACCCTGCATCCACAAAGGACACCGCCTGCCGCGCACCATAATCTCGCATATTTTCGACATCTCTCATCGCCGCCACACCCGTCAACTTCGCCGCGAAAATCTTTTTTCCTTTTTGCGTCAATTGTTTAATGATTTCACTCGCCACCGAGGTTTTCCCCACATTCATGCAGGTCCCGCTCACAATGATAAGTTTCATGGTTCCATCCAAATGATCCTTACCGCTGAAGAGTTTAAAATCTTTAATATTCAACGCATGCTCTTGGCTCGCCTCACTCGATTGCCCCGATCCGACAATGGCACCCAAAACCCGAACATTAAGCGCATGTCCCACTTCTTTAAAGTTCTCACTTAAACAGAGTCCGGCAACACCGCCAAGGTTCAGCACCTGAATCACATCGCCCACGGCAAGCTTTTCGGGAACATTTCCCACAAATCCTTTGAGCGCTCGCCGATTCCCAAGTGCCACCGCCAACAAGTCTCCCTTCTTCATGGTCGACATACGTCCAGTCACAAGCTCCAGTTGGTTATAAATCTTCTTATCCTCAAGGACTTCCACCGCCACCATTGCCCCCTCGGCGGGAACAACGGTATCTGTTACCCACACGTCATGACTTAAAGAGGCATTTTTTGTGACTGAAGCAATTTTATCGAGAAAAATTTTTTTAAGCGCCATATATATTATGAAAAGTTTTTAAAGTTTATAAAGCGTCCAAGACATAGGCGACCAACGCCATCTGCGCCCACATGCGATTTTCCGCCTCTTGAATGATCAACGATCGCTCACTGTCCAAAACTTCATCCGTCACCACCACATTTCTTCGAACGGGCAAACAGTGCATAAAATAAGCGTTCCGTGTCAATCGCATCTTCGCGGCATCCACCGTCCAATCCGTGAACTTCGCCCTATGCGCTTTTTCCTCCTCCCACTTTCCAAAGTACTGCATACTCGCCCAGCTCTTCGCCACTATCACCTCGGCTCCGGAAAACGCCTCCGCTTGATCATGAGTGAAGGCAATAGACCCTCCACTCTTTTCCGCTTCCGCCTTCGCAAGAGTCACCACCTCGGGATCCAAATCAAAGCCCTCAGGATGCGCCACCACCACATTCATTCCAAACATCGCAGGCGTTAAAAATTGCGAATGGGGGGTTGCAAGCGGCAAGGCCTTTGGATGAGGAGCCCACGTGAGGACGTACTTTTTCTTCTGCACACCCTCCATGCCAAACTGTTCAACCATCGTCATCATATCGGCCAAAGCCTGACACGGATGATACATGTTCGATTCCATATTGATGACGGGTTTAGTCGCATACTTCGCAAGCTGTCGAATCGGCTGATCTTCTCGAAGCGATTCATAAGACGAAGTGGAATTTTGACTTGCAGAGGTAGTCATCAGCTCACTATTTCGTAGACCTATTACATCGGTATATTGGCTAATCACTCGCGCCGCCTCCTTAATATGTTCCTGTTTCCCACCATCCATCACCACGCCATCCTGATATTCAAACTGCCAAGAGTCCCCGGTATTCATGATGTTCACTCCGGCTCGCATTTTCTTTAACCCCGACTCAAATGACAAGCGTGTTCGAAGCGAAGGATTGGCAAACAACAAAGTTACAATCTTGTGTGACAAATCGGGCAAGGCCTCATAGCGTCCCTCCGAAACCGCTTGTTTATAAGCAATACCGGCCGAAACAATCCGCTTCAGTTCACTGAGAGGAAACTCGGTACCGCTGATGAAATCTTTTTTCATAGAATTTTTTTGATAAAAGTAAAACTACCGAGCATCTCGGTGGCCTAAAAACGCATTAGCGCTTTCCATGCCGTACAGGGTACAAAAACCTTTCGCATCCAGACCGTTCCACGCCCCCGTACGCTCGCCGTAGGTTCCCAATTTCGCGTGCAAAAGAGAATAGGAACTCTTCAAGGAAGTGATGCTTAGCGTGCCTTTGTGCACCCGCACACCGACGCTTCCCGTCACATATCGGCTCGCACTGTCCAACATTGCCTCAATATCCCTACACAAAGGATCGAAATACAATCCCTCGTGGACCAAATCCCCATAGGTTGTTCCCAAAATACCCTTCCAAGAAATCTGTCGGGACGTGAGGGTGATTTTTTCAAGCTCCGTATGCGCCTTCACCAAAACTTTCAAGGCCGGCGCCTCAAATCCAATCCGCGCCTTCAAGCCGATAATCGTCGTACCAATGTGATAATCCTTTCCAAATCCACGCTCACTGCACACTGCATTCAACCATCGAATCAGAGCTATGCCATCTTTTTTCTTCCCATCCAAAGAAACGGGAAGTCCCTTCTCAAATCCTATGGTAAAAGCAAGTGCCGATTTTTTCACCGCATCAAGAGGCAGCACGGAGGGAAAAACGTCATCGGGAAGTTCCTTCTCGGTTCCCTTTGTTTCCGCGCCTCCTATTGTTGTCCCCAAAAGTCCGACGTTGATAGAATACGCGCCGCGCTTCGCGGAAACGGAGAATCCATGTTTCTTCAAAAAATCCACTTCATCCTCTCGTGTAGCGCCTTCATCACGTATAGGAGCCAAAATCTCACACCCTTCAATCAAGGATTTCAATGCCAAATCAAACCGCACTTGATCGTTTCCAGCGCCGGTAGAACCATGTACAATCACTTTTGTTCCTTCTTTTTCCGCGATCTTCACCAATTCCATCACAATCACATTTCGCTCAGGTCCCACACAGGCCGGGTAAACCCCGCCCTTCAAATAATTCGCCTTGATAAGGTAGGAAGCAAAATCATTATACAGTGTCTTTTGCGCGTCGACGGTGTAGTGCTTGGCGGTCCCAAGTTCTTTCGCCCGAGCCTCGATTTCTTTAAGGTCTTCGGCAGAAAAACCGCCCGTGTTTACCGTCACGGTAATAACGCTGTAGCCCAGCTCCTGAAGCCACGGCACGCAAAAACTCGTATCGAGCCCGCCGGAAAAGGCGAGAATCGCTTTCTTGACAGATTTTTTTTCGGATACACCAGCCATATAAAAAAGAAAAAGAATACAAAAAAACTCCTCTGTTTACGCGCAAACCATACACGCAAACATGAAGGAGCGAAAAATCGCGATACCATCCTTCTTCACCCTGTTTCTGACGAAACAGAGCCTCAACTGGTGCACGATAACGGACACCCACCGGCGGTACCTACTTGTCTTTACAGACTTTCTTCGGCCGCAGCCATTAACAAGGCGCGTTCAGTTTTAACTTGTCGCCGGGCTTCCACTACCCCCAACTCTCTCCTGACAAGGGAAAAACTTACTCTTCCTCTGGCTTTTCTTGAACAATAAATAAAAGAGCGAAGGACAAAGGTACTCTAATACTTTGATAAACAAATGTCAACTCTAACTCGGTTCTTTAAACACTTTGGGTAAGATTTTTAGTTGTTTTTGGCTTACGGAAGAG
>CAYHTG010000063.1:0-5998 GCA_964359495.1 uncultured Candidatus Peribacteria bacterium
TTTGGAACTTCAGCCAAGAGCATTGATCAGGCCGAGAACCGACATAAATTTTCTCAACTGCTGGATTCGCTGGTCGTGGATCAGCCGCGGTGGCGTGAGTTCGCCGATACGGAAAAGGCGAGTGCCTTCGCGGAAGAAGTGGGGTATCCCGTTTTGGTACGTCCCTCTTATGTGCTTTCCGGTGCCGCCATGGCCGTGGCGCAAAATGAAGAGACGCTGAAGGGCTACTTGGCCAAGGCGGTTAAAATTTCTCAAGAAGCGCCCGTTGTGGTGACGAAATTTGAAATGGGGGCCAAGGAAATTGAAGTGGATGCGGTGGCACAAAAAGGCGACGTGCTCATTTATGCGATTGCCGAGCACATTGAGAACGCCGGCGTGCACAGCGGCGACGCCACCATTGTTTTACCTCCCCAAAAACTGTATGGGGAAACGATCAAACAAATCAAAGTGATCACTAAAAAAATTGCCGCAGCTCTCGAAATCAGCGGCCCGTTTAATATCCAGTTCCTGGCGATGAGTAATGACGTTAAAGTGATTGAATGCAATTTGCGTGCGAGTCGAAGCTTCCCGTTTAGCTCTAAAGTCACCGGCTACAATTTTATTGAAATTGCCACGGAGGCCATGCTGGGGATTGCGAAAAAGCAAGATTACAAAACCCTGGATCTCGACTACGTGGGCGTGAAAGTTCCTCAGTTTTCATTCTCCAGGCTCAAGGGGGCGGACCCCGTGCTGGGCGTGGAAATGGCTTCCACCGGAGAAGTGGCTTGTTTTGGGGATGATCTTCATGAAGCTTTCTTTAAAGCCATGCTTTCCACAGGCTTTGAAGTGCCACATAAAAATATTTTAGTTTCGATTGGAAAAATCGAAGACAAGGCGGATTTTCTTCCGGCCGCTCGCAAGCTCGCGGCCCTCGGCTTCATCCTGTTTGCCACGCCCGGCACTGCTAAAGTGCTGGAAGACGGAGGCCTCGCCGTAACGGTGGTTCACAAAATGGATTCGGCGTCTCGCCCCACCTTCGCCGAACTCATCAAAAAGGACAAGGTTGATTGGGTTATTAACATCCCCCGCAGTTATTCCCACGAAGAAATGACGCTGGGTTACACCATTCGTCGTCTCACTATAGACAACAACATTCCCCTCACTACGGATGTGAAGGTCGCCAAACTTATGGTGGACACCCTGGAACGTTACAATTTGGAGGATCTGGCTATTGAGCCGTGGGATCACTATTTAGGCTAGCTCGGCAGGTTTCCATTTTCTCTAAAGTCCCAAAAAAGTAGGGCACGTGTTTGAAGAAAGTCTCATAGCTTTTTTGCTGTGCGGAGCTGTATTCATCGAGATCTAAAGTCCACTTCCAATAGTCGGGCACCACCTCTATATACTGACTGTAAATGTACAGTGCCGTCTCACAGTCGCCTTGGGCATACAGCATGTCTCCAAAGGCGCGCAACCAATTGGGGTGAGAGGGGTTTTTCTCTAAAGCCTGCAGGAAATACTCCGCGGAGAGCTGAGGATTCGATTCAGCGTAGTAATTTCCGTTCCATGCCAACACATCTCCCGATTTGCCATCGATTACCTCGAGGTTTTGCAAAGCTCGTTCCATGCTGCTCGGATCGACGAACATCAGCTCGTACCAGGGTTCACTGTAGTAAGGAGTCCATGCCAAAGTTCCTTTCAGGCTATTTACTGCGACCTCGTAGTCTTCAGAGTAGTTTTGATGGGAAATGGTATAAAGTCGATGAGACCATAGTGGCCTGACCACCGTTTGAAAGGCCAGCAGCGCTACCAGGATCAACGTTAAAACAGTCAATGAAATCCTCACTTTTTTATGCGCATAGATAGGACTAAGAACTTGAATTTCTTTGCTCTCCAGCATCACCAGAGCGCCCCACGAAAAGGCCATCAAGACTTGAATGGTGCTATCTGGAAAAGAGAGTTGATTTTGCAAACTATTCGCCAGAATAAGGCCTGTAAGCAGTACTTCTTCCTTTTTCTCGCCGGTGAAAAAAATCTTAAGAAGTAGACCGAGGAAAACCAAGTAAAGCAAGCCAGCTAAGACTCCATGACTGTAAATTTCTTCCAGCCACTCGTTGTGTACGCGGTCCGCGGAAATGCTGATCTCTTCCTCTAAAGTTAGAAATTCTTTTGTCACCACCTCCGGGAAGTGGACGTAAAAAGTTTCTTGACCGTATCCGAAGAGCCATTGGTTTTCAATCAGATTGACGGTCCCTTCCCAAATTTCAAAACGAGATTGCAGCGAGCGTAGAGAAAGCGCGGAAAGGTCGAATCTATCCGCGGGAGAAGTCCACAGTATTGCTACCAATAGTAGAGGAAGGAGGAAGAGGAATTTGATATTCAGTTTTTTGAGTCCCTTCCAAATTTCTTTGCGATACCTAAGTGCGCCTAAAAAAGCAATTCCCATCAAGCCCAAAACCGCTGACCGTGTTCCCGAAAGTAGCATGGCTACCAGCATGGTGAGAGTCCCAAGTCCAAAAATTATTTTCCATTTTTTGATCCTTTCTTGAGTCAATAAATATATTCCAACGAGCGTACTCAGTAGCATCAGCTGGCCCAGTAGAGAGGGGTTCCCGAGAAAACTGAAGACTCGTCCCTGAAATAAGTTGGTGGAATAGTTTTGGAAGAAAATTTCAACACCCAGCTTTTGTACGCACCCATACATGGCCACGAAAACGGCAGACGCCCAAAACCACTTTAATGCTTTTTGGAAGCTTTCTCGATTCAAGAAAAGCGCATTCCATACCAGGAAAGCAAACAGGTAGAGTTCAAAAATAAACCCGCCACCGCGAGAGAAGGTTCCGTACAGAGCAACAAGCAAGTTCTCTGACAAAAAGTTAGTGAGCGCGTGAAGGGCCAACTCGCTTAAAAGCAAAATGAAAATCAACGAGTCACCAATCCTGCGAGCTTGAACTTTCTCCTTTTTCAAGGTGTGTACTAAAAGTCCAGTGAATCCAAGCAGCAGCAGAACCTTAAAGGTCAGCTCCTTCCCCTGAGTAAAGGAAAAATACAAAAAAGGGAAGTGGACCAATGGGATGATAAAGAGGCTTGCTACCGGAATGGAGCAAACCTCTCTTAAAATGGACTTCAATCGAAAGACGCTTGTTGGCATTACTTGGCTTAATTTTTCTCGTACAAGTCAAGAAGTTGCTCCACTTGTTCCGCAGAGAGAACGTACTTGGAAGGATACTTTTTGTAATCCTCTTTAGCTGCGTTTTCCAAAATTGTTTTGGTCAACTTCTTGATGCTGTACTTCTTTGCCAGTTCAGCCCATTTTTCGGAAACGGCTACAGCGGAAGCCACGGGAGAAGTCACGGTAGAGGAAACTTCCGAGGTTACTTCCGAGGAAACTCCTGAAGATACTCTTGAAGTCACTGTAGAAGTTCCTCCACTGGATGTGACTCTGGAACTCACTTCAGAGCTTACTTCCGAAGTTACTTCAGATGTTACTTCAGAAGTGTGTACCGACGTAACCGGGCTAACCAGTAGACTCACATACTTATTTTTCCATAAGAAGATCTTTGAGGCGTCAAATTTATTAAAGGCGCCGAAGCGGCCTTGTAGCATGTCGGTTGAAGCTAAGGCAACCGTTCCAGCTACTACAAGAGTTATAACTGCAACAATGAGGAGATTTTTCTTTTTCATGAGCGTGGCGATTAAGAATACACATACAGTATAGCACGTCCCCCCACCCCCGTAAAGCTAAAAGTGTAACATTTCGGCTGACGGTCCAACTATTCCGGGCCTTAAAACCTTTTTTGAATATTCACACATGCCAGGACGCAGAACATAGACCTTGGACTAGAACTCGACTCCAAGTGTGACTAAAGCTGATGAGGAACCCCAGGCCGTAGGTTCATCAACGGCGGCTCTAGCGATGAGGCTCTCCTCTAAAGGAAGATCCTCATTGAAGATTGCCTCGATTTCTTGGCCAGCTTCATTCGTGTGTTCGCCCAGCCCCGTTAAGTGAGCAGGTTCATGAGTAAAGACATCTGTATAAACTTGTGCATATTCAGGGTCCATATTTTGGATGTTCCAACCTGAACTGACGTATTCATCTACGACTTCACTAAAAGTCGGCCCTACAGGAGCATTATCTTCAATATTTAGGTAAATGACAGAAGTGAAACTACTCGCTTCTGCAAGTGCATAAGGGTTTACATTCATCACGGAACATTCAATCCTCGCTGAGTTGAGTTCATCCACAACATCATCAATATTTTTTGTGGCCTGAGGATGTAACTCCGTCATGTTCCCCTGGATAGCTGCCGTATTGTCGTTCACCCAACCGACCATGTCTTCAATAAAAGACTGTTCATCATCCGAACACTCTACAATGGTTTTGTCGCAACCTGATAGAAGCGGCAGTAAAAGCAAATTGCGCGCGGTGGTACCTAAAGAGGGTAGATTCTCCATGTATGTATATAGGTTGTGGCTTACGCCACGTTATTGCTTAGCAGACACTTCGTGTCCGCTTGATGGTGTCAATGCGTATACTATAAGCTGTTTTTACCCCTTGTCAAGTTAGTCTTTTACCTTGATTCATAGCTATTCGTAATGTACACTGGAAGTAAGAGTATTTCTTACTTCCGTCGCACAACTATCCATGGACAACCTGATTGCCAAGTTATACCAATTACCAAAGACAATCGTGACCAGTCAAGATCTGGCCTTAGTTTGGATGGAAACCAGCCGGAACAATCTAAAAGCTAAAGTCGCCTATTACGTTAAACAAGGTGCTTTGATACGTCTGACCCGAGGCATCTTTGCGAAAAACAAAAATTACGATCCGAAAGAATTGGCGAACAGTATTTACACCCCCTCTTATATTAGCTTTGAGACGGTACTCAGAGAAGCAGGTGTTATCTTTCAGCACTATGATACGATTTTTGTTGCCGGCCCATGGTCAAAAACCGTAAGCATTGATAAACAGACCATTACTTTTAGAAAATTAAAAGATGACGTGTTATTTTGCGCACTGGGTGTGGAAAATAAAGAAACCCATTGGATTGCCTCCCCGGAACGAGCTTTTTTGGATACCCTCTACCTTTTTCCAACATACTATTTTGATAACCTTCGTCCCATCAATTGGAAAAAATGTTTTGAGCTGGTTGAAATTTATAATAATCAACAGTTGATTAAACGATTAAAACAATACCAGAAAATATATGCTTAATAGAGAGAAACATCAGCTTATTATGGGGCTCATTCTAAGAGGTATCTATACTGATGTTTCCATTGCCTCGCTTCTAGGTTTCAAAGGAGGCACCAGTGCTTACTTTTTCTATGGTTTGCCACGTTTTTCGGTGGATTTGGATTTCGATCTGCTCACTTCTAGCGTAGAAGACCAGAAGACGGTGTTTAAGGTGATCAAAAAGATCTTGAAGCAGGTAGGTAAGGTTAAAGACGGCTATATCAAATTTCATACGATTTTTTTCTTACTGTCTTATGGAGACGCTGATCATAATGTAAAAGTCGAAGTGAACACTCGGTTGCTCGTGCCGAATATCCGTGACCATTTTGAATTTAAAGAATACCTTGGGATTCCTATGTTGGTCGGAAAGAAGCCCTATTCTTTTGCGAGCAAGTTGGCTGCGCTTACTTTGCGTCGTAAAACTGCCATGCGTGATATATATGACATTTGGTACTTCGCCAAGAATAACTGGGATATTGATACTGAAGTGCTCAAAATTCGGACGAATAAACGTGTAAAAGAATATCTGGTAGATTGTATCGCCGTTGTTGAGGCTGTTAAAGACAATCAGATCTTGCAAGGACTCGGAGAACTTTTAAGTGCGAAAGAAAAAGTATGGGTCAAAAATCACTTGAGAAAAGAAGTTGTGTTTTTACTGAGAAATTATATGTCGGTCTTGAAATAGCTAAATATTAAAGGCCCGTCCATACAGCTTGCCAAGAAGTTTTTGAGTGCGAATGGGATAGTGCACGCACATCTCGGCCAACTTATTGTAAGACAGCGCTTCCA
>CAYHTG010000064.1:0-5803 GCA_964359495.1 uncultured Candidatus Peribacteria bacterium
GAGAAAATTTATGTCGGTTCTCGGCCTGATCAATGCTCTTGGCTGAAGTTCCAAAAATATTCACTCCGGCATCGGCCAGCTTCAGCACCAAATTATTCGGTGTTTGTCCACCCGTGGAGACAACCACGCCCTCCGGTTTTTCAAGTTCGTAAATATCGAGGACGCGTTCCAGCGACAGTTCATCAAAATAAAGCTTGTCACACATGTCGTAATCGGTCGAAACGGTTTCCGGATTGTAGTTGATCATAATCGTTTCGAAATTTTCCCTTTGCAGCGTTTGCACGGCGTTGACCGAGCACCAATCGAACTCCACCGAAGAGCCAATGCAGTAAGCCCCACTCCCGAGGACGATCGCTCGCCCTCGGCGAAGCCGAGTCTTTCCACTCCTCCCAAATTCCACATCGTGTTTATCCCCATGGTAAGTGAGGTACAAATAGTTCGTCTTCGCCGGATACTCCGCCGCGAGGGTATCGATTTGTTTCACGCAGGGAAGCACCTTCATTTTTTTGCGTAATTTACGCACCGCCATTTCTTCCTGATTTTTCAAGATGCCGATTTGCTTATCGGAAAAGCCGCATTTTTTAGCCTCGCGCATCAACGCTTCATTGAGCTCCTCGCCCTCCACACGCTTACTCATCTCAACAATGTTCTTGAGTTTTCCGAGGAACCAAGGATCCACGCCGGAAAGTTTATAAATTTCCTTAATGTCCCAACCCTCGCGCAGAGCCTCCGCAATGGCTAAAATACGTTTCGGAGTGGGATGAGAAATAGCCTGTTTTAAATTCTCCGTATCAATATTGAGCCGCTCGTTTTCAGTGAGTCCGATCAAGCCGATTTGCAGCATGCGAAGTCCCTTTTGCAGGACCTCCTCAAAATTGCGGCCCAGAGCCATAATCTCTCCCACCGACTTCATTTCGCTGGAAATTTGATGCGAAACTTTTCGAAATTTGTCGAGGTCCCAGCGTGGAATTTTAAGGGCGATGTAATCCAACGCCGGTTCAAAGCACGCCGTTGTTACCCCGGTAATGGCGTTCCGCAGATCCGTAAGACTGTAGCCAAGGCCAAGCTTCGCCGCCACATAAGCCAGCGGATAACCGGTGGCTTTAGAGGCCAGCGCAGACGAACGGGAAAGCCTCGCATTCACTTCAATCACCCGATACTCTTCGGATTCGGGGTCCAGCGCATACTGAATGTTGCACTCGCCCACAATCCCCAAATGCCGAATGACTTTAATTCCGATTTCGCGCAAAAAATGGTACTCATGATTCGACAGCGTTTGCGAAGGCGCCACCACGATGCTTTCCCCCGTGTGAATCCCCAGCGGATCAAAGTTCTCCATGTTGCACACCGTGATGCAGTTGTCCTTGCAGTCGCGCACAACCTCGTATTCAATTTCCTTCCATCCTTTCAGACTTTCCTCCACCAAAACTTGCGGCGAATAAGCAAAAGCCCCATTCACCATTGTAATAAGCTCTTCTTGATTGTGCACAAAGCCGCTCCCTTTTCCGCCCAAAGCGAAGGCCGCACGAATCAACAGAGGAAAGCCGATTTTCTCACCCGCTTCCAGCGCCGCCGAAAGGTTGGTACACGCAAAACTGCGCGGCACTTTAATATCGATTTTTTGCAGCTCCTTATTAAAGAGCTCGCGGTCTTCCGTTTTGTTGATGGCTTTCACCGGTGTCCCGAGTACTGCCACGGAATATTTTTCCAAAACTCCCTCCTTATCCAGCGCCACTCCGCAGTTGAGCGCCGTTTGTCCTCCGAAGGACAGCAAAATACCATCGGGCTTTTCTTTGGCGATTACCTTTTCAACAAAATAAGGAGTCACTGGTAAAAAATAAACTTTATCCGCCAGCCCTTTGCTCGTTTGATTGGTCGCAATGTTCGGATTAATCAAAATCACCTCAATCTTTTCTTCCTTGAGGGCCTTAATCGCCTGAGAACCCGAGTAATCAAACTCCCCCGCTTCCCCAATCTTCAGAGCGCCCGATCCCAAGATCAGAACTTTTTTGGGGAGACGCAACTGTGACTTTTTATGGGGCACTCTGGGAAGAATGTAACTCGCTGAGGAGCCTGAAGCAAGCCTACTTTATTTTAGAATAGGCCCGCCGCCTAAAAACCTTGTAATAAAAACCTCCTCACGGCATTTTATCATCGTAATAACCTTTAACGTTCCAGAATATGCGATGTTTGCCAGCGGTATAATATACCCGAAGGGCGACTGCTGGCAAACATGGGTGTAGCGAGGCGCAACCGAGCGAACCGCATATTCTGTGTTAGTTAGCTGATGTATTCCTTTTCTTTTCGACGATAGTCGTTTGTTTTTAAAATTTTCAAATTTCTTTTTCCGTTTTGGGCGAAGGGCAGAGGGGAATTAAAGGGGTGAACGCCCAAAGACCAAAACTCCTTGTTCTTTCAAACAAACAGGCAAAAAGGAAGGGGTTTAAGGGGAGGAAATTTTTGACTGTTTGTTTGGTTCCTACGGGTTGGATTTATTGGTTTTTCATCAGAGAAATCAGTATGTGGAGCTCAGGCACTTTTGTTTGTTGTCTATCGAGTATCGTTTTTGGAAATAATCTATCGTATCCATCAAGTTCGGTTCGTTTCTTTTTATCAAGATAGTTTGATTCAAATTCATTTTTACACCACTGAGAGGTTTTGATAGAAAATGATTGGCCGGACCTTAGGATTGTTAAAAGAGTCGCTTCTAAGCAGGGTGAATTCTCAATCAGTTCTATTTTTCTTCGTCTGGCTTCGGTTCGTGCTTGATTCATTTCTTTCTCACCTTTGTCGTTATCCAAAATAACAATCTTTCGGTCATACGCGCCTGGGTCGTTTACTGCACATAAGATGATATTCGTTGCATTACCTCCTTTACCGTTTCGTATTGTTACGGCTACTCCACTGTCGCGAGAATACAATTTTCGCAAATGTTTCAGGAACATTTCTTCTCCAAGACCTTCGCCATACATCAATAATGTGCGGTTGGCACTACGGCGTTTTTCCTTGAAAGGATTTGTTCGAGACATATCTTGTGGCGTTTAAATTTTAGGTACAGCGCCGTACGCTCCGGCAATGTATTTGGAATAGTAATTTTCGTCAGAGCGAACATCTGATACTTCGTCCAAACGCCATGATTCACTTATACCATTCTCGTTTTTTTCAACCAAAACAATTTGGTACTTATCGAGCTTGCTTAAAAGTATGTGGCTATGGGTACTCAAGAGCAGTTGGGCATTTTTTGGATTTGTTTCGGGTTGAATAAACAAGTCAAACAGTGCCATTACCATTTCAGGATGCAGGTTGACATCAAACTCATCAACTATTGCAACAGTTCCATTTTCGAGTGCTTGCAGGATCGTTTTGAGAATTGCGAAGAGTTGTTTTGTACCGGATGATTCATATAAAATCGGCAGAGATTGCTCTTTGCCGTTAAATAGGTGGATTGCTTGTACATTTTTAATTGTTAATCCATTGCCAGATTTTTCTTTCTCAAAGACAATCCCATTCAAACCGAGATCAAAACGAGCAAGCAATTTCTCGGCTTCTTTCTTTAAAATTTCATTATCACTATAGAACACTAGGGCTTCAAACCATTGGGGAATTTTATTTGGGAGTAAGTGATCTCCGATCCAGCCAGCTTCAATAACATTCGTTTCGATCTGTTGCCAAAATTTGGCGATTCCTTGGCTTTCTTTATGATTCAAGCGAAAGGCAGTACCAATCACACTTGCATTGGAGCGAAGTAAGTTTTCAAAGCCTTTTGGCAGATCAAAATTTCCGCTATCAAAATCATATTGGTTCGTTTTTTTATTCCATGTTCGAGTGAACAGTTTTTTATTTCCTTTCTTTTCTTTGACATGACTTATTGCCGATAATTCCTCTGAAAGGATTCTTTGTTTATTGAGCGTGAAAGAGTACGTATATACTTTCCCTTCAATCTCAAATGTGACGGAAAGTTCAGTTGGCTGATCCTTTGCTTCACCAAATGCAAAAGATTGTACTACGATCAGATCTTCTGGTTTTGTATTGAATGAATCAATAATGAGCCATTTCAAAAATGGGATAACCTTGAGGAGGTTTGTTTTGCCGGAGGCATTTGGACCAATAACCGTTTCAACTTTCGAAAGTCGAATCCCTGAATTTGCAATAAAATATCCATTGTTTTCTGGAGCATTTTTATTCACCACAAAATCAAGAGTGGTGAGCTCTCCAAACGAGTAAAAATTCTTGCAAGAAAATGAATGAATCATATTTTAGTAAGTTAAGGGTTAAGCCTCGACTGCCCAAATAGTATCAGATAAATAGTAAAATTGCAAGCTTTTCAACGATTTTCTGTGGATAACTCGGTAAATTTGGTGTTTTAGCTTATTTTTACTATTTTCCAGCGTTTGTTCAAAGGTTAATCCTCTTTATTTTCATCCAATACCTTATTCCCTATCTCTTCAAAAGTTTTATCGGTATCGGAAAACTCTTCAAACTTAGCTATCATTGTAGGATTGCCGCGCGTTAGTCTTTTGATTGTCAGATCTTCCGCTTTATTATTAGCGAGACGAAGGTTGTTTTCAGACGACAGGAGAGCATCTTTAGTTTTTTGGAGATGATCGATGGTTTTGTCGATTTCTGCGACAGCTGTTTTAAAGTGATTAGAATAAAGCTGGTAATTTCTAGCAAAACCCTCTTTGAACTTATTCATATTTTCCTCAAAGTTTGGAGGGCATCATAGCCCGTCGCTTCCGCACGGCTCATCAAAACAAGAGATGACCAGTTTATCCTCATCAATAAGACCAGCTTGAATCATATAGTAAAGAAAAATGGCAGCATCTTCACGATCAATCGCCGAACTAAAATCAGTATAAGAAACCGTTAAAGGCGAACTGAGCCAAAAACTTTGGTAATCTGTGTCCAGGTTATAGATCACCTCTTCATCTTCCATGTAACTCATGAGTTCTTCCCACCAAGGGGTCCAGTCATATTCAATTGAAGTGGGAACGTCCGCCGCCAGGAGCTCCCCTTCGTAAGCGCCTTCGTATATAATCTTAAAAGTTTCTACAATATTTACGTCGTCTACAGGTCGATAAGTTGTTGGTTTGGACGTACCATCGCCGGACATAATTCCCAACTCCACGCTGCTGTAGTACATCGCCTTAATAATCCACTCGTTAGAGTAGACCGAAGTATCAGGGATGTCCGTAAACCAATCCACCATTAGATTGCTCAGATATTCAGCGTATTCTTCCTGATTCTGGCCCAAATCATCATAGGTGTCTTCTCCATAAACGAGACGATTGACCACTACTGCAAGTTCAGCACGAAGCATAGGATCGTTGTAGCCATAATCATTTTCACTGTGACCTTGCATCAAACCGTATTCGCATATTTCGGTCAGAATTTCCAGATGTTTGTCGGATACGTCAGTCCAATTCCCACATTCAAAATCATCGGCCGCCCAAGCGATAGAAATTTGCACGAATAAACTGCTCACTAGAACTAAACTCGCTAAATATTTTTTCATGATGGTGATGGTAAATACTGAAAGTCAGCTGACTACTTCCAAGTACTGTTAAGCAAATGAAAAAGAGTGGCAAAAACTTGTAATAAAGGCCGCAGCCCGGCATTTTATCATCGTAATAACCTTTAACTCCCTTTTATGAAGACCCTATCGGCCCTGTTACTAAGTAGCTTGCTGCTTTCCGCTTGTTCCCAAGTGAGCAACGACGACATCGCCGATGAAGGAGATGACGATTACTATGGGCCCGCAGTGGAGGAACCTTCAGTAAACACGGATCCTAGCGCTAGTGAA
>CAYHTG010000065.1:0-5556 GCA_964359495.1 uncultured Candidatus Peribacteria bacterium
ACGAATACCGGTGTGGTTGGTGTCTTTGCCAAGTACTTGCTCAAGCCCCGGGTTCCAGGCGGTAAAATTGTAGGAAGCCAAAGTGGTTTTGAGCCAGCTTAAAGTGGCGTCGGTAAAAGTGTGGGTGCGAGTGACCGTGACACTGGAAATCATACTGCCGTCTTCGAAAATTTGGGTGTCGTGCCGGAGCGCGGTTTTCATGTAGCGATCGGTTTTGTTGGCGCCAAGATTGGAGAAAACGGGCAGGAAGAAATCATTCTCAAGTTCGCCGAGAACGGGAAGATCACCACTCATGCCGATGGAATCAATGAGCGCCTCCACCGAAGGATCTTTGTGGAAAAGGAGAATTTGTTTTTTGTGACCTTCGCTCAGAGCGGTTAGCGCCAGCTTGGCCTTCAAACTTTTTTCGCCCAGCTTTTCCGTGAAGGCTGAAAGCAGTTCCCCCAAAATGGCTTTGGGGCTTTCTTTATTCACCTTCGCTTCCACCAAAGTGCTGATAACGGCCGGAAACGTTTCAGCCGTGATTTGTTTTTTGAGCGAGGGCAAAGTGAGAGGTCCGGTGTCTTCCAAAAAGGCTTGAGCGGCGGAAAGGTTAATGGCAATGACGCCATCCACACCGGGGCCGCCTTCTTCTTCCAAAAACCACATCGCTTTTTCGGCGGAAGTGGGAAAGTCGGCGGAAATATTGCTGTCACGAAGTCGCCATTCGCTTGTTAAAGAACGGAGCTCGTGGACGGGAACCTCTTGATGAGTAAAGTAGCGGCCATCGAAATCATAAACATCGTGGAATTCCATGTTGGTGAGGCGTCCATCGTTGATTTCCACCAGCGCCAAACTTCCAATAAAGCCACCGCCGAGGCGCATTTCATCATTATTTTGAAGTAAAATGAGATAATGCTGTGGATAGCGATCTCCCAGCGCGGTGAGCAAAGGCTCTTTTGTGGCTACCCAAAGATCAAAAAGATCGGAAAGTGAAGAAAGTTTGTTTTGAAATGCTAAAAACGTTTCCGCATAAGACGTATCGGAAAGGTCCACTGTGGCAAGGAGGGCATTGATTTGATCCACTTCAGCGGCGGCGGGTTCAATGTCGCCTTCGGAAATAGCCCTGAGGTAGTCGGTGAGTGAGCCGGTTTCAGGAAGGGAACTGAGCGCCGTGCGGGCCTTTGCCAAGTGCTGACCCACATCCGCCATAAGCGTTCCGCTGTCCAAGAGATTTTGCAAACTTTGTACGTCCGCGGGCGCGGTAAACCAAGTGGATTCGCTTTGTAAAAGGAAAGCTCCTTTTACTTTAGCCTCTGCGAAAAGTTTTTCGGCATCTTCAAAAAGTAAAAGATCGGCGCCCTCTTCACCCGAGAAAACCGATTGACCGGCTCCTTGCAAAGACAAAAAAGCTTCTCCGGCAAGTGCCAGTGCTTCGCCTCCTTCTTTTTTTCCCAGAAAAACCAATTGTCCCAAGTTGAGCACCAAAATAATCAGAAGAGCGGCGGCCACCATGGGGATACGGCTGAGTCCGCGTTTATGATCCGGAAGTTGAGCGAGTATGCAAATTCTTCCGGGCGCACGGTTTTTCCATTTGATTTCTTCTTTGAGATCCAGGCTTGTGTTTTTATGGGCTTCGCTTCGCTTCGCGTCGTCTATGTTTCGTAAATTGAGTATATGAGTAGATACCTGAGCACTCGGCCCCGCCGAGTCTTCCGGTTGTTCCTCTCCAATTTGAAGTTTAGTCGTCATGGAAGCAAAGAAGTTCGGGTGTAAACTCCGTCGTCAAAAAGTTTCCGCGTGGAGGCCAAAGTGTTGAAAGTGGACAAGAGTGCATTCAGTATAGACTCTTCCGGAAAAAATGCACCATTTAAAATGAAGATTTCATCAGATCCTGGAAGCAGTACTCTGAAGTCTTCTATCGCTCGTCTTTTTGTAAGCTCACCTTCGGTGAGTGGTCCACTCAAAATGCGGTCGAGGGCTCCATTGAGCGTTTCTTCGCTGCCGGCCAAGATGGCTTTATCTTCCAAAAGTGCAAAAGCGGCCAATGGAGCATCCGCGGAATTAAAAATATAAGTTTGTACACTTTGGTAAGTTTTCAATTCCGTCGTGATTTTTGACAACTCGGCTCGGGTTTCGCCCTGCTCCGTGGTTTTCAGATTTTTAGCCTCGTAATTTTGAACAAAGCGATCTTTCAGTTGTCCCGCCTTTTGAAGGTCTTCTTCGCCGGTCAATTCAAGGATGAGAAGAAAATCTTCGCCCGGGGTGAGGCCAAAATAAAATTCCTCATCGAAAAGGGGGAGTTGATTGGCAAGAAAGTCTGGCTCCGTGATGGCATCTTGGCCAAAAATTTCGGCAAGCCACGTTTCCAGCGACGATTCAAAAACGAGAGAGGCGGTGGAATTAAGTGCCGGCAAAATTTCTTGAATTCGTGTGATTTGTGCGGATAAATCTTGCCCGCCCCACTCAATGGCAAAAGCTTGGCTGTAGGGCAGCAGCATTTGGTCATATTTTACTGTGGGATGAAAATAGGGCTCTCCTCCCAAGAGAGTTTTATCCACGGCGGTAAAACTTTCTACATACCAGCCGGTTTGCTCCATACGAATCCCCGCTCCGAAGGCCGGGAAAATTCTAAAAACAGATTCCAGGAAGCCGGGTTCGGAAATTCCTTGAAGACTGGCGTAGCGAATCAACTCCTCGCGCGCTTTTTGAAGATTGATATAAATAAATCCGCTGCGAAGGTCCGCTATTCGGCCTCGCACATTTTGGTAGTCGGCGGAGTTGGATAATTTTGTGGTGGCGTTTTGGAGGAGTTGTAAGGTTTCCGGCAAAGGAGCTGTGACGAGAAAATCATCTAAAAAAGTAAAACAGACCGGTAGTGAAACGAAGCAGTCTACGCGATTTTCATGTTCGATGTACTCCTCACCTTCCACTTTAAGGGAATCGAGAAAAGTTTGAGCGGAGTTTTGGGAATTGATTTCGTAAAAAGTCGCCCATTCCCCATCCATGGAGGCGTAGGCAAGGTCGCGCCCCAACCAGGTGAGTTCCGCCAAAGGGTGCCCGAGAAAATCAGTCGGATAGGGGGAATCTTCACGGCTGAGTACCAAAAATCCTTCAGTTTCTTCGGCGGGCAAAAGCGCGGCGATGTCTACAAGTGCGTTTGAACGGACAAAAATGGCTATCCCCAAAAAAATCGCCAGAAGGAGGATTGCGCAAAGGAGCAGTCCCTCGGTGAGCCATGTTTTAATCTGTTCGATTCGGTCGGTCGCCATGCAAAGCTAAAAAGTAGACACACTCTAGCATACTTGTCCAAACGTCAAGCGGTTACGGAAACTTGTTCGAACTTTACATCGAGGCCGGCCAGTTTTGCGGTTCCGGATTCTCCGGCGTTTACTTTTTGGAAGAAAAAGCTGAGTTCCAAAGCACTAATGGTGAATGCTTGTTCTAAGCCTCCTAGGCTACCAGTCACTTCAATGCTCCCATTTGATTTCGTTTGAAGACGAACCAGTTCGGTACCGGCGGGTAAAATGATTTTTGCTTCTTTCAGTTTTTTCCACTCTCTGTCCCCAATGACTGCTGAACCATTATCTAAATCGAAAGAGAGTGATTTTTGCTGTCCATTTTCATTGAGAAGGCCGTAGTAAACTGAACCCGTTTCCTTAGGTCCGCTATCTTGGAAAGTTGGAATAATAGCATCTAAATTGCTTCTTCCAAATGGGTTCGAATCTAATCGATCCGGACTATCTAAAGTGCTGAGGAAATATTCTTTTTTCAAAAGCTGAGCTAGGGCCTCAATGCCTTCTTTATTTTTCTGAAAATGTTCAGTGGCAATAACGGCCACTTCTCCGACAAGAGACAAAATGAAGGCCATGGGTAACTCCAAACGATCCAGATTTTTAAATTCTTTGAAATCTTCCATCATTGTTTGAACTTCTTTTTCTTCGTCAGTAGTTAGTTTTGGTTCTTGAATAGTCTTAAATTTAGCTTCTAAAGTTTGGGTAAATTCTTGAGTCCAGCGTATTAAGTCTTCAACGGTTTTTATTTTTGAGAAATCGACTTTCTTTATTTCTTCAGAAAGAATGTCCACGGCTTGATTGGCTGCTGCTGTGACCTTGGCGAGCAAAGGGTTTTCACGTCCTAGGGTTTCACGAAAGGAGCGGGCTTTTTTACGGTAATCTGAAACAAACTCCGGAGTCATTGCTTGACTCGCGAGATCTTTCACTCGAAGTCCCGCTGCTTCTAATCGTCTTTCAGCCTTCCCAATGGGCTCCAAAAGGAGCTGAAATTTTCCGAGGTCTCTTTTGGCTGCTTCGAGTTTTACTTCGGGGGCATCGAGTCTGTCGGAGGGTTCTTCGGCGGGTTCTTTTGGCTTGGCGGCGGTGGCGACCAAAGTGTCTGGCTTAAGTGCGGCTTTCAATCCGGTTTCCGTTTCTTGGCCGAACTTTCCATCCACACCGTACTTGGGCAATGCTCCTCCTGTCTCGATGATTTTCGTTTGAATGGTTTTTACGAGTTCTGCGGGATCTTTTGCTAGCTTGAAAATCGAGTAGTTCAAGGCTTCTCCGTCTTTTTTCCAATCCATGAGTTCACAAACTTGAGCCCAGTTTCTTTCGACAAAACGGGCAAAAACTTCTGGATACTTTTTGAGTGTTTCGCCGAGAGCAATGGTCTCAAAGGGAACAGTAACTCCGGCAATTAAGGCTTCTCTGTCCTCTTGAGGCTTACGACTAGCTTCACTGGCAGCATCCGAGTTACCTGTTTCTAAACTACTCATATATGCGTAAAATAATCTTAAAATTATATCATGAAAAGTGGCTTTGGTCTAGGCTACACCGTGAGACAATTAGTTGTGGATTTTGGTACAATTGTCCGCCCAGGCGGACTTTTTACCTCATTTTTTGGCTTGCTGAAGCTATTTTAGTTTTAAAAACTGAGCTCTAAAATATAAGTATCTCTCCACCTTCCCCGTACTTTGATCTGTTTTTCTATCTTTTTTACAACCTTAAATCCACACTTTTCAAGGACTTTTTTGGATGCTTCGTTAAGGACGTCACAAGTTGCGCGGAAATGCTGAAGGTGAAATTGTTTTTTGCCCCAGACGATGAGGGCTTTGCTTGCTTCAGTGGCATAGCCCTGACCCCAATGATTTTTATCAAAGCAGTAACCTAAAACCCCTTGGCCTTTTTCTAGAGTCACTCCACATCCTCCAATGAGCTGGCCGGATTCTTTCAAAATGACAGCGAATTCAAAAATAGTCCGCTTTGTGTTTTTTTGATGTTGTAGTTGATCATTTAGGAATTTTTGAGTATCTCCTTCTAAATTGGGCCCCCAATCCATAAATTCAACTACTTCAGGATCTGAAGCATAGGTATGAATGACCGCAAAATCAGCAGCTTGAAACTCTCGAATAGTAAGGCGGCTGCTAAGGATTGGTTTTATTTTCATAGGGAGTATGTACACTATATTTACAATAATTAATGACTGAAGTATACTTTCCGTGTCAAGCCTGTCAGCACTTGCTACAATACTAAACGACCGACCTTGATGAAATCCTGAAATATTCCTGAAATAAATCTG
>CAYHTG010000066.1:0-5485 GCA_964359495.1 uncultured Candidatus Peribacteria bacterium
ACGGCCGTATTTGCCGCGAGCTTCGCGCAAACTTGCGAAGGCCGCCTACATCAATTTCGCAGTCGAAATGACCGCTATTCGCCAGTAACGCGCCATTCTTCATCAGCGACACGTGGGCGGGCGTGATTACATCGGTGTTTCCGGTCACGGTCACAAATAAATCGCCAACTTCCGCGGCCTCCATCATCGGCAAAACACGATAACCATCCATCACCGCTTGAAGCGCAGCAAAGCTGTCTACTTCCGTTACAATCACATTGGCTCCTTCACCGCGCAGCCGCATAGCGATTCCTTTTCCGCAAGAACCATAGCCCGCCACTACGGCCGTTTTTCCGGCCAACAGAATATTAGTGGCCCGTAAAATTCCGTCCAAAGTGGATTGGCCTGTTCCATAGTAATTATCCATGAGATGTTTTGTCTTGTTGTCGTTCACGGCTATCATAGGGAAGGGCAATAGCCCTTCCTGTTCCAGAGCCCTCAGACGCTTTACTCCGGTGGTTGTTTCTTCACACCCGCCAAGAACCTCGCTCGCCTGCTTGGGATGCCGAGTCACAAGGCCCGTGACCAAATCACAACCATCATCAATCACAAGCTGCGGACGAAAGTCCAGTACTTTCTCCAAGTAATCATAATACTCCTTCGAGCTTTCCCCTTTGTGGCCATACACGAGGAGGTCTTTTTCTTTTTTCAAAGCAAGCACCACGTCGTCTTGAGTGGAAAGAGGATTGCAACTGCAAATCGCCACTTTTGCACCGCCGTCTCGCAAGGTACGTACTAGAACGCCGGTTTCCTTGGTGATGTGAAGGGACAAACCAATGCGAAGTCCTTTAAAGGGTTTTTCCTTTTTCACGCGCTGACGAATCTGCATGAGCGCTCCCATGTTTCTTTCCGCGAGTTCGAGATTGTTTTGGCCTTGGTTCATATACGTAGCGACTCCGCCTTATCAACTTTCTCCCAAGTAAAAGCGGGCAGCTCTCGTCCGAAATGGCCGTAGCTGGCGGTTTGCCTATAAATGGGTCGACGTAAATTGAGATGCTGAATGATGCCGAGCGGAGTGAGGTCAAAATGTTTCCGAACCAAAGCCACCAATTGTTCATGGCTGATTTTTCCGGTGCCAAAAGTTTCCACCAAAATGGAGACGGGCTCCGCAACACCAATGGCATAAGCAATTTGAATTTCACATTTTGAAGCCAGTCCGGCCGCTACAATATTTTTGGCAATATAACGCGCCATGTACGCCCCACTGCGGTCGACTTTGGAAGGATCTTTTCCGGAAAAACATCCTCCTCCGTGATGTCCCATTCCTCCGTAAGTGTCCACAATAATTTTTCGTCCCGTAAGGCCGCTGTCTCCGGGAGGGCCGCCAATAATAAAGCGCCCCGTAGGATTGATGTGCAGTATGGTTTCTTTGCTCAGATATTGTCCACAAACGGGCTCGATGACTTGCTTCACCAAATCTTCCTTAATTTGAACCTGAGAAACGTCGGGATGGTGCTGCGTGGAAATCACCACGGTATGCACACCTTTGGGCTTGCCGTTTTCGTCGTACTCCACGGTGACTTGGCTCTTCCCATCGGGACGCAAATAGGAAAGCTCTCCATTTTTTCGAAGCTCGGCCAAACGCTGAGTGAGCGCATGAGCAAGCGAAATGGGGAGAGGCATAAGTTCGGGAGTTTCATCCACTGCAAAACCAAACATCATTCCTTGATCCCCGGCTCCGCCGCTGTCCACACCCAGAGCTATGTCGGGACTTTGTTCGTCAATAGCGGTGAGCACCGCGCAAGCTTTGGAATCGAAGCCATAAGAAGCGTCGTTGTAGCCAATCTCCTCAATGACTCGGCGTGCGATTAAGGGAATTTCCACATACACTTTGGTGCTGATTTCACCCGCGACCAAAACGAGTCCCGTGGTCACTAAAGTCTCACAAGCCACGCGGCCCAGGGGATCTTTTTCCAGAATGGCATCCAAAACAGCGTCAGAAATTTGATCCGCAATTTTATCCGGATGGCCTTCGGTAACCGATTCTGATGTGAATAAGTAAGAACTCATTTTTATTGCGCTTCGCTTCGCTCCGCGACTTGGACAGTACAGGATTTACAGAACCCGCTCAAGGTTAAGAATTCCAGCTCCATATTTTCTTTAAGGAGAGCAAGTTTCCGTGAAAGCAGGCTGAAGTTTTCTCCGCTGGCCCACTCGGCGTAATCGTTCGAAGAAAATTCCGAACTGTCACATTCAAAAATAAGATAGGGCTTAAGACCGTTTTTCTTTTGATAACTGCGAAGTCGATTCACGGCTGCGAGCAGGTCCTCATCCTCAAGTTCGAGGAAGGTTTTAAGATTCATTTTGTGGACACTTCCAAAAGGAATGCCGTAGTGGAACTCGATATGGGGCCAAGGGTCTTCGCTGACGGGAAGCGTTTCAAAACCGGCTTCGTGGAGAACATCCAAGTCTTGCTCGGAAATCTCGAGAGGAGCTTTGAGCATGCGAACATCCTGAATCTTTTGCTCCGCCAAGAGCTCACGCACGGCTCTCAGTGCACGGAGGCGCATGGGGATAGTCAACCATTCATTTTCCAAAGTTTTAACTCCCAGTTCGTGGCCTTTTTCTTGCAGAGTGAGGAGCTCGGGGGCTAAGGATTCCAAAAGGTCACTTTGCACAAACACGGTACTCGGGATTTCAAGCTGCGCGGTGAACTCGGAAAAACGCCCCAAAAAAGCCGGAATTTCAGCCTCATCATTACTTCCAAGGAGGTTGACAGTGAGACAAAAGCGCAAGCCTGACTTTCCTTTGTACAATTTATAATTGTTTCGTGCTCGCCAGAAAATGAAAGGAATTTCCAAAAGGGAAAAATGCTTGTGTGGTCGGACTTTCTTTACATCTTTGTCTATCATGAGGTCTTCGTAAATCCGCAGCATTTTTTGCATACTTTTGTCCCAGGGATATTCTTGTTTCACCAAATCGTAACTGGCTTGCCCCAAGGCTTCCAAATGAGGATTGCTCGCGTAGTGCTCCAAGTAGTAAGCCAGTTCATCCACATCGTCCGGCTCAACGAGGTGGCCATTCACATTCTCCAGAACCACATTTCGAAGATCCCCTTGCGTGGTGGCCAACAGGGGAAGTCGCGCGGCGCCGGCCTCCAAAATCGACAAAGGAAGCGCCTCACTACGCGAAGGCAAAACGAAAAGATCGCAAGACTTATAGAGCTGGATGCGGTCCTGTCCGCTGAGATGGCCGTAAAATCGCACATATTTTTGGATGCCCAAAGTTTGAGCCAGTTTTTCAAGTGTCTTTCGGTCCGGTCCCTCTCCGGCGAGGTGCAAACTGAAGTCTTTATGAGATTGAATAAAACCATTCGATGCGATGACTTTGGCCGCGGCTCTAAGAAGAACATCGATTCCTTTTTCGTGAATCAAACGACCCACATACAGCACATTGAATTGATTGGGGGAACGGGCGCTGTCCACCGCGTCGAAAGGCTCGGTCCGGATGCCGTAGGGCACCACTTGAATATCCTCATTGACGTTCACGGCCTTTAGAAAGCATTCGGAAATACTCACTTCTTTGCTGTACTTGGTTTCCAAAAACATCACGCGATGGAGGATTTTTTTCAGCGTCCAGTTTTTATTAAAGACATGATTCGAGTGCACCGTAAGCAAAGTAGGCACTTGGGTGAACCACGAAGCGGCTTTCATGGCAAAGGCGGTGCTTGCACTGTGAGCATGATAAATCCGGTACGATTTTCCTTGCGAGAGTAAATAAAAAAAGACCCAAGCGATGGTACCGAGTGATTTCCAGCCGAACTTTTTTACGTGAATCGCAGGAGTATTTTCGATTTCTTTTTGTTCGCTACCCATGCGGCCCTCAATGTCCGCTTGAAGGACATCAACTTCATAGCCGTATTTCGTGGCCAGGGCCACTGCCAATTTAGCCGTATACACTTGCTCGCCAATGAGAGCGATGCGGGGTTTGTTCCGTTTGATTTTGCGAATTTCCATAACTAGGCGACAGAAATTTTCCGATGTACACCTTCAGCTGCCAAAGACTCCTTTAAAGAATGCAAAGCAACTTCCAACTGCGAGTCTTCAGGATCTTTCGTGGTGAGCCTTTGGAGCATGAGTCCGGGCATTGTGAACATTCGCATGAAAAAGTTCTTTTGAAAACGAGCACTGAGCTTGAGGAGCTCATAACTGGTTCCCGCAATAAGGGGAATCACCGCAATACGTTCCAAAAGCTTGATCGTGAAAGTATCGGCGGGGGGGACAAGGGTGTAAACAAAAATGCTCATTAAAATGACAATGAAAATGAAACTCGTCCCACAACGCGGATGGAAGCGAGTTTGCTTGCGCGCGTTTTCCACAGTGAGGGCCAAGCCGTTTTCATAAGTCCAAATGGATTTATGTTCCGCACCGTGGTACTGGAAAACGCGCCGAATATCTTTAACCAGGGAAATCGCCAAAATGTAGCTCAAAAAGACGATGATTTTCGTAAGCCCGTCAATTGCATTAAATAAGAAATAATTTTCCGCCACTTGTGGCCAGAGCTCGCTCGCCTTTTCCGCAACCCACAGCGGTAGAACTTTTAACAGGAAAATCGTGAAGCCCAGCGTTCCCAGCACATAAAGGACTCCCAGAAAACCGAATAACATTCGCATCCAAAAACCACGTTCTTTTTTAGATTGGCCTGTCGCTTCGCTTTCGGCCTGCCCCAAAAAAATTACATTAGAGTAATTAAGAGATCGATACCCTATCATCATCGATTCCACCAAATGCACCATTCCGCGAATGAGCGGCAGTTTCAAAAGCTTCCATTTGTTCACTAAGCTGACAAACTTTTCCTGTTTCATTTCCATTTTCCCTTCCGGATTCCTCACTGTCACCGTATAAAAATTCGGCGAGCGCATCATCACACCCTCAATAACGGCTTGCCCACCCACCGCGAAGTCAAAAGGGGCACTCAATAGAAGTCGAAGGAAACTTTTCATGCCGATAGTGTGCCAGAAAAGACCCCGCCTGCCTAGCCCCCTAATTTAGGGATCATGCGATTTTTGCTTTGAGAAAGTTTCGTAATGATGAGGGCAGTGTGGTGTCGTGAAAAGTGATCACACCCTCACCGTAGGATTTGTCACGTCAAAGTGAGCCTTTTAACCTGTTAAAGTAGTGGCTTTCTGGTAGAGTTTAAGGTCCATTAACCCACCTCAATATGACCGATGATGAACTGTACAATAAGGCGAAACTTTATGGCCGAAATGCTCTCTACTGGAGACAGAGATTTATAGGACTACTGCCGGAAGTGGAAAAGCGGAAGCTCTACGAACGCAAAGGATTCGACTCCATTTTTGAGTTTGCCTACAAACTGGCGGGACTGAGCGAGCAGCAGGTAAGAACAGCCTTAAATCTGGACCAGCGTTTTTCAGAGTTGCCTACTTTAAAGGCACTTCTTGAGGAAGGGAAAGTCAGTGTGAACAAGCTCATACGGGTGGCTTCCA
>CAYHTG010000067.1:0-5399 GCA_964359495.1 uncultured Candidatus Peribacteria bacterium
CTTTAATCAAACTACTTTCTCCTTTTCAATTTAATGTCCAACTTCTCACAGGTTCTTTGTCTGAACGAGAGCGTCAAGCCGTAAGTACCCAACTGGCCACGGGTACTTGTGATTTAGTGGTTGGTACGCACGCCCTCATCCAAGAGGGCGTGTGCTTTTCCCGCCTTGGGCTTGCCGTGATTGATGAACAGCATCGCTTTGGAGTGAAACAGCGCGCCGTCTTCAAAACCCAAGGATATCCACATATTTTAAACCTGTCTGCAACCCCTATACCGCGTACGATGGCTCTCACGCTCTATGGAGACCAGGATTTGTCGACTTTGGACGAACTTCCACCGGGTCGTCAGGAGATTGTAACTCGTTTAGTCCCTGAAAATAAACGAACCGATGCTTACTTTTGGATTTCTGATCAAGTGGGGAAGGGGAGGCAGGTTTTCATTATCTGTCCACTGATTGAAGAATCGGAGGCTATACAGGTAAAAGCGGTTACTTTGGAGTATGAACGGCTCCAAAAGGAAGTTTTTCCGGCTCATAAATTGGCTCTTTTGCATGGACGTATGAAAGCCGACGACAAAGATGCGGTGATGAAACAGTTTGCCGCCGGCGATGTGGACATCCTCGTCTCTACATCCGTGGTGGAAGTGGGGATAGACGTGCCCAACGCCAGCATCATGATGATTGAGGGCTCTGACCGTTTTGGATTGGCTCAGCTCCATCAGTTTAGGGGGAGGGTTGGACGAGGAGAACACCAATCCTACTGTTTTCTTTTTACAGATTCAAAAGGCGAGGAGGCCTTGCGAAGACTCAAATACATGGTGAAGTATAATTCTGGCTTTGATTTGGCTGAACTCGATCTGCAAATGCGTGGTCCCGGCGAAGTTTATGGCGTGAAACAAAGTGGACTTCCGGACTTAAAAATGGCCAGTTTTACAGATTTGGATTTATTAAACAAGGTTCGACGCTATGCGCAACGCTTGATTGATGAAGATGTCGATTTGAAGGCTTATGCCGGTCTTAAGGAGAAAATTGAGCAGGTGGAGGCTCAAATTGAGATTTCAGAAGCAGTTTAATTTATTTGACTTATTCTGATTTTATAGGGTAGGATTCAGTTCAAATTTGGCACTATGACTGAGGTTTACAAATTTCCCGTTGCAGAAGCGAAAAAGCGAGTTGTGCCTCGTTGGCAATGTGCGGGACAGCTTCGTCGTTTGCCTGACCCTTACTTTCTGAATGATGAATTACTTGTAGAAGCCTTTTTTGATAACCCTGGAGTGATTAAGAGATTACTTAAGAGTAAATCAGGTAGAGGAAGACTTCTAAATGTAATTGAGAACAACTCTGAGCTTTTTGAGTTTTTGCTTCATTTTAAGAGGCGTATTTTAAATCAGGTGGGACTTGTGGCCATTTCTGTTCTAAATAGACTTCTCACAATAGAACCCAGCGTTGAGAGTGATGATCCTGAATACGACGATTTAAGCGAATACGCGGATGATCTTGCTACTGCAGAAGTTCCTGAGGAGTCTGAAGCGGCATTGAGTGCCGCCTTTCCGGAGTATTTAAGAGGGTGCATGGAAGGTGTGGGAATCTCTGGAAGACGATAGTTAACTTCGCACAAGATATATTGTGCGGGACTAGATCTAGGAGAGAAAGGCTGTCTCCCCTCTTTAAATAATCTGAAAAAAGTGCTATACTATTTAGATAAATTGCATGTATGGCGCCAAAACCAAAACAAACAGGTACGAACGACAGTGGTTCACTCGAAGTTCTGGGCAGTGGTGTGGAGGTGACCTCCCCTGCTCCGAAGCTTGATGTGAAGGAACGTATTGACCTGATTAAACTGGAAGTTGAAAAAGGTAAAAATGAAGAAGAAAAAGAAGAAATTCTATTCAGGGCTTTGGAAAACTTTTTAAGTCCGGATGAACAGGAGCTCCTTGGGAAGTTAGAATCTTTGGAAGAGCCCACGGAAGATGTTAAAGATTACCTTCTTTATGGTGCAGCCATGCTTAGTGCTGTTTATCAGGCTCAAACAGATAAACCGATAAGCTCCATTCGTGACCTTGTTGATCATTTTGCCAAAGATACCAGCCAGTCCGCTCAGACCTATCGAAGCGCTCTTTTATTCGTACTCAATAATCCGTCTTCGAAAGTTTCCGTTTGGTTCAAGCAAGAAGCTTGGGAGCTCGTTCCCGGAGAAGCTCATAAGTTTCTGCTTGCCAGTGAAGCGGTAGAAGAAGAGCTTGGGGATGGCAAAGCGGAGGAAAAAGAAAAAAAAGATGCTAAAGATCAAGGTTTTATTGATAAGGTTAAGGACCAGGCTTCTCAGTATTCCGATGAAATAAAGTTGGCGGCCATAGTGGGAGGAATTGGACTGGGCATTTATGCAATCAGCAAATGGTTCAATAAAGACAAGAAGCCCGGTGAGGAACCAAGCGCTGTGGGCAGCGCATTAAAGTATGGAGCTTATGCGCTTGGAGGTGCCTTTGTTTATGGAAAAATTCTAGGCTCTGATTGGGTCCAAGACACTTTTTCTAAAGACAACGATTCCTTCGTTCATTCACGATGGTCCAAGGCTGCCATTGCCTTCGGAAATTTTGAGTTTGGTAACTCCCTACGACTCCTATTTGGAGAAGAGACCAGTAAGGAACAAGATAAGCAAAATGAGGTGCTTGCGGGACTTTTTGAAGTTGATGAGGACAGGCTTTTATCCATTTCACGGCTCAACTTTGCCGATTTCATGGATGGGAAAGCTTCGACACTGCTCAATCTAGATGCTCAGCGTGAAGCTGATGAAAAAGTTCGTTCCAGGATACAAAATTATTACCTTGAAGAGATTAAACTCATCCCCAATTATGAAACCATGACCATGGGTCAAATTTTTGAAATTGGTCTTAGGCAAGGTATTTTTGTCAGCAAAGACACTTCCGATTTAGATCCTGAGGTCCAGGATGATCTTGCCAATCAAAAAGAAAAGGATGATGAACGTTTAGCAACCCTTGGCACCTACTTCGACAAGCCTGAGGAAAGCATGGATGAGCTTAAAGTAGTGTCGAAGGAATTGCTAACAGATATTCAAGAGCTTACCGAATTTAGTGAAAGCTGGGCCGGTGAAGCCGCAAATGCTATTGACCATGCCCTTTGGTTCAATTTATTCACAGACGCCGACGATCAACACGAGTATGGAGATATTAAAGCTATGCGTGAATATATTCTTTCAACTACAAAGGATGGTTTAGAAAAAGATAAAAAAGTTTTCGCGGGGATGGCTATAGAGGTTCAAGGATTTCAAGGCTTCCTAGAAAGACATCCCGATCCTTCAAAGTGGACTGAAGCCGATAAGGCTGAATTTCAACTTTTTAAAGGTAAAATGCTCGCTCTTCGTCAACAGCTGGATGGTGCGAGACGGCAAAGTAATGAACAAAGAGAGCGGGATCTGGCTAAAGATTATGAAGAAATCACCATGGATGATCTGAAGGAAGGTGTAGTTTTGACTTTACATGGTCTTTGGGGCGTTTGGGGAGTTATTAAATTCGAAGCCAAACATGTTTACGATGGAAACGTTTTAGCTTGGGTTCTCCTTGTTACACAAGTTGGAGGGGCTGGCTATGAAGTAATTAAGAATGGCTCTCCATCAAAATTGGGAGTTGCCTGGAGTGCGGCGAAGGGATTTGTAAAAGGGCCCTATCAAGTTTTTGCTTTAGGTAGAGATTTTCTAAGGGCGAAAACGGCGTATCAATATAGCTCAAAAGAATTACTCAAAATGTACTTCAGGGGCGAGATTTCCAAGGTGGATCTGGAAAAACACCTCGATTGGGCAAAGAAATACTCCTATCTAATCGAGCGTGGGCCGGCCGGTCTTGCAAAAGAAACATCAATGGGGAGAAAACTTATCCATCCTCTTGTTGAAAAAATGAGAAAATTATCAGAACTTAAAGAGGAATTGAAATACTTCACTTCATGGGATGATCACTTCGCCACGGGAGCAAGTCTTTCAGAGGGTAGCGATGAATTTAGCGCCCTTAAGGAGCATCTCACTAAGACAGAAATGGAAGAAATTAGACAGTTTTATAAATCGGGTGGTGCTGCCAGTGTTGCTGCTCGACGAGCGGCTGCGGTTTCTCAGAGAGTTCATTTGGACAATCTTCCGGATGGGAAAGTGGCTATTAAGGTAGATGGTAAAATTGTTAACATCGCTCAAACAGAAGAGGAAGCCTTTAAGATGGCGGACGACCTCATTGCAGAAGCAGAAAAAGGTGGGAAGCATTTAGATAAAATTAAACTTTTTAAATTATGGAAGTTCGCGGGACCCGCCGTTCAGCTTCTTGGAACCGGATTCACTATAAATCTTTTTTACAGGATCCAAACCGCTAATTCAGAAGAGGCCTTAAGGAAAATTGTTGCGGAGGAAACGGCAAATATTCTCGCTTTCTTCGCAGGATCCAAACTTACTATGGAAGTCCTTCTTAAATTCAAGAAACCAAGCGACCCTAAACTGGCTACCATTTATGCCATTTTAAGTATTCTGGGTGGAATGGCGACAGCTCTCGGCCTCGATGAGCCCATTATTTACATGGTTGAAAGTCTCTTAAGCAAACAGCCCAACGGGTATGAAATCGCCAGAGAAGCAGGAACAGCACTTGAAAGTGTATCGCTCCTAACAACCGCTAGACTCAATACGGCGATTGTACAAAAAGTGGGTGAAAAAGTCCTAAAAACACAAACAGGAGAAACTGTTAAAAGGATTTCCAGGGAAGCTGCTGAGGCATTGGGCAAGAGAATGACCGCTCTTGCGGAAAAAGGATTCATGAAAAGACTTCTTAAAGGTTGTGGCGCAGAAGCCTTAAAAATGCTTCTGAAAAAGGGCGGGTCAAAACTCGCGATCGCTTTAGGTCTCTCAGTTGTTGATGGGCCAGTCCCTATTGGAGATGCCTTAGCGGCGATTTTCCTCGCTTGGACCGCGAAAGATGTTTACGATCTCTCAAACTTAATCTACGAAGGGTATAAATTGAATGAAGAACTCAACAAACGTTTGCCTCTTAGGGTTGTGCGTTTTGAAGTAAAAGAACCTCCAAGTTTAGTAACTAAGTATATTCAAGTTGATCAAAGTAATGCAGAGGCTGTTTTTGAACAGATTCTTAAAGAACCAAATGCTGTTGTTCGTATACAACGTGAAGGTGATGCGGGCTATGAACTGTGGACTGTTGAAAATGGGGAGATTGCTAATTTAACTTTATACGACATGCAAAGTGAGCGAATTGCCGGGCTGAACAATGAAGATCTTCAAAAAATTGTTGAAGCACAAGAAATGGTGGAAGTGATGCCTGAAGGAAAAGCAGCTTAGATTTCTTTGGTCATATAAGTCCCTTCGAGCTCATAGCCCCACTTTCTATAGTAGTTTCGTG
>CAYHTG010000068.1:0-4648 GCA_964359495.1 uncultured Candidatus Peribacteria bacterium
ACTTTCAGGAGGCATCTTGAGGGATTTTTAGTATTTCTTTTTGTCTATCTTGCTTCTCCGCTTCTTCACGGACTTCTTTTAAAATCCTTCTTTCTACTGATTGAATTTCTAAAATCGCTTTTTTATAGGGTGCCGGATCAAAGGAAGGATTTGTTTTGCTCATGTCATTTTTTTATCACTTCATTATACCTGAAAATCTTCAAAATATCTAGCTTGCTCAGCTCGAAAATTGTTGCCTTCTTCAGACCAACTTTGCTCTCTCCTTTGTCATCGTGAGAAAGCGCTTTTTTTTGTCACCGCTTTGCCACTCGGTTTTTTTGCGGGGTTCCAGAGTGTGGATGGCGCTGTCCCAACGTTCGAGGGTGGCACTGTCGGGGATACGCTCCCCGGTGGTGTCGCGGTACCAAAGTTCGAGCACGGTGGCTCTAAGAGGGAAGGGAAGTTTGTTGTAAGCGGCGCGGTGGAGCCCTTCTTTGGAATCGAGAAATTCATTCATGAAGCTGCGTGCGGAGCCTTCCAGCATTTCTTGGAGCTCGGACCAGTAGTCTTTTTGAAGCTGCCAACGCTCGGCGAGCCCAGGGTAAACATGGTTCAAAACGGGAATGATTTTGTGGCGGAGGAAACTGCGGGCAAAGCGGTCATCCTCATTCATGGGATCGTTGCGATAGGGAATTTGCTCGGAATCCACATAGGCATTTATTTCGATGCGCGGCGTATAAAGCATTGGTCTAAACAAGTGCTCTCGAGTTTGAGGCATTCCACAGAGGCCCTTCACTCGAGTTCCGCGTAAAAAGTGCAGCATCATTGATTCGAAATCGTCGTCTTGGTGATGGGCCGTGAAAATAAAATCAGCCTTGTGCTTTTTGAGTAGTTTTTCGAAAAATTCGTAGCGTTTGTTGCGGCCCCACTCTTCAATGTTGCCTTCCTCGGGTGGACGAGGCTTGAAAATCTCACAGGGGACTTCCCAGCGTTGCATCATGCCCAGCGTGAAATCCGAGTCTTCATCGGAGTCCGGCCGAAGGCCATGGTTCACATGAGCTCCAATCAATTTTAAGTCCGGTCTTTGTTTGAGTAGAGCATGCACAAGAGCCATGGAATCGCGACCCCCGGAAACCCCAATAATAAGAGTGGCTTCTTTGGGTATGGGTTTGAGGTCGAGGTGCAGTTTCATGAGAGATGGTTGTGGGGATTACGAATTAACTCCGCGGCGAGGACCATATTATCATCCTCCGCCATTTTATTGCGAGTAATTACCCCACATTTTGTACATTCATGCAAGAGAATCCATCCTTTTTTTCCAGATTGGGTCACGCCGATGGGCTTCAAAAGCGCTAAACAGGAAGAGGCTCGGTCGCCGGGGAAAGCCGCGTCCACATGCTGAGAATAGAGGCACGCGGTGCAGTGGTTGCGGCAACTTCCTTTTTGGGGAGGAATCTTTTGGCCACACTTTCCGCATTGAAAACCCTCGTTGATAACTGTAAAATTCACGAAGTTACTATACACGCCTTTGGACAAACCTTACGAAATTCCTCGCAGTCGACTTCTGCCCACTTTGGTGGTTTTCGTTTTTGTGCTGGGGTTTCTGTATACGCTTTTTCTCTTTTTCTCTCGATTTAACGTCAATGGAAATATTGCGACTTTGGAGGCCGGGAAGCTCGATGTTGAGAATAAAATAGAGGCCCTTCGAGCGGAGGAGATTGAAGAACTTTTTGTAGCTCAAGGTCTGAAAGAAAGTGTGGGCAATGCTTCCATAGAATGGTCCAAGGTGGTGCGAAGCTTGCAAGATTTAACGCCGGTCACCGTTTTCCTCAGCTCCTATAGTACTTCGGAAGATGGGGGTGTTCAGCTGACCGCTCTTGGAGATACTTTTGGAAGTGTGGCGGACACCATTTCCGCTCTGAGGTCCGCTTCGGACTTCGCCGATGTTTTCGTCCCGTCCGTTACTTTGGGAACCACCGGCGATGGTCAGTCGGTGGTCAGTTTTAGTCTCCAACTCCAATATCTACCATGAAACCCGGACAGTTTTCACAACTTTTCGCGATTATTCTCCTCTTTCTCATGATTTTGGGGTCGCTGCTTTTTGTTCTTCCGATGCGCGATGAAGTTGAGGTGCTGAAGGCGAGCGAAGCGAGCCTTGCTGAAGAACTCGTTGTTTTGGAATCGGAGTACCAAAGTTTAGCGACTTTGGCTGAAGAAGTGTCCACCAGCGAAACCACCAAACAAACCCTGATGAATGCGGTGCCTTCGGGCTACGCACAGGACGAACTCATTTTAGAACTTTCTGAAATGGCTACGGAGCTGGGCTTCACACTTAATACTGTCAATTTTTCCGATACGGTAAGTCAAGAGTTTGGAAAAACACTTTCCATCAGCGCAAATTTTTCAGGCACCTATGAGCAGCTCATCGCCTTTTTGCAAAAATTGGAAACCGCTGAGCGCTTGATGCGTGTACTTTCTCTTAATGTGCAACGCACCAGCACCAGCGATATCTCCTTTAATATCAGCCTCGAAGCGTATTACCAATAACCACGCGGTATGGAATTTCCTTCAAGCCGCAGCGCAGCGGAGGCTAAGCAAAAGCAGGGCGGAGCCTTATCAACGATAATGAAGAAACCATCGGAGAAGGAAACTTCGGTTGTCTATGGTGTCTACAGTAGCGTCGGTCAGCCTTTTTCCGTTAGGATGCGAGATTTTTTCATTGATAGAAGGCGAATTTCAGTTAAAGAAAAATCCTACTTTTTCCATTTACTTGCCGTGATGTTGGACGCGGGAATCCCTATTATGCGCTCGCTCAAAGTGCTTTCCAAGAAAACGGAGAATCCTCGTTTCGCACGCATTTTGAACACCCTCGCGTATGACGTGGAACGCGGCCGACTCGTGAGCCAATCGATGGCCAAATTTCCGGACGTTTTTAAAGAATCGGAAACAGGGGTGGTGCGCAGTGGTGAGGCCATTGGAAATTTGTCTGTTTTGCTGTTTAAGCTGGCTCATCAAACCGAGCGAACCTACATGCTGCTCCTCAAAGTGCGAGGCGCGCTGATTTATCCCACTACGGTGCTTGTTGCCTTGCTGGTTTCCGGAGCCATTGTGGTGACAGTGGTGATTCCACGCATTGAAGAATTTTTCACGCAGGCCAATTTTGACTTACCTTTTCTTACTAAAATGATTTTAAAGGGAGGTACTTTTTTCATTGAGTTCAGTTGGTTCTTTTTGATTTTGCTCGTCTTTGTGATTTTGCTTGGGTCCTTTTATGCGACCACGGAAAGTGGACGTCGTCGCATCGATATTTGGCTGCTGTCCTTTCCTTTCATTGGCGATGTAATTCGAAAGCTCAATGTTTCCAAGTTTGTGCAGCTGCTCAGTTTGCTTGTGGAAGCCGGGGTGCCCATTCATGAGGCCATTCGCATCGCCACGGGTGCGATGAACAATGCGCTTTATAAAGAGTTCTTGAACAGTTTGCGACAAAGCGTGGAACGTGGGGAAAAAATTGCAGAAAATTTGGAGCTCGCCCCCTTTTTATTTCCTGAAACCGTAGTGGCCATGGTTTCCGTGGGAGAAAGTAGCGGTCAACTCGGAAAGATCGCGGAAAAACTTGCGGTGCATTACGAACAAGAGGTGGAACATTCTCTCGAAAATTTCACCACGCTTTTGGAACCCATTGTCATTGTGATTGTGGGCGTTGCGGTGGGGGTTCTGGCTCTCGCTTTGCTCGGTCCTATTTTCTCTCTTTCAACCCTTGTATCTTGAAAAAGCATCCGGCGTTTACGCTCCTTGAACTCCTTTTGGTGATCACCATCATCGGTGTTTTGGTTTCCATTTTGATTCTTGATTTTGTGGGAGTGAAGCAACGTCAGCAGCTCAGTCTTATGGCCGATCAATCGGTGGCCATGTTGCAACAAGCTCGCGCGGACGTACAGGCCGGAAAGGTGCGTAGCGAAACAGACACCAATGGAGATGTGCAAAAAATCTACCTTTGCGAAGGAGCTTATTTTGAAGAAGGTTCGGCGCCTCTTTGGGTGGTGGGTGATTACGATCCCGCTGCCTCCACTTGCGATTTTCCCAACTTAAAAACCGAACATTACGGACTTTCCACCGGCGAAGCTCATAGTGATTTAATTACGGTAGGGGGCCAAGAATACCCTTCTCTTTATGTGCTGTATTCCCCCCCCGGAGGGGAGATGGTTTTTTATTCGGGCGCCAGTGTTTTGACCGGCGATGCCTCGATTCATTACAGCCATAGTTCGGCCCTCGATTTAGACCTTAGCTTGGAAATTTCCGCTTTGACCGGTCTTATTTCTTTATCCGTCGGCGATGAAGAATAAAGGTTTTACCTTGATTGAGACTATCATCGCCATCACGCTCATTACCGTGGTGATTACGGCGGTGGCCGGGCTCATTTTGAGCACACTGCTTGCCAGTCAACGCAACATCCACAGTGTGCAGGCCATGTATTTGGCTCAGGAAAGTTTGGAAGCGGTTCGCTACATGCGTGACAGCAATTGGCTGCAAAATTATTCCTGGGATGGAGGAAAAAAACTTTGGGGAGCGAACCTCAGCGAAGCGAGCGGACTCTATTTGGATGAAGTGCCTTGTGACCCACCCAATAACACCTGTTTCCGTTTTTCATCTACTGAAGAAGATGGCCAAG
>CAYHTG010000069.1:0-4610 GCA_964359495.1 uncultured Candidatus Peribacteria bacterium
AAACAACCCAAAAAACTTGTAATAAAAGCCACAGCCCGGCATTTTATCATCGTAATAACCCTTAACTCTTTTTTATGAAGATCCTATCGGCCCTTTTACTAAGTAGCTTGCTGCTTTCCGCTTGTTCCCAAGTCGACAAAAACGATATCGCCGACGAAGGCGACGACGATTACTACGGACCTGAGATACAGGAACCCTCACAAGAGTCCCCAACGGATGAAGACCCACTTGTAAATAATGGAATAACCGGTACAGCAGTGATTGGATTGTTCGAAGGAACGGAAATGGGATGTGAAAGTGGCGAAATAGGTAGTGAGGTGAAATGCAATTCAGGATCTGGGACAATTTATCTTGAAACTAAGGATGGTCGAGTATATCTCCAAGATTATTCCTGTGCAGCTACTCAATACTATGTACATGACAATACCGGCAAATATGTTGAGTACCGACCAAGCGCTGAATGTGATGAAGATATAAAAATCGGTGAAACTTACACGGCCACCGGGGAACTCACACTTGAGGAAGCTGTTTGGAGAAACGGCAAGCAAGTGGACGAGCAATGGCTAGAAGTTGATTCAATTACCATAGCAATCTAGTTCCCACAACTTTTGGGGCCGTTATAACTTCTTAATAAGTCGTTTGACGGCCTCTTTATAAACTGTGGAGCCGTGACCATATCAATGTGAATGATATTCCCCTTTATTCTAAAAATTACCCTATAGTCTCCCGCACGTAGTTTACGATAGCCCTTTAAGTCTCCGGCAAGGGCTCGGCCAAAGAGTTCTGGCCTGGTAGTGAGTTTAGATGAAATAACTTTTTCAACACGGTTCTTATTCGATCCAAGTCGAGGGATATCATCACCCACCACCCGAGGATGGTAAATAAGGGTGTAGGTCATTTCCAAGCATCTTCATGTGAAATATAAACGGCATCGGGTGTGTCACGTTCTGCGGCAAGTTCAGCCCAAATGGTGTCTTCCTCAATTTCAATGGCAGCCTTCAATAGTTGGACCACCATTGTTGCTTGAGGGACATCATCTCTCTTAGACAAAAAGTGAACCGCCTCCTCCAGGTCTTTCGGAAGAGTAATATTCAAGCGTTTTTTTGAGGTGGGCATAAGAATTGTCATAAAGTACAGGTTAAGTGTATCATAAGTGTATCACCTTTTCAACTTTTAATTCGGTACTGAAGCGCTTCCATAAGGTGATTCGCTTCAATCATGGGTTTGGCTTCCAAATCGGCGAGGGTGCGGGACACTTTGAGGATGCGGTGAATGGCACGGCCGGAAAGGGCATGATGGCGGACTGCATTCTTCAAAAGGTCTTCGGTCTTGAGGTCGAGACGTTCGGCTTTAAGAAGACGGGGAGTCATTTCTTGATTTGTAAGCAGGCCGTAGGCTTGCAGGCGAGCGGCCTGAAGTTCTCGAGCGGCCAGCACTTTCTCTTGAAGGCTCGCAGTACTTTCGAGAGAACTGAGTCGAAAATCTTCATAAGGCAGTCGTGGAACACCGATGTGCAGATCGATTCGGTCCAAAATGGGGCCTGAAATTTTGTTTTGGTAACGTTTGACCTCCCTGGCCGCGCAACTGCAGGTTTTTTCGCTGTCACCCAAGTGTCCGCAGGGGCAAGGATTTTGTGCAGCGATGAGCTGAAACTGGCAGGGAAATGAAGAGCTACGTTTGCCGTGTTTCAAAGTCATTTCGGAGCATTCGAGGGGTTGCCTCAAGGCTTCCAAAGTGGACCGGTCAAACTCGGGGAATTCATCCATAAAAAGTACGCCGCGATGCGCCAGACTGATTTCTCCCGGAGCCAAGCTCACGCCTCCTCCCAGTAAAGCAAAAGGGGTGATGCGGGAGTGGACGCGCCGAAAGGGACGGCTGAGGGTGAAGTGATCAAGGGTTCTTCCGGCAATGGAATAAATGCGCAAAACTTCCAAAAGTTCATCGCGATTGAGTGGTGGCAGCAGCCCGGGGAAAGCCTCCGCGAGAAGACTCTTCCCGCTGCCCGGTGGGCCATTCATAAGCACGTGGTGGCCACCTGCGGCCGCCACTAGGAGCGCCCGCTTCGCGGGCGCGTGCCCTGAAATATCGGCAAAGTCCAGCATAATTGCCTTCTCACTGAGTTCCCAAGGAAGTGCCCTGCATTCCACAGCCTTTCCCTCCTCCAAATAAGCCACCACTTCGCATAAACTCGAAACACCCGTGAGTTTGATCCCGTCCACCAAACTCGCCTCCGCTAAGTTCTCACAGGGCAAAATCACCTCCTTCGTTCCTTGTTCACGAGCAAACAAAATCGCCGGCAAAACACCGCTCACAGGGCGCACCGAACCATCCAACCCCAGCTCCCCCATCACGCGCATGTCCTCGGGCAAAAGGCCCATTTGTCCACTCGCCATTAAGAATCCCAAAGCCATGGGGAGGTCGAAGTGACTTCCTTGTTTTCCAAGCTCCGCCGGTGCCAAATTCACCACCTTGCGCGTTAAGGGAAACTCAAAACCACTGTGCACGATCGCACTCCGGACCCTATCTTTAGATTCCTGCACGCTGGTCCCCGCCATCCCAATAATGGAAAAAATAGGCATGCCGGCACTCACATCGACTTCCATTTGAACGGGAAGCACCGAGAGTCCTTGCAAGCAGTGAGTGGGAATTTGAACCGCCATAAACAAATCGTTATTCAATAAAATGTTCTACTATTGTGAGCCCACTCTTCGAATCCGCCAAAATACCCACAAAATACAAGAGGCCTTTTCGGCGGTCTCCGGAGCCCTCCCGCCATCTGTAAATCGCTCGTTTCAGTCGCAAAACTTTTCCTGTTGTCAGACCTTCAACAACACCCCCGAATTTTTCATTCCGCCGCCCCTTCACTTCCACAAAGCGCAGCTCACCGGACGGAGTTTCCATAATAAGGTCAATTTCTCCTTCACGAAATCGCACCCGCTCTCCCAAAACTCGCCAGCCCTTCGAACTTTGAAGGTACTGACTTGCCACCTTTTCCATCATTCTTCCAAATTCTTGCATTCTCCAACGCTAACAAAATCCACCTGAAAAAAACCTGAAATTTTCCTGAATTATCCACAAACCGCTTGCGTCGTTTAAAAACGTTGTAAAAGAAATCTTGCTGTCCCAAGTCACTTGTGACAAACTGGGAAGCCCCACTCGGCCACTCGGCGATAGCCGAGCTGTCCCTTCCCCTTTCCCTTCCCCCTATGCCCGACGACATTCGCATTCCGCCTCATTCCATTGAAGCCGAAAGATCTGTGCTCGGTAGTGTGATGATAGAAAAAAATGCCATTCTCAAAATCGCCGATTTTCTGTACGCGGAAGATTTTTACTACGACGTGCATGGAATCATTTACGCGGGGATGCTTGAACTTTTTGCAAAACGCAGCCCCATCGATCTACTGACCGTTAAGACTTGGCTCAAAGATAACAACCACCTCGACGCCATTGGAGGACAAACCTACCTCGAGGAAGTGTGTAACGAAGTGCTCACGGCCTCCCACGTTTACCAGTACGCCCTCATCGTGAAACAAAAGGCCACGCTCCGAAAACTCACCAGCTCCGGGTCCAACATTGCGGCGCTGGGTTATAAAGAAGATGAAGATGCGGACGAACTGGTGGATCAAGCCGAACAAGAGCTCTTTAAGGTCACGCAAAATTTCATGCGCAATCGCTTTGTGCATATTAAGGACATTCTCGCGGGAACTTACGAAAAAATTTCTGACCTTCACGATCCCGAAGCCGCTGAAAAATACAAAGGACTTTCTACCGGCTTCGATGCGGTGGACAACATTCTCACGGGACTTCAATCTTCCGATCTCATTATTCTAGCCGGCCGTCCTTCCATGGGAAAGACCGCTTTAGCTCTGAACATGGGCCTGAACATCGCGCTCAAAGGAAAAACGGTAGGCGTGATTTCACTCGAAATGTCTAAAGAGCAGCTCGTGGAACGACTCTTTGTTTCCTTGCTCGCTGTTGATTCTTGGAAAATGCGCACGGGCCAACTCACTCAGGACGATTTTATGCGCATGGGACACGTGATGGATCAGCTCAACTCCTGCAAAATTTTCATTGATGACTCTCCCGGTTCCTCCACAGCAGAACTCCGCGCCAAGGCGCGTCGCTTACAAATGGAACACGGTCTCGATATTTTCATCGTGGATTACTTGCAGCTCATGTCTCTTGGTAAAGCCGGCTTTTCCGTCACCAATCGCGTGCAAGAGATTTCGGAAATTTCGCGCTCGCTCAAAGCGCTCGCGCGCGAACTCCACATCCCCGTCATGGCACTCTCTCAGCTTTCGCGCGCCGTGGAATCACGCCCGGTTAAAATTCCTCAGCTTTCCGACCTTCGTGACTCGGGAGCTATTGAACAGGATGCAGACATCGTGATGATGATGTACCGCGAAGATTACTACGAAGAAGATACCGACCGTCAAGGCATCACGGATATTTACGTTCGCAAACACCGCCACGGAACGGTGGGCCGCGCCGAACTGCTCTTCAAAAAAGAACAAATGCGCTTCTTCGACATCGAGCGTCACCACCAGTCGGTGGCACCAAGTTCCTCTTCAAAAATTTCTCAAGCGAAGTCTTTTACTAACGACTAGCCG
>CAYHTG010000070.1:0-4591 GCA_964359495.1 uncultured Candidatus Peribacteria bacterium
CCAATTTGGTAGTTGGCGCGGTGCTTGTTGTCGGAGCCAAGGCTCCCGTAGTGGTTTCCGAAGAACAAATTAAATCCATGAAGGACGGTACTGTGATTGTGGACGTTTCCATCGATCAAGGGGGATGCATTTGGGGGTCCAAAGCCACCAGCCATTCCGAGCCCACTTACGAAATCTATGGAAAAATTTACTGCTGCGTCCCCAACATGCCGGGTCAAGTCAGCCGTCAATCCACAATGGCGCTCACCAGTGCTACGCTGCCTTACCTCAAAATGATCGCGCGTGATGGTGCAGAAGCCATGCTCAAAAAATCGCTCTCAGGAGACGGACGGTTTGCGAGAGGTCTCAACTCTTACAAGGGTTTTATTACCTACGAAAGCGTTGCGAAAGACCTCGGGATGATGGATGTCTTCAAGCCCGCTGCGGAGCTTTTGGCTTAGCTTTGTTTCCCATTGCTGCGAAAATCGCTTCCCTTTTGGCGTGCAAAGCAACGAAGAGATCTTCGCCAAAGATGCCCAGGGCCAAAGCTCTTTGAGCTGTTGTTGAGATAGGGGCTTTATGAATTTGAACAAAGGTTCTTTCTACAATAGGTCTTCGTGTTACCGAGCGATCTACGGCCGGAAGGTAAATGCCGTGAAGCCAGCGTTTCAATTGATCTCTTTGCGCATCCAGAAGTTTTTGTGGAAGGGGAAGGGCTCCCTCCTCAACTTGCAGTCTTTCCAAATTTAAGTTACGGAGTGTCGATGCGTAGATCGCTTCCAGATGGAACATGGGGCGAGCAAAAAATCCACTTACTGTGAAAGGATCCCCCAGGCCATCAATCCCGGCTAAGGCTTGAACTAAAAGGCCGGGACTGTTCATCAAGTGGTCCGGTCCTGCCGTGGTCCAAGCATGATCTTCCTCGAGGTTTACTGAAGAGATATCAGGGACTACTAAAGTACTTTGACTTTCTTCGTCTTCACTGTCGTGGATGTATAAAGCAAGGGTTTGAGCTCTTGGACCTTGATCGGAGGGGAAAAGAATTCGATTTCCGGTTTTTTCCAGTCTATGGACTCTTTGGTACCGGTCATCATCGATGGGATTTCCATTCACTCTCCAGTCGCTGGAGTCCAGATGCAACCTCACGATGGCTTTACAGGCTACTGGCGCTCCCGGCAGTGGGAAGCTTTTTAGATTATGCATAAAGCACAGGTGTAACCCTTTGCCTCTTTCAATTTTGTGTAGTTGCCAAACTTTTCTTTGAAAGTGCGTTTAATGTATTCGCGCAGGCCGGCAATGGTTACAAAGTATACACGACCCCCGGGTTTTAAGTGAGCAAGGCAATCGTCCAGCATTTTTTCGTAAAGTTCTTTTCCCGGTTTGGCGGGAAGGTTACTTACAATGAGGTCGAATTGGGCGGTGGCCGGCACAAGACTGAGACCATTGCTCAAATACACTTTGCAGTTCTTCAGGCCATTCAGTTTGGCATTTTCTTCGGCGTACTGCACGGCGACAAAATCCTTGTCCACCATGTGTACTTCGCCGGACGTTTCTTTAGCCAGGGCGATTCCCAGAGGTCCGTAACCACAGCCCAAGTCGAGAATTGTGTCGTCAGGTTTCACTTCGATTTCTTCGAGCAGCAGGCGAGTTCCTTCATCAATTTCTTTAGGACTGAATAAACCCCAGGTACTGTGAAAGGTGAGAGGATGGCCACGAAGGACGGTTTGGAAGGTAATATCACTCTGCATAAAAAGCTGGGATTTGAATCTTAAAGCGTGCGATCTAAAATTGCAATTGAAAACAAGGGTGCTAATATGAAGTGGAATTAACTCCATGCTATGAATCAAGTTTTTTTGAAAAGGGCGAGCCTGGCCCTGTTTTTTGTTTTACTCGCTTTTTCCATTTCTCCGCTTGTAATGGCCACGCCGCTTTCCGATATTGAGGGACACGATTACGAAGACACCATTAGCATCCTCACGGAAGCCGGCATTGTTTCCGGTTATCCCGATGGGACTTACCAACCGAACAATGAAGTGAATCGCGTCGAGTTTTTGAAAATTGTCGTGGGTAGTACTTTTGACGATATTGATACCGAAGCCACCGACGATACTTGTGGGTTTAGCGATACGGTTTCCGGTCAATGGTACATTCCTTACCTCTGCCGTGCGCTTGAAGAAGGCATAGTACAAGGATACCCCGATGGAACTTTTAAACCGGAGCAAGCCGTTAACTTTGTGGAAGCCTCGAAGATTGCGGCCTTGGCTCATGGACAAGATCTTTCCGAGGATGGAAGTGTTTGGTACGAAGAGTACGTCACCTATGCCTCTGACCGTCTGTTCATTCCTCCCGACATTGAAGTTTTGGATGCTTCCCTTACCCGAGGGCAAGTCGCCGAACTGCTCGGTCGTTACTACTTGTATGATCAAGGTGAGTTGGAGTCCTATTTGGGAGATCATGACTTTGATTATGTGTTTTTTAATGTGGACGAAATTGCTTTGAACCCAACCGACAAATCCGACGTGGTTGTGAATGATTATATAAATGCGGAGAGTGACGATGACGATGTTGCTGTGAGCTGGCTCACCTATGAAGAGCTTTTCAATAAACCTCTTCAAGAAAGCGAGGGTGACTGGACTTTCACAGGTGAAGCCGGTGAGGACACGGGCATTTTAATAAACTGGAATTACCTCGATGCGGAGGGGCTGAAGGTAGACCTTTCAACCGATGAGGAAGGGACCGACTTTGACGTTGAGAATACCGAGGGCTACCAGCTTGATTTCAATGGGTTTTTGGATGTGATTTTTCAAGATCAGTCTTATTCTGAATTTGATGAGGACACCGATTTTTCCGGGACTTTGAGCGTTGTGGATGAGGACTTTAGCTACGATTGGAGTGAGGACCGCAGTGGTAGCAATGCCAGCTTCGAAGATAGTTTTTCTTGGGCGGACGAGGACAGTGATTCTTTTTACGAAAGGAGCATTGTTGATGGCGTGCCTCTTGAATCCTTGAATCTTGTAACACCGGAAGTAAGCTCCGAAGACACCGATCAAACGATTTTCAGCCAGGAATTTCAATACGATGAAAATACCGGCGGTGTTGAGAACTGGTTGTGGCAAAGTTCCGATGCCGATCTTCTTGTGAATCAAGTCATGAAGGACGACTACTACACGGAGTTTCTTGGGTTTTCTCCTTCCGATCAACTACAATTGCTTCTCGAATACGATCAAGATGAAGTGACAGAATCGCTCGACTTTAGCAGTTCCGATGGAGCCTATGTCTTAAACATGGATATGACCGATGACGATTTCAATGAAGTCCTTGCTTACTCCTCGGATGAAATGGACTTGGACCTCGTTCTTTCGGACATGAATAATTTAGACGGGACGGTAACTCTTTCCGATAATAGCGGGGAAGAGGTGGAAATGACTTTTGTTGACAACGTACTCAGTGGGTTCACCGCCTTTGTTCAAGACGGAAGCAATGAAGTAAGGGTCTCCTATACCGGTTATGATTACTCGGATTACGAGGACTACGAATACAATGGCTACGGTTACTTTTCGGGTGTTTTGACCACCGAGGGAGGGTCGTCATATTCCCTTTTTACAGAAGAGGGGATGGTGGATCATGGGCTTTCGCTCTCCACGGATGAAATTTCCGTCGACTCCGATTTCGTGTCGCTCTCTACAAGTTTGGTGAATCTCTCGTTTGACGGAAGTGATGCGGGGCTTCAAGCGGATTGGGAGCACTCTTCTACGAACGAGCAAGAACAGGGTAGCCTTTTGTATCAAGGACTTTTGAGCGAGTTCACTTGGGGTCTCGACTTGGGAGATAAGGAAGCCTACGACGAGGGGCAGCAATCGGGTAGTAGTCTTGAGTGGTTTGCAGGGTTCGATTTAGCTTTGGATCCAAACCGTTTGATTCAAGGCGAGCTAAGTGGTGGAGTGAAGGGGAAAGGAGTTAAAAAAGATTGGTCCCTTGAGTTCGATCCGGAAAGCGCGGAACTTAATCAGGATTTGAGTATCGATAAAGAGGGGTTTAAAAAAGACTTTGAGGCGAAGATTTCTCTTTTGGAACGCTGGCTCCGTCAACAGATGCAGCTCAAGGGTGAGTTCAAGGGCATTGATGTAGACATTGATTCGGACACCACGGTTGAGGATGGGAAAGTAAATGGCACCACAAATGTTCATGCCAGTACCGATACTATGGATTCGGATTTTTCTCTAACTTTCGGTTCGGGACAAGAAATTGAACTCGACGGCAACATTACCTTCACTCCCCCTTCCTTGCCGGGATGGATAGCTAAGGTAGATCTCATTCTTAAGGGCAATGATGTTACGATAAAACCCAAGCTCTCTCTTCCTTTGGTTGACAATGATGATCTTGGAATCGACCTTGAATTGGGTGGGGATTTTCGTTCAGACGGACAAGCTCAAGGTAGCGCGAAAGTTAATATCCGCGCGAAAAACGGCGCCATTCGTGTGGGTTTTGGAGCTACTGTTGACGAGGGCGGTAAATTTGGCGGGGTCGCCGATGTTTCAGTGGAACTGAAGTGGTGATCGTGGCAGGAGTCGAACCTGCGACCCTCAGCTCCGCAAGCTGATGCTCTATCCAA
>CAYHTG010000071.1:0-4554 GCA_964359495.1 uncultured Candidatus Peribacteria bacterium
ATGTCGGCACCCATACCCAATATTCGCGGGATTTCCGAGCTGCAAAGGCAGGGACGTAAGGCCTTAGGTCCCATTTTTGAAGAAGAAGGCCAAAGTGCCCCCGTTTTTTTATCGGATCGAAATAAGTTATTTGGAGTTGTCCTCAGTTTAGAAGACTACGAGGCTCTCTTACAAAACCAAGAAGAAGCGGAGTCACGCTTGTGGCTCAGTGCCCTGTCCGCCAGTTTAAATTTCTGGAACCACCCTTCTAACGATGCTTATGAAAAACTCCTCTAAGCTGCTAGCGGGCACCATTGTTTTGATTGATTTTCCTTTCACTGATTTGAGTAGTCGTAAAGTACGGCCGGCTTTGGTACTGCGAGATCAGGAAGATGAGGATGTCCTTTTGCTCCCTATCTCGACTACGGTCAATGCCACTCGGAAGGATTATTGGATTGGAGAAAAGGACTATAAGGATGCGGCTTTGCCCGTTCAATCGTGCGTGAGATTCAGGAAACTTTTCACTCTCAACGAAAAACTAATCATCAAGACTTTTGGATCTTTTACGGAGCAAGCAATTCTTAAAATTAAACGAGAAGTGGTCGATTTTATTGAGGGCTGAGAAGCAGCCGTCGAACCTCCTCTACGTCCGCCTGAATCTGAACCTTGAGAGCTTCCACCGAGTGAAACTTTTTAATGTCTCGAATTCGTCGAACAAGCTCCACTGTGGCCACTTCACCATAAGAATCACCCGAATAATCTAAAACGAAAACTTCAAGAACGGGCTGCATGTCGTCAAAAGTAGGCCGCGGACCGTAGCTCATTGCCCCTTGGTAGCGCTTTCCATTCAAATCCACCCAAGTCGCATAGACTCCAAATTCCAAAGCCAAACCCGGTGCTTCCACATTGAGCGTTGGAAAGCCCAATGCCCGCCCTCGCCCCGCTCCGCGTACAATTTTGCCTGTAATTTTCACGAGAAATAGGGTATCATAAAGGAAAGCATTTTTGTAACCCTTTCTCCATGCACACCTTCACCGGAATCTGGATTGATCACGCACGAGCTTATGTGATCAAGTCCAATAAAGTCGCCGAAATGACCATCCAGCACCTGCAGTCCGAAGTGGAACCGCACCACAAAGGCGGCCACGATGATAGCGAACATCAAACCATCGTAAATCAAAATCGCCACAACGAACGACGACACAATCAAATGAAAGCGTTTTCGCGCGAGGTCATCCAATTGCTTCAAGACTCGGATGAAATCGTAATTTTTGGCCCCGGACAAGCGAAGCACGAATTTAAAAACGTGCTCGAAGAAAATAAAGGACTCACAGACAAACTGAAAGGTTTGGAAACGGCCGATGATTGCACAGAGGCGCAGTTGAAGCAGTTCATGAAAGATTACTTTCATCTTCCTCTAGACTGAATTCAATGGATGCTTTTTCCATCTTTCCACTCCTTTTTCCAATTCTGATTGTTGTGGGCTTACTGAAAGGATTTGCCTTTTTGCAGAGGAATTCATTCAAAGTACTCACAGAGGCTTTCGACAAAGCGGACAATATGCAAAATGGCGAAAGGATTCCTGAATTTTATTTTGGCCAGATTCGACTTCGAAACGTCATGCAAATGTCTGAAGATTCGAATTCCTTGGCATTCAAGACTTGGTTTGTTCCCGCTTTTCGAATTCCATTTTCTGCATTTTCTGAAATTCGAGAAGCGGAAGGGATGTTTAAAAAACCCATCATCTTACTGCAATTTAAAAACGAGAAAATTGCTCCTCTACAAGTTGTTCTCAGCGATGAACAAAGAAAAATGTTTCCCCAAAAATCGGCGTGGCCACTCCCATGAATAAAGAACAGATTAAAGGTTTGGTGGGAAATATCGTAAGAGCTGCTCTCGTTCTCATTTTGCTCATTTTCTTAGGAACCTTTCTCGCGAGTCGTTACGGGCTATAAGTGAACTCTGAAATTATCCTTTGCCTAGGTCTTAGGGACGCTTCTTCAGCACGGAACCAGACTTTGGTGCTTCAGAATCCTCCCTAAGACCGAAAAGGTAATTTAAATCTCACGTGAAGTGAAAGGGGAGAGAGGACTTTAAGAAAAGCACAAACAGTAAAGGAAGCGAAGGAAAAGATCATGCATCTTTTCCGGAGCGCTCCTGCTTTTCGTAAGTTCTATCTCCCCTTTCAAAGCAAAATCGCCATAAACAACCAAAACTGAAAGGCCAAGTCGTTCTTGAAGTAAGGCGTGTCAAAAAGGCCGTGCACCAAAATCACCACCAGCATCAGAGCGGCCAAAGGACGCTCTTTTTTATTGCTTGCCTCCCCCGAGAACTCCGTCAGCCACAAAAGCGCTCTCCCGCAAAGCCAAACAAAAGCCACCAGACCGGCCAAGCCCATGTTCAGCCAAAAGGCCAAAAACACATTGTGGGGATGCAGCATGTTCCATTCAAAAGGAACCTCGCCCAAAACACGCAGCGCTACTTCCTGATATTGTTGCTCGAACTGTCCCAGGCCAATCCCGAAAAGTGGATTTTCTCGAATCAGTGCCAAGCTAATCTCATAAACTTGCACGCGAACACCGGTAGACGATCGTTCACCGTACTCTAAAAATTGAGCAAATTTTTCGCTGCCCATTTCACTCAGCAGCACGCCAAGCCCCACCACAACCAAGCCACCCAAAGTCATCCAAAAGACCCGCTTCCCTTTCCTACGAACGTAAAGCAAAACCGCCAAAGCAAGAGCGGCAAAAAGAGCCAGCCAGGCCGCATAAGAAAAGGTGAAATAGAGCCCTAATAAACAAAGACCTCCCGCCAATCCCAAAAAAATTCGCTCTCCGGTTTTTTCCGATTCCTTAAGTGCCAAAATCGCATAAAGCACCAAGGGCCCCAAATAAAGAGACAAATAGTTAGCCGATTCAAAGGGACCCGACGCCCGACCATCGAGAGTGAGATACTCGCCGGTCCATACTTGCTTAAGCGCGAAGAATGAAAGTACAGCCCCCGAAACAAGCATAGCCCGAAGCGCGAAAGGAATGAGTGAGGGCTTGTCGCGAAACACACTGCGCGCCATCACAAAATAAAGCACCGGCGCGAATACCCAACCCTTCAAAATTCCCAGCGCCTTCGTGTCCGTTGGAAATTCGGTACCATCCACCATAAATGCGGAATCCGGCACCACTAAAACGCCCAAAACAGCAGCCGCCAGAAAAAGAAAAACCGCCCAAAGCTTCCATTCTTGCCATCCACTACGCAATCGCAATTCTCTGCCCTTCCCTAGAAGCTGCAGCAAAAACCAAGCAAACATTACGCCAAGCACCACCTCCGGCAAAGTCACCGGAATTCCCGAAAAGCTCCCGCGAAAAAGATAAAGCGGAAACAGCAGCGGAAACGCCGCAACGAGCCGTGGAAAAATTCCTCCTGGCAAGCTAGCCATAGCAAAAAATTAAGACTTAAGCGCCGCGCACATCTCACGCAAAATACCAATCTGATCGGCTGCTTTCACAATGCCACTGGAAACCAAAACACCCGCGGCCCCCAAAGAAATGGCCTTTCGAACGTCGTCCCCTGTTTTAATTCCGGCGCCCACTATCACTTTTCCCGCACCGATTTTCGAAACCGCTTCCGCAATAAGCTCGGGCCGAGCCGACGAAACCGACACATCGCCGCCAATAAGCTCGGGCACCTCAATCGCAATAAAATCAGCCCCCATCGCTGCAAACTTTGCCCCCTCTTCTAAAGTTTCCGCACACACCAGCGACAACATATTTAAAGCCTTCATTCGTTCCAAAGCCCGTTCTATATCCGAATCCGAAATCCGCCTTTCGCTATGATTCAAAATCGAACCGTCAATCCCCACACTCCGCGCCACTTCCACAGGAACCAATCCCGTGTAAGCACCCCAACCAACGCCATCCAAATGCTGCGACAAAACCGGAATGCTCACACTCATGGCCAGCATCGGCAAATCCAGCGCCATACCCACCACCGCCACATTCACCCCGAGCTCATTCGCCACTCGTTCATGCAGTTTCGCCAGCTCCACCGCCCTCGCTCCAGTGGACTCCTGGTAGCACTTGAAATTCGTGATGAGGATGGGTATTTGAAATGCCATGCCCTCATCTTGCCTTCCCCATCAAAAATGCCAAAGCGAAGCGCCTTGCTGAAAAGCCCGTTTTATGATAAAATTACTAGATAAACAAAAATAAACCTCCGCTATGGCACTCTTTTGCAGAAACTTTGGGATCTTGTATCCTTTTGAACCGCACAATTGTGTTTTTCAGACCGCACCTCAAGCCCCGGAAGGACCTACCGGAGAAGCGGATAAGCTTAAGCCCAAACCGGTAGAGGCTTTTGAAAATGAAGTGGTTCAGAAAGAATTGACGAGGAAAAATGCTGAAACGGTTCAAGCAATCATTCAAAAAATGCTTACCGAGGGAAAGCTGAAGAATGGGGCCACGTCTCTCGCTATTACGGAGCTTCGAAAACTGGTGACCGCTTTGAACGCTATTGAAGATCAAGTAGCTAGAGGCGATTTGAGCGACTCTGAAGCAGAGGAAGCCACAAAACTGGTTTTAG
>CAYHTG010000072.1:0-4465 GCA_964359495.1 uncultured Candidatus Peribacteria bacterium
ATGCGAATCGGAATTGACGCACGGATGTATTCCACGGAGTTCACGGGCATTGGGCGCTACGTTTGTGAGTTGGTACGCAATCTCGTTAAGATCGATGATAAAAATGAGTACGTGCTTTTCATGAATCAGCCGGAGTATGAGGCTTTTGAGGAGCCGAATAAACGAGTGCAAAAGGTTTTGGTGAACGCCCACCATTATTCTTTTGCGGAGCAGTTTCGATACTTGCTCGCTTTGCGCGGTGCCCGGCTCGATCTTATGCATTTCACGCATTTTAATGCGCCCGTTTTTTATCGTCGGCCGAGTATTGTGACCATTCATGATCTGACTTTGTCCTTCTTCCCCGGTAAAAAAATGAACTCGGCTTTTTACCGTGCGGCTTATAACTGGGTTCTAAAATCGGCCGTGCGTAATGCAAAAACGGTGATTGCGGTTTCGGAAAACACTAAGGCGGATCTTATTGAAATCACGCACACTTCTCCGTTCAAAGTCGAAGTGATTTACGAAGGCGTGGGGGAGGAGTTTGGTCCCCGCGGAAACAAAGATGAGCAAGAGGAAGTGCATAAAAAATACAACATCACGAAGGAGTTTTTGCTTTACACCGGCGTTTGGCGCGGTCATAAAAATTTGGTGAATATGATTCGCGCTTTCGCGCTAATCCGCGATGGTGCGGAGGGCTTCGATCTTCAACTCGTCATCACCGGGGAGGAGGATCCTTACTACCCCGAAGTGAAGCGTACTGTGAAAGAGCTTGGCCTTGAACATCATGTGGTTTACACGGGCATGGTCCCTGAAAAAGAGCTCATCGCTCTCTACCAAACGGCCAAGGCTTACGTTTTTCCTTCGCTCTATGAAGGATTCGGTTTACCTCCCCTGGAAGCCATGCGTTGTGGAACGCCCGTGGTCGCCTCCAAGAGTTCCTGCATCCCTGAGATTTGTGGAGACTCGAACGCGCTTTTCTTTGATCCTTACGACCCCGAAGACATTGCGAACGTGGTGCGCCGCGTTCTGCTCGACGAAAATCTTCAAAAGGATTTGCGGGAGTGTGGCCTCAAACATAGCTTGAAGTTTTCCTGGGAAGATATGGCGGAAAAAACCTTGAAGGTCTATAATAGTGCGCATGGGTGATTTCACTCACTTTATCGACCTCATCCCCAAAGCTCTTGCTCGCTACAAATTGAGCCGCGAAGCACGAGCCGCTTTGGTGTGTGCGCGCTTTCGCGATCTGCTCCCCGGCATTGTGGGCGGGGATGCCTCGGACAGCGGGGTCCATCCGAAATACTTTAAAAATGGCTTTCTTGTGGTGGCCGTCCCCACCAGCATTTGGGCTCAACGCATTTATGTGCATCGTCACGAACTTCTGCATCGTCTCAACCTCCATCTTGGAAAAGAGTGGGTGAAGGATTTAAGGGCGGTGGTGGAAAGTGAGAATTTGGCTTGACTTTCCGCCTTTTCACACTAGAATCGGTAGGCGATATTTTCTAATCTGACTTCTGTGCTCGCTATTCGACTAAGCCGCGTGGGAAAGCAAAATCAAGCCGCTTTTCGCATAACCATTGCTGAGAAAAGTGATGCCGTGAAAGGTGCCAGCCATGAAATTTTAGGGTTCTATAATCCCTCCGACCACAAGAAAGTGGAATTCAACAAAGAACGTATTGAATATTGGATTTCAAAAGGGGCCAAGCCTTCCGATAGGGTGGCTTCTCTTCTGAAAACGAATGGAATGTCCGGTCTCGATAAATTTTTGGAACCACGCACCAAGAAACGTCTTAGTAAGAGTGCACCCGCTGAAGTTGCCGCTCACCCTGCAGCTCCCGCTCCAGCTCAAGCCGTGGAAGAAGCTGCTCCTGAGGTTGTACCCGAAGTGGCTGAACCTGCTGCTGACGTTGCTGTGGCACCTGAAGAAGCTCCCGCTCAAGCTCAAGCTGCAGCTGACGCTGCAGTGATTCTTTAACTTTTCGCTTATGCCTTCCGACTTAAATGATGATATGGCTGCACGAGACTTTATTGAGTTTGTCGTAAAGGCCATTGTGGAAAATCCTGATGATGTGGAAGTGACGCAAACGGTGGACGACCTGGGTGTGCTCATCACGCTCAAGGTGAACAAGGCCGACATGGGGAAAATCATTGGAAAGGCCGGCCAAACGGCGAAGTCTCTGCGCATTTTACTGCGAATGATGGGCTCTAAGAAAGACGCACGCTACAATCTGAAAATTGTTGAACCGGAAGGACAAATAGCGTAAACTCTATTTGTTCCTTTTTTAATTCACTCACTTCGTTCGTGTAATGGATCCATTTATTCTTGCCGTTACAGAAGGTTCCGTCCTGGACGTCGCTCAAAATTACGATGCCCTGGAGGTGATTAACCGAGCCATTGCTTACGCCATTATTGTGGCGGGTTTTCTGAGTGTGGTTTTCATTTTCTACGGAGGTATTTCCTTTATTTTGTCCGGCGGAGCGGAAGACAAAATCAAGCAGGCCGTTTCGACGATTCGCTACGCGATTATTGGGCTCGTGGTCACCTTGTTCTCTGTAGTGATTGTGGCTTTTGTCGGACGTGCGATGGGACTTGATGTGATTCAATACATAAACCTGGGTGAGATTTTTGATCTCGTGACGAACATCACTTCGGGAGAGGGAAGTAGCGGGGGCGGGGGAGAGAACTCTTTAGACTAGGGCATAAAAAGCCCTACGTAGTCTTTTAAAATAAACATACGGTTTCTTGAGAAGCCTGTGATCTCTTTAAGGATTCCGATTCTTTCCAGCTCATTGATTAGCGTGTTAGCCGGAGTATTTGAGATGTTCAAATAACGCGCAGCACCCGCCGTGCTGATTGCTGGGTCTGAAAAGAGATGTAGTAAAAGACCGTGGGCTAACTTGGCACGACGCCCCAGGCTCATTATTTCTTTTTCGTAACGCTGGCGAAGAGTGATAATGCGTTCAAAAGTAGCTTTTCCTTTTTTTGCCGTTTCAATTACGGCGGTTAGGAAAAATAAAATCCACTGATCCATATCATTTCTCGTTCGCACGAACGTGAGTCCATCGTAATATTGCCCCTTATTTCTTTCAAAAAAATCGGATAAATAGAGGGTGGGTTTTTGTAAAATCCCTAAGTTAAGCAAATGAAGGGTAATTAAAAGTCTCCCAATCCGACCGTTTCCATCCAAGAAAGGATGGATGGTTTCAAACTGATAATGAGAAATCGCTATCCGTATAAGATTTGGCACCTTCATGCTTCTGTTGTTCCAAAAGAATTCCAGATCTTTGAGAAGCTCCGGAAGATCCGTGGGGTGGGGTGGTATGAAGGCAGCCGTTTGTAGATTAGCCCCTCCAATCCAATTTTGACTGGTACGCACCTCACCGGGATGTTTATTTTCGCCTCTTGCGCCGGAGAGCAAAATTTGGTGTGCTTCTTGCATCAAACGCATCGAAATGGGAAGTTCATTTAGACGCTCGGCAGAATAATTCAAAGCCTTAACGTGATTCTGTACCTCCACCCAGTCATCACGTTTTTCCGGAGAAATTTCTTCTTCCGGCAAGATAGCCTCGTCCATTTCCGTTCCAGTTCCTTCGATTTGGCTGGATTTTAAGGCTTCATTTCGAACGTGCATCTGAATAAAAAAATCCACGTCGGGAACCAAAATGGAATATGCGTTCAGCTCTCCCAATGTTCTCATGGCTTCCTCCAAAAGCATGGGTACTCTTTTATCTACCCACTCATAAGGCTGGTTCGCTAGCGTGGGAAAAAAGCTTTCGTATTCATACTCTTTGTTATGAAGTTGTTTTTTGTACGTTCCGGATATGAAGTTTTTTGAAGGATTCACGGCTAAAAAAGTAATAAGTGTGTTTATATTACCACTTAATTGGAAAAAGGACAATATGTTTCTTCGTATTGTTACTTTGATCCAAAATGCGTGCTATGAACTGTGCTAACTCCGGTGCCAATCTCCGCACACCACCCGCGCGCGTGTAAGTCCCACTCTGGAGTTTAAAGTTTCAAAAGTGCTTTGCCTTGGCTGCGGAGGTTTTCCCAGTCGTAGCTGAAGGCAAAGTTTTCAATGGCGCGAATGAGGGCGGCGTGGACATTCCAAGCGCTGAGCTTGGTAAACAAAAAAGCGTTTCCGCTTTCTTCAACAGGGTTGTAGTTTTCGGCCTTTTTATGGGTGCCGGCGAGGAGGACGGGAACAATGCCACGGTCTACTATCATAGTAAATTCTTTGGGGAGTTTTGGGTTAAGAACCACCCAAATGTGGGCTTCTTCCAAGGCTTCTTCCATAGAAAAGGCGTGGGGAAGGTGCTTGAGGCCGTCTCCAACCACTCGGAAACGAGCGGGGACCTCATCGAGACCCGGGAGAAGTTTTTCCAGGAGAGCGGGGTCGGCGCCACGGATGTCCAGGACAACGTGCGGAATTCGGACCTTCAGCTTTATAGGTGACGTTTGGGGAGATTTTGTTTTTGCCATGGCTTT
>CAYHTG010000073.1:0-4268 GCA_964359495.1 uncultured Candidatus Peribacteria bacterium
CACAACAAAGCCAACCAACACAACAAAGCCAACCAACACAACAAAGCCAACCAACGCAACAAAGCCAGCCAACGCAACAAACCACACCTGATCAACAAGTCCAAACTTCTGAGGAACCCACTTCACCACCTGAAGAAGAAGCTCCGCCCCCCGATCAGGAAGAACAAACAGTTGTAGATAAGCAAACGCAGCCACCTCCAACCGAGCAGGTGCAAAGTGAACCTTCGCAAACTCAAGAACCCACGCAAACTCAACAATCCCCACCCGAGCAACAAACTCAAGTTTCGGAAGAACCCACGTCACCGCCAAAGGAAGGCACTACTTCACCTGCACCCGTTGAAGGCGAGATGGTTCCGTCGCCGGAGGGACAAACCCCTCAACCCGATGAAGCGGGTCAGCTTGAAGAGGAAACTAAAACACCACCCGATCAAAAACCTTTACCTTCTCCCACCCTTTATAATCCACCTTTAATCAAGCCCGAGGAAATTCCTCAAGAAAAACTGGAAACGTATATTGAGGAAAATAAAATTCAGCAGCCTTTGGGAACCGTGGATAGCGATAAAGATGGACTTTCCGATCAGCATGAATTTTACATGGGCACCGACCCCCAAGTGGGAGACAGCGACGGGGATGGCTTTGATGATGGTAAAGAAATCTTGCAATTTGGAACAAATCCAAATGAAATCACGGAGCAAGAAGTCAGAGAAGCGCCCGGTGTGGTGAATTTTGCCCCTGAGGAAACCGTGGAACCGGGTCCGCAATTTATTTTAGGACAGGCCAAACCGAATGAAGTTTTAAAACTTTATGAAAAAAATGAAGCCGGAGAGCTCATTCTTCTGGGAGAAACCACGGCGGATGAGGAAGGGTCCTACGCTCTGCTCAGTGACATGGAACTTTCCGAAGGAAAACACGACTTGGTCTTGGGAGAAAGCACCTTCACTTTGAACGTCGCCGAGCCTGAAGTAAAAACTTCCGTTGTGGAAAGCGAAGGGATTGAAGAAGGGGCCGTCTTTGAAACCGAACTCCCGACTTTGACTTTGAAGCCGATTGAAGAAGCCCTCATTATAGTGACCTGGCAAAGTACCGTTTATTCGCAAACCCTCATTGCGGATGCCTCCGGCCAAAGTCTGGAAATAAAAGCGCCTGCAGGGTTGACTCCGGGTGAACACACGGTAACTTGGTACGCTCAAAACCTTGAGACGGGTCTAAAAAGTCAGCCCACGCAAGTCGCTTTCACGGTGAGCCCAAGCGCTGCAGCTTTCATTAGCGGTGAAACCAGTGAAATCGGCGACACTTCCCCCTGGCTGCTTGCCGCCCTTGCCGGCGGAGTCTTAGCCACCCTCGGAGTACTGGGATTCGTGCTTCGCAAACGTCGCCTGCCTTGATGGATTTGCTTTTCAACGCTCATCCGTTATTTTAAGTGTGCCGAGAAAAACAGTGGCTTGACTAGTTATTTGCTTTGTTTTACTCTTCGCTACTAATATTATGAACTGCTTATCAGATAGTCTAAATTCAAGACCCAAAGCCCCCACCCCGGAAGATCGCGAGCGATGGATAACTATAGGCGAGAGCGTGAAGAAGCGTTTCTTGCGCTTTGCAAGGGCAAGACCTGTTTCGGAACAACTGATTGAAGATATTTATCAAGAGGTCATTACAGGTCTAGTTTTGGGAAATGATATTAATGGTAGCTTAAGTTCACAGGCAGCTCGAAACTATGTTTTGATTAAACTCAAGGGGGCTGTACAAGACGAATGTAGGAAAATTGACCCATTACCTCGTCAGGCAAGAAATACTATTAACTATATCTGTTCTAAAGTGAGAGCCGGTAACACTTTACAAGAAGTATTGGGAAGTAAAGGCATTTCCTTAGACCAATGGAGAAAGTTACACGTGCCAAGACCACGGGATTTTGAATTGGGCTTGCGCTCAGATATCCTGTCTCCTGTTACAATGAAGGACGGAAGAAAGACTGGCTCTAATGCTTTACTCGACTCTTTTGCTGTTACACCGGCTTTTCAAGGAGAAGGAATTGATGAAGAGGAGCATCTTTGGGTGGAAGCTCTAAAGCAGGCTGTTACCGCCTTCTTCGAAAGCTTGGATCTTAAAGGCAAGATTCTTGTTTATTGCTATTTCCTGGCTAATAAAGATTTAATGGAAGTTGGTGATTTATTCAATTTTACTGAATCAAGGGCCTGCCAGATTCTTACTAAACGTATGGATGGTAAAGAAACCATGTCGAAAGTTTTGTCCGCTTTAAAAAAAATGGAAAAGCAAGATTCAGTGGTTTATGACGCTTTACTCGCTTTAAAAGAGGAAATTTTACTGAACATCCAAGCCGAGCTCGAGCCTGAAGCGGTAGACACTTTGACCGAGTTTTTGGCTGAACAAAGCACAATAAGTGGACAAGATCTTTTAGAGGCATTAAGATCCGTTTCCAGTGCTTTATCAAAAAATACTCAATGAGTTTAGATTCACAGGTAACTCCTGAACATAGGCCTTTGCCCTTAGACCTTCTTGTAATTGATGGCATTACTGAAACTGGACAAACTTTACCCGGTATTGAAGGGCAACTTGTCAGAATACCTAAACTGGAGGGGCAAATTTTCTCCTGTCCAAAAGAACTCCTTGTCCCCAATCCAAACCAGCCCAGAACTTACTTTGATCCGAGAAAGATGGATCAGTTAAGGGCTACTATTTTAGATTTGGGTCAGCAAGAGGCCATTCGAGTTACTGTTTTCCGGAAAGATGGTCAACTGAGGCTTTGCATCATTGATGGAGAAAGCCGCTTCAGAGTGCTATCTGAACTGGAAGATAGGGATCCCCTTGTACTGGTGAGCTGGAAGCAAAGTGAAATCGACTTATTCATTGCTTCCCTTATTGCAAATGAATCCAGAGCTGAGCATAACCCGATTGAACGCGCCAGGGCATACGAAAAATTGGTCACACACTACATGCAAGAAGAAGGGATGAATAAAGGAGCTGCCATTAAGCTTGTTTCAAGTCGATTGGGTATTTCCGCTCCCACAATAAAAAACCACCTTCGGCTCCTTAACCTGGACCCGATAATACAGCAGGCTGTAATCGAAAGAGTATTGCCAACTACTCAAGCTCTCAACCTTCATGCCGTGCAAAAAAGGATGGGTGGGCAGGTGGACGCAGTAAGGCACGCACGTGCTTTGTTGGACAACTTGGATACAGATGCAGATTCCGAGTCGTTAGGACTAGGTGCCGATGAAGGAAAGGTTGGGAAGGGAAGAGGATTTAAAAGAGAAGATGTTAAGACTGAAAAGAGAAGACAGCGAATGTTGGGAGCGGGAGGTAAAGAGCAAAAAGCTTTGGATGCGGCGGATTCTATTTTTAAACTGACTAAAGGAGTGAGCCTTGCAAAGAAAGGTTCCGAAAAAGTTTTAAAGGCGGACTCGGAGTGGGTAATTCATTACTTGCGTTCAAGGCAAGGCAATCCGCCTGAAGTCGTGGTCGAGGCGGTAAGAATGGCCATCAAAAGGCTAACGGATGTATTGGAAATTGTCGAGAGAGCCGCTGCGCCGGATCCGCTCCCAAAGAGTCCGGGTAAGCCCACTTTTGCTTCACATGTAGCAAAAAATAAAGAGGGTTTCGCTATTCCTTTAAGAGCTAGAATTGCAGCAGCGCTTGCGAAGGCTTCCGATTCACTTAAACCTACTGTTCTCAGTTCAAATGAACTGGCTCAAGAATTGGGCATTGTACCCAATGCTGTTGGACCCAGTCTTCGTGAGCTTGGTACAGACCTAGAGCCTCTTGGTCTTAGACTTGAACAGCATACGAAAAGAGCAAAGTTGGTGGATGTATGGGTGAAAAATGCAGCTTTTCGTTTGGCCTGGCTTGATCCTTCCCCCACCGAGACAAAGGCAAGTACCTTTCCTGGGGAGCTCCCTGAGGGACAGGTCCTCAAGATTTTCTATGCTACCAACGGACAGGCTTTAGGATCTGCCGAACGGAATCTCATCAAACAAGGAAAAGGTTTTGGACTTGACGTAGAATTTACGCCGAATGAACTCCCTGAACTTGCTTTCGTTTCCAGAAATGGAACCTTCCGGCCGGAATCTGCAGTAGATGGAAAAAAGTATTCCTTCTCAAGTTGGCTCGAAGATGTGAAAGGTTTCGGGGTTAAAGTTGAATTCGAAGAAGCGGAACCCGATTAGGATTAACACGCTCATCCCAAGCACAACCTCTTTCAATTTCGCTGAATGTAAAACTTGGCGGAGAGGGAGGGATTCGAACCCTCGATA
>CAYHTG010000074.1:0-4249 GCA_964359495.1 uncultured Candidatus Peribacteria bacterium
CGCCTTGCCGAAAAGCCACTTTTATGATAAAATTACTAGATAAACAAAAATTAAATCCCGCTATGGCACTCTTTTGCAGAAATTCTGGCTTCTCAGAGTCGATTCATTCCATTCCTAAAATCGAGGATCCTGAAATTCGAGAAAAAGTACAGAGCGAAGCGCGAGAGTTGATTGAAAAATCACCTTTGCTCGACGAACACACCAAAGAACTCTTGGCAAAGATTCAAGAGGGTCCTTTACACGAGGTGGATGCGAATCTCGCTCATTTGAATGCTGCCATCCGCCATTTGGATCTCATCGAAGGATTGCAAGACATACTGACTCCGAAGGAATACGAAGAGGCCGTTGGAAAATGGCGCGACGCCTACACCACAGACTTCGTTCTGAGTGGAGATGAAATTGACGCACTTCGCTTACGAGTCCAACAAGGTCAAGAAAGACAAGAGCTCCGTGCAGCCCATAAAGTGGATACACTACCGGCCCTGGCTGCCAAAGCCTTGGTTTTTTTGAAAGACACAAGCAACCACAACCCTTCTGACTTGGATGGAAGTCTAAAAGCGGGGATTTACACCGCAGACTTTAGCAATCCTGAAACAGGTGTGCTCAATACCTTTGCTCAGAGATATTTGACCTTCGGCCATGTTTTTAAGTCCGCAGGTCTGACCTTTGCGGAAATCATCACCAAGGAAGGAAATAAAAGCCCCGCTTACCTCTGGAATGATGGAAACGTATACAAAAGGCCTCAGAAAATAGCCGAGAAAGGTCTGGGTATAAAAAGTCCAGACTATGTCAAACTCTTGACGGGCTGCCGGTTGATTGTGCCTGCGGAACCCGCACCTGAAGTGATCCTCGCGGATGCAGATGACGATGAAGAACGTAAAAGACCTGCAATTCCAAGTTACATAAAAAACCCTGAATTTCCTGACAGAGGAGGAGATATCCCACGAGGTGCCCACGCCTACCGGCAGGAAGCCCCCGAACCTAGGGGTCTCACATCCAGTCCGTCCGCAGAAATTTCACTGGAATCTTTAAAGGGCTCGAGTGTTACAATTCCTTCTCACCTCCTGAACGACAGTGCTTACGATATTGTTACAAACTTGGAATATCAAGAAAATGGTCTAAGTGCAAAAGCGGCTCTGAATAATTTGACCTACATCCGTTACAAACTCGGCTCCCCCATTGATGCCAAAAGCATGTGGAAAGCCATTCAAGGCGGACTCCTTTCACGAGGTGGAAGAACTGAAATCCACTTCAATGAAGTGTCAAAAGCGGTCTATGGAAAGGGAGAAAAAAAACTCGATGGATCCGAACCGTACATAAAAGAATTCAAAACCGCCGTGAGCACCTTGTTCAAACTCCTCCCTCAAGTGGAGGAAACCGGCGAGTCGATAGATACCGTTCACGCCGCACGCGAAGCGGTAGAATTCACGGGAGAAAAAGCGGAAATGGCACGGTTTCTCAGTGACAACAAAATCTTCATCCGAGACAGTTATGGTGCTCCGGTTGCACTCGGCACTCTGGAAGCCATTGCTTACTTATTCAACAAAAAAGATCGTCCCGTTATTACCGAAGACAACTGGATGGATAAACCTACCATGTGGGGACCGGGTTATAAACGTTACAAGGAGACGGAAATCATTTCGCACGCGCGCGCTTTCGATAAAATGATGAAGACTGAGAATTTAGACGCGTTCCATCGAAAATTAAACGAGCACCTTCGAATTGGGGCCAAGCACATCAACGAAATGGCCGAGAAAAAACTGATGCAACCTGTTGAAGCGGACGAATTCACCTTGGACCAGTTGAGAGAACCCACTTTCAAACCAAGTAAAGACCAAATTGCAGCCATAAGGCACGGAGCTATGATTGAAGCGGCCGGCCAACTCGGTGTTTACCAATCTTTGGAGAGGGAAAGAACCGCGGAAGCTGAAGCAATAGATGAAGAGAGTGGACTCGACGTGGAGGATACCTCAGAAGAAGAGCCGGAACACTCCAACAACGTGGTTGCTGAAGATCTGGTGAATCAAATGATCGCCACTAAAGCACTCCCCGAAAAATTCCGTGAAAAAATGGTCCGACGACTCAATAAAAAACTCTACGGCGTCTTGGTGACGCAAGTCAGCGCCCAAGAAGATCTTGAACACTTTAATGCAAGCGCCGCAGCGGTGATTCAAAAACCTCTCGGTCGCGGTTTCACTTTTGGTTCTCGAACGGAGGCGGGAATACCCATTCCGTTCATTAAGGATTCAAAAAGCGGACTAACTTTCACGCCAAGCATCAGTTTAAGCCATGAATCGCAGCGCTTTGGAAAAAATGACCGTTGGAGAACGGAAGAATACGCACGAGTAGAGTTTCCGGGCTGGAATTTGGACAACATTGGTCCTTCCGCGGGCGCTGCCGTGCAGTATGATTTAAAAGAAGGCGGCCAACTGGCTTTGGAACTGGGTGCCAGTGTTTCTCTTTATAATTTCGCCGTTCATTTGGGCGTGGAACGGGACTTAGGGAGAGCCTTACAAAAAAAGATTGATAAATACAAACTCAAACACCGTGCGGAAATCAAAGAGTCGATGGTGGAAATTTTCAAAGAAATCGACAAAATTGATGCCAGTAAAAAACAGAAACGCGTCCTTAAAGAGGGTTATAAAACCTACATGGACAGCCAAATTGCAATGGGTGTAACAGGTAAGTTTGCTCAGTGGTGGAAACCACAGTGGGCCGGAGCCGGAGTAGAAGCATCGGTGGGCTTTCAAGCGGGTATGCCTGTTGAAGCCGGCGTATACTGCAGCTTTGTTTTTGGAGCACATCCCGTCACCATTCGTGTCCCTTCCGAAAAAGTAATCGATGCACGTCTTGCTTCGGGCAGTCCTTTGGGAATCACCATTGAAAGTGAGGGCACCATAGCTGAAGTGCAAGTGAGTATGGCTGAGGTTCTTTGGAACAAAGAGGAAGAGACCTACGCCTCCGCCTTGAGCCGCGCCGAAGCCGAAACCCAAAAAGCCTTAGACGGTTTGCAAGAAGGTTTGGGCGGTGAGCTTGAACTTGTGCCTGGAAAATACACGGGAATCAACTTCCCGAAACTCACCGGAATGCTCAAACTCTTTGTAGATCCCGCCTGTAACATTGAAGCCATTAAACAAGGAAAAACCGGCGTGGCCTTAAACTTGGACCAATCGGACAGTTTGTTCGTGGACATCGTTGAAACCACAAAAAGTTCCGGTGAAAAGACTGTTTATGTGGTCATCAGTAATAATTCCAAGAGCGACCCCAATGCCATCATAAAAAATGCTCCTTCTTACTTACAATGGTCTCAAGGTGGAAACCTGCATGGAGACGTACAAATTCTAAAGAATGCCACAGGCCAAGGGGAAAATCTCATTTATACCGAAGCGGAATTGGATGCCAAAGTGGCGGCCGGAAAAATTCCTTTGGGGACCCTGGGGAAAGCCGGTGCCGCAGCGTTGCTTCGTGAAGTGAAGTACAACGACCTTAGTCGACTGGAAGGAGTGAAAGGAAGTAATCTCTTCGATGACCTGGTGGTGGGAATTGAGGACCCCGACATCAGGGAAACCGCGCTAAAGCGTCACCGTGAAGTGTGTTGGAATGCAGCCGATGAAATTATTAATGGAGCTAAGATCGATTACGACAGTTTGGTCACCCAAGGTAAAATAGATGTGATCGATGAAAAACTAACCGAGTATTTTGTTGCAGCGGGAATTACTCCCACTAAGGACCACTTGTACTTAGCACGACAGTACGCCACGGAAATCAGTCGCCCCACCAATATGGTGCAGCCTCTCAGTTGGAATCAAAAAGCCTTTGATGCGGTCACCGGTGGTGCCTTTAACGACGTTACCAGTAAATACATCGAAGCCATAGAAAATGGAACACTCAAAGAAGGCAGTTTCCCGGAAGGCACTCAGTTTCTTATCTATATTAATGAAAACGGTGAGCGCAAAACTCTGGAAGGCTATTACGACCAAGAAGCCCACGGAACGATTAGCGCTCCTTTAACTTGGAACAAAAATAACCCTCGTGAAACCTTGGAAGCCATGGGCATTGATGTGGAAGCTTTAGAGGAAGATGAACGCACCCTCCTGGAATCCAAAGTGCGAACCATTGCCACCGTCATTGAAAACTTACATTGGGAAGAATCTCACCTGAACACCATGGAAGAGCCGGCTACTTTTGAGAATGCCGCCGACACGGTGGCCGGTATCCTCATTTTGAAGCAAGCTCGCGACCTCTATGG
>CAYHTG010000075.1:0-4191 GCA_964359495.1 uncultured Candidatus Peribacteria bacterium
TTCAAGAACCACAGGATCGACTGAAACGTCATCAATGGTGCCGAACATCATTTTCAGAAACTCCACACGATTCACGCCTTGCGTGGGTTTGAAAGTCCCATCACTGTAACCCTGAACCACGCCAAGGGAGTAAGCGGTGGCCAGGTAGTCGGAATACCATTCCGACGTGTTGGTGTCATTGAAGCGAGCGGTGAGGCCGCTTTGCACGTCTCGATCGAGTCCGCTGAAAATAAATTTCAAGGCTTCGATGCGCGAGACCGTGTTGTCCGGCTTAAAGCTGCCGTCCGGGTAGCCTTCTACCGTTCCTTTCCTATACAAATAACTCACCGCGGTATAATACTCGTCACTTTCGGAAAGGTCGTCAAAGAGGCGAGCGGTGAGCGTACTGCTCTCCACTTCCTTTGTTCCGTAAGTCACTCGCAGGATAATAGGTTCTTCCGAATCGGCGCTGAGCGAAAGCTCCGCAACGCCTGTAGAGAAATCTTTTTTGGTGAGTGAATCTTTCGATAAACTGGCCTCGCCTTGTATAATCTCCACTTCAATCTCTCCACTGCCGTAAAAACCCGGAGTTGGGTTTCCGGTGAGGTCGAGGGCTTGGATTTGAATGGTTTCCGCTTGGCCCGGAACGAAACTTCCATCGTGGGCCACCCCAAATTTCGCAAAAGGTTCAATGCTACTCACAATGTAAATAGGCAAGGAGCTATAACTGCGAGAAGCAATGCTGGCGCTTAAAGTCACTGTACCATCGTGATCCGCATAGAGTGCGAGTTCGGCTTCCCCGTCATTGAAATCCACTTCTTCAAGGAAGTTTTTATTGAGTTTAGCGCTGGTCGAGTCCGAAAGACTGAAGCTGATTTGGCCCTCAAAACTCGCAGCCACCGTGTTCCCACTACTATCGAGCAATCGCACGGTTACCGTTTTATTTTGGCCCGGCATCAGGAAGTCCGGAGTTTCAATCTCAAGATCGGAAAAACCAATGGTCACCACCGTTGAAAGCGGTTCTTCACTTTGAGGTTCACTGATCTCCGTTACTTCCTCAGGTTCTTCTGTAGATTGGCCTGTCACTTCGTTTTCGGCCTCTTCCACTATTACAATTGCAGAGTCGGCTTCCTGCAAAACAGCATCTTCGTCTAAGTGCTCTTGAACAAATTCCATGGGATTTCGCGTATATTTATAAAGATTGTCCTTACCTAGGCCACTGTCCACCGCTTCCCAGAAGCTATAGCCGGCCGCCGTAGCTTCAGACATTGTAAAGGGCCAGTAAGGCTGCCAGGGTGATTCCTCCGCATCCAACTGAAAATGAAGATGATAATTTGTTGCGGTTCCCGTTTTCCCCACATGCCCGATTACTTCTCCTTTGTGCACTTCTTGCCCCTCTATCACAAAAAATTCTGAAAGATGAGAATAGCTACTATAAAGCGTTGTCGTTTGTCCGGGACTGCTGGGGTTAGGCACGTCATTATGTTTAAGCACAATCGACTTTCCAAACCCGCTCGACGTATTGGCTTCACTCACAATTCCATTGGCAATCGCGTAAACCGGCGTTCCATTGGGCGCCTTAATGTCCACTGCGGGGTGGCTCCCACAATCCTCTCCACAGTCATCGAATTTGTAATAGCCCGCGTAGGGGACGGAATAGGTGATTTTGGTGTTTCGGATTACATCATGTCCCTCATTTCCCCAAACTAAATCGGCGGAATCAAAGGTGAAATAGTCATTTCTATATTCGGGCATAGCCTGAAGCTTCGAGGTGGGTATGTCTTGATAACTCGCGCTGTACTCGGTCGCTGTGAGGCTGGTCCAGTCGGGAATTTCTGCAATGGGCATCACGGTGCCATCAAAAGGATCGTGCTCTTCCGTTCCCGTGAGTGACGTGAGCAAAAGCTCCGCTTCGTAACGTAGGTTCACGGTGAACACGGAAATCGCCAAAACCGTAAGCAGTGAAATCCACTGGCGAACCTGAGGATTCTTAAGATAAGATTTGAATGATTTCATTATTCTTTATTTTTGTTTTGCTTTAATCTTAATAGGATACCAGATTTCACGGTTTCTTTCAATGAGAAAACAGACTAAAAACGCAGCCGAGACCAAAGCATTGGCTGAGCAACTCCTTAAAGATTACCCTGAGCATAGGGTTTGGCTGCTTTATGGAGACCTTGGTGCAGGAAAAACCACTTTTGTAAAAGGCCTCGGGCACGCCCTCGGCCTCGCCGAAAACCAAATTAAAAGCCCCACCTTCACTTTTGTAGCGGACTTCGAACCCCTCATTCACTATGACCTTTACCGTTTGGAAAAACTCGACGACCTTACCGTCGAACTCTTGAATGAACATTTGGCTACGGGCAAGAGGGTAGTCATTGAATGGCCGGAGAAAATTGAAGAGCTCATTTCTCTGCCTCACTTAAAAATCCGTTTTTCGCATGAAAAGGGAGAATACCGAAGCATTGAAGTCAGCGATTTCTAGTCTTCCTTCCTCAAACTTGCGAGCATCTCATCGGGGAGCATAAGGGAAAGTCGGCCCGCCTCAAGTTCTTCGCGTTGGAAAGCCATTAAACTTTTCGCATCGTAGCGGGAAGAAATAATACTGTTGATGACGCCGCGAGTACGAGGTCCCAGTACGCCGGCTCCGCTTTCATCTTTTGAGCTCACAAGCCCTTGAGATTGTTGAAATTTATAAAGGGCATGCTCTGTAGTCTCTCCAAAGTAGCCCGTGGGTGAGAGTCTGAGGTAGCCTAATTTCACGAGTTCTTCTTGAAGTTGACGGACGGCCTCTCCGCTTTCACCGAGCACCAATTCCGCCACAAAAAGGTTTTCCTCTTCGTAGAGATCCGTGTGCTTGCTCATGAGGCTGCGTCCTTTTTGAAGCTTCACTTCTTCCGCTGCTGCGTTAGCAGCAGTTAGTCCCCCTCCGATCAGTTCATCGAACTTTCGACGGGTTGAAGGTCCAAAATGGCCGGCGCCGAGCTCCTCCGGGTCGCTGACAATATTATAGTCGAGTTGGAAATCAAACAGAGCTTGAGCCGTGTCGCTGCCATAGAAACCATTGGCTTCACTGAGATAGCCCCAAGTCACCAAATATTCCTGCATTTTCTTCACCTCCTCTCCTTCGTTTCCGTAATAAAGGTCATTCGGAAAGGCAAGCGGAGTCAAAAAAGTCTGAGTGAAGAAGTTTTCCACAGTGAGGTACTGCTCAAAATAAACATTTTCCGCCACCTCGGGGTTATCTCCATAAACCATCACTTCCACGGTGCGCTTTCCCCAACCGAGTGCTCGGCGAAGTCCTTCGTCTCCGTGTCCCATCCAGATGTCGAGGCGGTCATAGGAATTTCCAAGTTCGCCGGCAGCCTTAATGGCACCTCCACGATCGTGAACGGCCGTAATCCCAACTCCGGGAATATACATTTTTGTTCCAAAGTTATAGGTTTTTGGTGCGGCAATCATTCCGGGGTAAACCTCCGTGCCATCCGCTCCATTCGTTCCGTTTCCGTTCAGATAAATATCGCCCTCATAAGAACCGGTTACATAATGTTCCTGACCGGTTAAAGGGGAGTAATAGGCGGTAATGATGAAGGTCTGTAGGTAGTAATCAGGGTCATCGGGAGGAGGGGGAACTTCCTCGCTGGCCTTAGCCACTAAAACTCCGCCAAACAGTTGGATAGCGAGGTAGAGGCCGCTCACAAGAGACGCATATAATCTTTTTGTTTTCATTTTTGATTTTGTTTCTCATCATTATAGCAGAAAATACGCTCCTGCGCCTGTCAGTAGGCTTGACAAAATCGGATCAATAGATTTTTAGTTTGAAGAAAAGTTGGACAGATTTTTTTAGGCATAGAAAGTGGAGACACGGAAAAGGAAGAATTTCACATCCCGTACGCCCCGAACCAAAGCCCTGAAACCTTTGAGTTTGGCATTGAAGCTTTCAGCTCCGGCATTGGTATGGCCATCCGGAAAGTAGTTGAGTATTTTACCAAGGTTCACTTCCACGGTTTGTGCTGCGGAGACAAGAGATTTCAGCTTGGATTCCGCAACTCGCTGCATCCAAGCTTCCATGCGTTCTTCCGCCACTTTCTTCGTTTTTGCATTCTCAAAAATACTTCTGAAGTTCATGGAGAGGTCATAAGCCTGTTTCAGCTCCGGAAACTCTCTGAATAAAATCTCGGCTCTCAATTTTTGTTTCGGTGTCCACTTGCT
>CAYHTG010000076.1:0-4042 GCA_964359495.1 uncultured Candidatus Peribacteria bacterium
ATACACCGCATCATGCCCTTCCACTTTCAGCCGTTCCACCAGCCTCAGCGCCTGCGTGCTTTTCCCGATGTTATTGATGCCGTAAAGAGTGATGAGCATAATGGCATTGTACCTCACTCCTATTTCTGCTCCTCAAAATTAATACTTGACAATTACAGGAGAAGGCTTATAATTCACACTTAACCTTCAAATAACCATCATGGCCTCAACTACAGAAACAGGAGAAAAAGTGGCAAAAACCGTAAGCCCAGAACTCAGGATTGCTGCAGCGCAAGCGGTTTTATCAGAAGGAAATATTGAGGTTTCTGAAGTTTTGCGTGATCGAAGAGAAGAAACCCTAGCTTTGGTGCAAAGACTCTTGGCTTCAGCAGGAATTCAAGTGACTTTTTCTACTCCAGAAGCTGATGAACCAAATGAGCTCGCTGTTGAGCTGGGCCAGGCTGTAGCCCCAGATACAGAACTTTCACCGGAACAACAGGAACAAGCATGGCTGGGTGCTTTTAAAACCCGCTTTGATGCGCTCCCTCAACTGCACAAAGGTATTGAGTGGACAGACGTGGAAAAATCACTGAAGGCCGATCCTGAAGCTATGCGAAAACTTCAAGCTTTGGATGAAAAAGGCCATGAAATGAATGTTTTTGGTGAAAAGAATGGCGAGATTCAGTTCCGTTCTGCTCAGACAGATGTGACTAAAATTGCTCCTGAGCACAGAACAATCATGTTTGATAAAAAAGCCCAGACCAATTACCCACAATACACTGTGAACGGTAATGCAGAGGATATTGCTGCATCCATGGGTGTTGAACTGGCCGACGGAGAACTTTATAAAAAACTTAGAGTAAAAAATGGCTGGGTATGGTTAAAAACAGATTCTGCTACCAGAAAAACCGGCGGCGCGTTCTACGGGTACAACCGTGGTATCGATCGGGACCGTGCGGTCAATCATCGTGATTGTGGGTCGTTCTGCGCCGCGCTAAGGGTCAAAAAAGCTTAGTCTTTGAACTTTTACCTTCTTAAGCTCCGCCTTGTGCGGAGCTTTTTTTATCTTTATTTTTCTCGCGCAAAATTTTAATATTCACTTGCGGTGAATAGCAACTCGGTGCCTCTGTTTAAACGGAGCTGCGGGCTACCGTAAAGTGTTCTTTCACAAAAAGGCTTCAAACGGTTTTGCCTCAATGCAAAACGACAAGAAAAGCCTGAAAGCACATTTAAGGAGTTTAAGACCCTTAGGTATGAGTGGAGTTTACCCCGACAAAGCGGGGTGAAAAAAGCAAACCAATGCATGTACCACGGTTGCGACCGTGACTACAATTCGGACAAACTCCATCAACAACCGGCAACGCGTTCTACGGGAACAACAATGGTATCAATCAGAACAATGCGAACAATCATAATGATAATGGGTCGTTCTGCGCCGCGCTAAGGGTCTTTCAACTCTGTACTGACTTCAGCCAGCCTCCCAGCATTCTGCCGATTTCATCAAGCCTTGCCTGTAGCTGGAAAATTTTTGTTTCACTTGGCTTGTTTATGAGAAATTGTTGGACGACCTCTAGTAGTATTGACAACTGTATCCCAAAAGTGATACAGTTCAAGTGTAATCACTTAGCAACATACTATGGCTACAAAAGACGCAATGATTAGAGCGCGAGTGGAATCAGGCCTTAAAAGTGAGGCTGAAGCTGTTTTTGAAAAACTGGGACTAAATCCAACAGATGCCATTACGCTTTTTTATTCACAAGTAGCTCTCAAGAAAGGCATTCCTTTCAGTCTTAATTTGGAAGAAAACGACACTCCTGATCAATATATTTCTGTAAATTCAGATGACGAACTTCGGTCTTTAATGGATTTAGACTAGATGTTTCAACTTAAAATTCACAAAGAGGCACTGAAAAACCTTAAGAAGACTCAAAAACATATACGGGAGAGAGCCTTTGAATGTATCACCCACTTGAGAAATTATGGTGCTAAAGATTGCCCTTACCCGGTTAAACCTCTTCAGGGCTCTTACAAAAGTTTCAGATACTATGAAGCCAGTATCCAAAAAGATTATCGGATATTCTTTCGTTTTGAAGTCGATACCCTCTTCATAAGAAAAGCGGGAACTCACAATGAATTAGGCACTGGCTGAGTTTAATCAACCACCTAGCACGAGCTTTACAACGTATATCCTATAAATATGTCCACACTGCAAACCGCAAAAACACGCCAAGCCAAGAAAAATGCATTCTTGAAAGCCATTAAAACAAGCAAAGGAGCTTGGAAGAATCATAAAGAGGATACCGAACAATTCATCCGTTCATTAAGAGCTTCTAAAAGAATATGATTTTTATATTCGACACCGATGTACTCATCGATATTCTTCGTGATAAAAATAAGACCGTTCTTCAGGTTGAAGAGTGGAGCTACAAAGCCGATGTGCTAGCCTGTTCCATGATAACGATTGCTGAAATCTTCACTGGCATGAGAAAGGGCGAGGAAAAGAAGACGCGAGAACTTCTCAATAGTCTTACTAAACTAGACCTTACCGAGGAAGTGGCGGAAACCGGAGGACGCTTGAAAAGTACTACAAAATCTCATCAGCTCCATTTGGACGATTGTTTAATTGCAGCCACCGCCTTAGTCAACAATGCCACTCTTTTTACAAAAAATGTTAAACACTATCCATTCAAGGATATTAAGGTGCATGCCATTTATTGATCTGTACTCCCAAACCCACCTCGGCTTTCCTCACGGATTTTGTCCACTTCTTCCCACTCGAACTTGTCCACTCGCACAAACACACCCTGGGCGATTTTTTCGCCGCGCTCAATCGTAACCGGTTGCCCGGAAAAATTATAAACCTGAATTCTCACCTCATCTTCGGGCCCGCAATAATCATGATCAATTATTCCAAAGCCATGCGGTTGAGTGAGGCCTTTTTTGCGTGGCGTACTACTGCGCGAAGCCACCACGAGCATATAACCCTCGGGCACCTCCACAATCACGTTGGAAGGAATAAGTTCAATCTTTCCCGGCTCAATCTTTGTGGTCTCACGCGCTAAAATATCGAAACCCACACTTCCCGCCGTTTCGTAAACGGGAAGGGGAAGGCTTTTGTCGATGCGCTGAATACGAACTTTCATGCCCGTACTTTACCTAAAATCTCCATTTTAAGGTCCGAATAAGGTTGACTCATGCCGTAAATATGGTATACTTCCGGTGTTTTATGGCCACACCAAAACTCTTAGCTTCCGCTGTTGCTGCTGTTGCTGCTGTTGCTGCTCTTAGTCTAACTTGTTTAGGGTTAAGAACCCGGCCTGAACCCACGCAGGAACGTGATTCGGTTGTTCATGACGTGAGTCGATCACGAGTTCAAAGGGTAGTGCGTAGAATTTTGGCACCTACTTCTGATGAGTCGGTTCAAGAAGCGGAACAAAGTTGGGAGGAAAAGTATGAAAACCGTTGTGTTACGACCAATGAGGGGAACGAATACAATTTTAACTCTGGATGCGATCGCATTGTTGAGAATCTTTCAAAACGAATCAATGGCGCCTTAACGGAGGCTCAGTTAGCGGGGCACTTGGAGGAAGTTGAAGATTTTGAATTTTGCCCCACTTTTCACTGGGTGGATGATGAAAACCGAACGGGTTATGATATGCTCGCCAGCCCCGGAGCCCATAGCCATTATGAATACGAATGGATGGATTGTGTGAGCTCTATATATGCTTACACGGAAGAGGAGTACCCATACACTATGGTTTGCATGCTTACCACTCTTTGTCGGGATTCGAATGGAAATAGAGTTCCGGTAGGCAGCTATTATAAATATACCGGATGTGATATGGAAGCCACTTTTAGAGTACAAGAAATGTTCAAAGTTCTCGCCCAAAGGACTCCCGAACCAATGGGAATTCCGGAAGATTAAAGCGCGCTCAGCGTCTCATTCACCTGCATTTTGATGGCCGGGCCCATGGAAGAGCAGACCGTGATGCTATTAATGAAACTTCCTTTTACGGTAGATGGCTTCTTTTCGTGAACGGCTTTAAGGTAAACGCCAATATTT
>CAYHTG010000077.1:0-4020 GCA_964359495.1 uncultured Candidatus Peribacteria bacterium
ATCCTATGGCAGGCAGGAATCCATGTCATCTTAGTGCATGGTGGTGGCAAGCAGGCTGATGAACTTGCTGCAAAAATTGGTCATACGCCGATAAAGGTGGAAGGTCGCCGCGTCACCGGAGAACAGGATCTTGAAATCGCAAAAATGCTGTACGGCGGGAGTTTGAACCTGGAAATTTTGGGCTTGATGAAAAAGTTGAAAATGAAGGGAATTCGTGTGAGTGGACTTGACGGTGGGCTTTTGGACGCGAAGATTCGAGATAAGGAAAAGGTTGATTTTGGCTTTGTAGGAGATATTGTAGGGGTTCATCCGAAGGTGCTTTACGACCTTTTGAGCGCGGGCTATATGCCTATTGTTTCGCCTTTGGCCACCAACGACGATGGCGTTATTTTGAATATTAATGCCGATACGATTGCTGCGGAACTCGCGCGGCACATGAATGTGGAGAAGCTGATTTTGTTCACCAATATCGATGGGGTTCGTGACGCGAATGGAAATTTGATCAGCACTCTCACGGCGACGGAAACGCGTAATTTGATTGTTTCACAGGTGGTGACGGAAGGAATGCTGGTGAAGTTGCAAAACGCGCTGATGGCAATAGAAAGTGGAGTCAAGCGTGTGAATATTATTAACGGTTTGTCTCCGCACAGTTTGCTCGTGGAGGTTTTGACTAAAAAAGGTTTGGGTACGATGGTGGTTGCCGACCGAGAAGAGAAGGTGTATTTGAACGAGTAGCTCTTTATAAGAAATTTTATGCAGAACTTTTGGCTTATTTCCGGCGAGCGTCCCGGCCCTCGGCTTGCTGTCATCGGCGCCATGCACGGAAACGAGCGTACCGGAGTTGAAATTGTGCAGCGAATCAAGAGCAAGTTCTCCGGAAAAGCTTTGAACTGTTTAAATGGTCAAGTTTTTTTGATGATTGGGAACCCTCATGCGTACGCGCAAGACACGCGTTTTGTGGAAGAGGATTTGAACCGACTTTTTTCTGAAAAGGAGGAACGGGCGATTTGCGGTAAGAAGAGTGCAACTTCCGTAACTCTTGAAAGAAAGCGTGCAAAAGAGCTCATGGATGTTCTTCGGGGCGTTGATGTTTTGATTGATATTCACGCGACGATTCGACCTTCCGTTCCATTCGTTTACTGTGAGGGGACACCGAAGCATCTCGAAATTGCCGCGTGTTTTGACGTGCCGTATATTGTCTCACCGGAGCCCGATTTTAGACCGCCGGATCTTTTTTCTTCCGCGGATAATTTTGTGGATCGTCACGGCGGCATTGGGATCACTTACGAGTCCGGATGGCATAAAAATCCAAAAAATACCGACCTCATCTTTGCCGAACTTATGAATGTTCTTGAATGTGTGGGAAGTCTTCCTCGGTCACGCGAAATGTTTGGAAAGAAGTCACAAAAAGCTCCGCTTCCACTTCGTATTTATAGTGACGTTTTCCCACAGACGGATGAGTTTTCTTTTATAGATCTTGAAATGTCGAACTTTCACTTTGTAAAAAAGGGCGAGCTGTTTGCAAAGGACGGGGATGAACCGGTTTGCGCGGCGCGCGATTCTTACGTGATTTTCCCAAAGAGCGATCTTGTGAAGGGGCGCGTCGCGTGTTATCTTGCGTACCAGTATGAATCAATTGTGGCAAAAAAAAGGATCGAAATTCGATAAAAACGTAAACGCGTTTATTATCAGTCGGAATCTTGCCGAAGACACGGCACTTGTGCCATATGATGTGCAGGCTTCGCTTGCGCATGCTCACATGCTTGGCAAAGTGGGGCTTTTGAAAACGAGTGAAGTGAAGGCACTAGAAAAGGGTTTGAAGGCAGTGCTCGGTCTTTATGAAAAAGGCGCGTTTGTTTTGAAACAGGAGGATGAAGATTGTCATACCGCTATTGAGAATTTTCTCGTTGCAAACATGGGGGAAGTTGGAAAGCGTATTCACATGGGACGTTCCCGGAACGACCAGGTGCTTGTTGCGATGCGCTTGTACCAGCGAGCGCAACTCAAAGAAGTGATAAAACTGGTGCTTCAGTGTGCCAGTACGGCACTTACTTTTGCTAAAAAATACGAGTTTGTGCCGATGCCCGGATACACTCATACGCAACAGGCCATGCCTTCCAGCGTGGGACAGTGGGCTGGGGCTCTGGTTGAATCTTTCCTTGATGATTTACGCGCTCTTTTTGCCGCGTATGAAATGAATGATCAAAATCCTTTGGGAAGTGCGGCCGGATTCGGCACAGGTTTGCCGTTGGACCGGGCTGCGACGACGAAAGAACTCGGATTTTCACGGACACAAATCAACAGTTTGTACTGTCAAAACAGTCGAGGGAAAATTGAGGCCTTCCTTTTTTCCGGCTTGTACCAAGTCATGATGACGCTGGGGAGGTTGGCAAACGATCTGGTGTGGTTTACGTCCAGCGACTTGCGATTTTTTCTTGTGGAGACTCGCTTGACGACCGGTTCGAGTATCATGCCGCAGAAGCGCAATCTTGATATTATGGAGGTTTTACGTGCGAATGTGAGTGTGATGGCGGGCTTAAAAACACAGGTGGAAATGGCCGGACACAATTTGATTTCCGGCTATAATAAAGATTTGAAAGTGACGAAAAAGGCCATGATGGATGCATTTTCCGTGCTGCACGCGAGTCTTGCTGCGGCGACGATGACTTTGGAAGGTGTGCGTCCGGACGTAAAACGTCTGAAAGAGGCCATGCAAGCTGACATTTTTGCGACCGACGCGGCCAACACTTTGGTGATGAAGGGCATGGCGTTCCGCGATGCCTATCGAGAGATTGGAGCGCAAGTGCTTGACGGTCAGAAAGGAGGTGCAGCCGCTTTTGCGAGTGAAGATCCGGTTAAAAACATCCGTGGTAAAAAACATCTTGGCGCGACCGGGAATCTTGGACTTTCTCTCTACGCTCAGGAACTACGGAAGTTTGAGGTGAAGGCGGGAAACTTGGCGTAGCCGATCCATGTTTTAATCACTACTTCTTATGGGTGTCCACAAATATATTGTCACGCTGGATACTCCATTCCCTGAAGATCTTTATTATCCAAATGGAGTTGTTACACGTACACCTGGGAATGAGTATAACGAAGCTGCTTTACGTGAAGGGTGGAAGGGGGATGTGAATGTTTTAAGAGCCGAACGTGCAGGCATGGTGGATGCCATTGCAAAGGCGGGGGTGCCTTTGGTCGTTTTGCCCCGGCCATTGAAATCCTTTAGAACTCATGCAGGAATAGTGACCGAAGCAATTGATTATGTCAGGGACCCTATTTCGGTATCTCGCGAGGGGAAGGTTATTTTATTTAATATGGCGGCGGAAACTCGACAGTGGGAGGCAGGGGTTCACGAGTTATTTGCTGAGGCTCTCGGCTTGGAAGTGCTTCGTTCCCAGAGAGGTTTTAACGAAGGAGGCAATTCGCGCGTGCCACAAGTTGGAAACGAAAGCTGGATGTTTGCTTCCACCTCAGTTCGTTCCAGTATGGATGGACTTGCTGAACAGGCTGATTTCTTGGGTATTCCGCAGTCCAGAAGGCAATTTGTGGATATAATACAAGGAAAAGGCTTCCATTTCGACTGCGTCTTTATGGTTGCCGTGGATGGAAAGAGCGTGGTCCATGTGGCTAGTTATATGGATGCGTTTCCTCCTGATTCGAGGCGTACTATTGAGCAAGCGGTGCGTAGCTTGGATGGTAGTTTAGATGAGTTACAACTGGCTGATGTGGAGAACATGGCGCCCAATCACCTTTTTACCGGTCGCAATATCTTTAGGACAGCTCCTTTTGTTGATCCTCAAACTGAATCCAAGTGGACTTCTCTGCCCGGAGTTGAGGTGGCTACATTCCCCTTAACTCAGAATCTTAAAACCGGGGGGCAGGTTCACTGCCTCACCCAAGAATTGTATACACCTGAGCCTCTTGATGCCGGACGTATTCGTGCTGCTTTATCTAAACATCCGGATGTTTTTGGCACTGAGCCTAAGGTGGAGATTTTTAACAACAACCAAAGCTAGAAAA
>CAYHTG010000078.1:0-3972 GCA_964359495.1 uncultured Candidatus Peribacteria bacterium
ATTCCACGAGGTATTGAATGGGAGTCAGTCCAGAAACTTTTATCTGCACCGAATAGGAGTCGGCCCAACGGAAAGAGAAACTATGCACTTCTGCTGCTGATTGCGACCTACGGGGTCAGATACCACCAGGCAGGCACTCTCAAATTAAAAAATATCCATTGGCACGAGGGTCTCATCTACTTCCCGCCGTGCAAAGGCGGGCGGCCCTTAAGTTTCCCTTTGTACCCCAACGTTGCGGAGGCGCTTCTCGACTACATAAAAAATGGGCGAGGACGCAGTTCGCTTGAAGAAGTATTTTTAATCAAGGGCGGCACCGAGCCCATGAAGCGAACGTCACTCTTCTCGACGATGCAGCTCTACTACAAGCGAATGGGTATCAAGAGCAGCACGAGCGGTTTCCATGCAATCCGGCTGTGAAGTGTCGCGCTGTCTTGGGTAGGTTTTGTTAGATTAAATTGGGTAAAAAAAACGCCGATCTCCAGTTTCGAAGATCGGCGTCGTCGATTAATAACTTTTATCTACAATAACTCGGTCGATGCGAGTCGGATGTGCTCTGCCGATACGACTTGTTCTTTTTCAGTCGAGGCGGCAATAAGTCCTCCTCTGGCAAGAGAGTTTGCCTTGCGAAGGATTCCCGCCGATCCTTGGTAGATCGCTGTGATGGCGGGATCAGAAAAAAGCATCTTTTTCACTCCAGCAACTCCGAGGTGGTGCTCCAGATACACCACCATCTGTTCTTGATTGAGCGTACTCAGATGAGTTCTTGCAACGACCCTGGACGCAAGCGGCGCAGTACTTCGGTAAGTCATCTTTTCGATGAGATTGGGTTGTCCGGCCAGAACCAGTGAGAACAGGTTTTTTGAATCATTATCAAACTGTGTAATGGTATGAAGCTCTGCAAAGATGTCTGTTCGAAGTAGATGAGCTTCATCGACGACTATGATGATTTTTTGTTTTTTCGTTTCCGCAATTTCTCTCACCGTTGACTTAAACTCTTTGAGTGTCGCGGCCCGACTTCCACTTTTAGCTTCGATATCTAGGTTCCAGCAAAGCTGTCTGTAAAACTCAATTAACGAGCCTCCGGTTGCGGTAATATTTAAGAATAAGTGCTGGGATGGATGAAATTGCGCCTGTGACCACCGGAGCGATGTGGATTTACCGCTACCCACTTCGCCCGTCACAAGAAATACCCCTCCACTCATCACATAATCAAAGCGCTCCTTGACAGATACCATCGATGGTAGCTTTAAAAGATTTTTTGCCGCTATTTCAGGCGTAAAAGGCTCATTTTTAAACCCATAGTAATTACAATAGGTACTCATACTTGCTCCTGGCTATCTTCGACTTTGAACAACTGACCGGTCTGAACAGGGAGTTGGTTTTCAATGGATGCGGATTCTTTTTTTCTTTCTGGCAAGGGGTCCCAGTTTCTTCCGATCTGTGAGTTGACGTGCGGATTGACGATTTGGGCCATACCGTAAGACCTATTTTGGAAAAAAATCTCGACCTGCGATAGATCCTCAGGATGAAACCTGAGCTCCACCGAACGGTCAATGAGTCCCACTGGCGCTTCAAATAAATTTCCCAAAAGCCGGATCGTACGATCTTTTTTTACTCGTCTCCATTCGATCTGACGGAAGTAATCGATGAGATGCGCCGGCGCCGGTCGCACACACTCCAGCCCTGCTTGATACCGCTTATAAGGCGTTTCTCTCGTTGTCCCATGAACTCGGTTGTTATTGTACTCGTCTACCCACTCACTAAAATGGTGATTCAGTAAATCCAGTTTATCAGATCGCTGATTGAGTTGATAAGAGGAAACAAAGTGGTCTCTGACAAACTTAAACCAACGCTCGATTTTCCCACGCCCTTGAGGAGTGTAGGGCCGAGAATGGCTGATCCCGATTCCCAGTTGAGAGGTCACCTGTTCTAGGTGAAGTGCCCTAAAGCAAGAGCCGTTGTCGATGTAAAGTTTTTGTGGCAAGCCCCGCTTTAGAATGGCTTGCCTGAGACAATCCAAAAAACTTTCTCTGGTTTCGTTTAAATAAAATTCAGCATGGACGATAAATCTCGAATGATCGTCAATAATAGCTATTAAATAGGCTTTTTTTGACTTTCCATCAACCCGAACGGACGGTCCGTGCATGACATCGCTTTGCCAGATTTCATTGGGATGAAGTGCCTCAAAGTGCCGTTTATCCACGGCATCCTCATTGATCGTCGTCAATTTTTCGTTACGCAAATACCGATACAAAGTTGAAGAGTTGATTTCTTCATCGGGCGCGATCAATTTTTTATGCCTCAGACACAAGATGAGCGCCGGCCCCTTGAGGTGAGGCGATTCCTTTTTTAACTCCTTGATCGCAAGCTTAAGAGAGCTCGACAATGCCCGCGTATTTCCCTTGTCGCTTCTCTGGGCAGGATAGAGCCCTTCAATCCGGTAACCGGCTTTTTTATAATCCACGATCCACTTCTCCAATGTCGAACGGGAAATTTTCGTTCTTTGAGAAAAAGGGATGTCGTAGCTCCGCAAAATCTTCGCAGTAATTAATTTTTCCTTTTCTCCGTACTGCAATCTCACGCCGGTGACAAACTCTGAGATCAAGCCGAACCGAAAGCTCGCTATTTTTAGATGGTTTTCATTTTTTTCTTCGTGACCACTCATTCATTCACTCCTTTTTAGGTTTCCGATCGTCCTAACAAGCGTGATGAGCAAAACAAATGACACAACAAGGTGGGGTGGTGCGCTCCCCAAGAAAAATGAACTTCAATTAGGGAAAAAATCGAATCTCTTTGAGGTAGCAATGATCTAAAAATGAACCGAGGCTCGTCTTAGTTTCCATCCTGGCAAACCTGACGAAGCGATTCAGCCAATGCCCGCCGCGCTGCCTCGGTACCCATGAAGGCCAGTGACCTCGGCTAAGCTTAGACTGAAGAGCCCCATAAATGATTGATATTGAACTCCGAATCCGCGGCCAATGTCCTTCGGGTCTGAAAACCACTACCACCCTGCATCCCGGACACCGGTAGCGTTTTAGGAAAACAGAATTTAAGATCGCCGTAAAGTATCGGGCTACATACCCGTGACCCCACATATTGCGGCGACATTTTTCACAGAAATGCTTTGGCCATTTGTAATTTTTTTCAATTTTTGATAGCTTTTCGAGCGTGATTTTGTAGGGCAAAATCATATGTAATTATTGAAGGGCCGGTGTTCAAGCACTGGCCCTTTTTTTTCCTCTTCCTGGGGTCATTTAGGTACCGAATTTAATTTAACAACTTCCGTTGATACCTAATTTATCGTGAGGAAAATAGGGAGTTCTTATCTAAGGGAAAGTGCCACTACACACTATCTTCACCCGTCCATCGAGCTGCTGGCGAAAGCCGGAGCCAAGTTCCAAACATTCTCGCAATTCAAACCGTAGCCAGGAGTAGTACCATGAAAAATCAAAAATCCCTTGCCCAATACATTGAAACTTTTTTCCAAGAACATCTTGCTGTCCATCGTGGCGTGAGTCCGAACACTATCAAAGCGTATCGCGACGTCATGAAGTTATTTCTTCTCTTTGTCGCCAGAATGCGATCGAAGGCAATCACGCGAATTGACATCGAGGACATGACGGCGGAAACGGTGCTTGAATTCTTGAAGGAAATTGAGTCTGCGCGCGGTAACAGCGCGATGACCAGAAACCATCGACTGGCGGCTCTGCGCGTCTTCTTCTCGTATCTTGCTACCCAGGACGTGCTTCACTTGGCTCAGTACCAGAAAATTCTCATGATCCCGCAGAATCGAGCGGCCAAGCAAATGATGGGTTATCTCGAAGTGGACGAGATAAAAGCAATCTTGAAAGAGATCGACCGCTCTTCGTGGGTCGGAAGGCGCGACTACTTCGTACTCAGCTTGCTCTACAATACCGGAGCTCGGGTCCAGGAGATTTGTGACCTAAAAGTAGGCTCCTTCCGGTTGGATTC
>CAYHTG010000079.1:0-3901 GCA_964359495.1 uncultured Candidatus Peribacteria bacterium
ATGAAGATTATCTCCTGGAATGTGAATGGGATTAGAGCCGTCCAAAAAAAAGGATTCTTGGATTTTCTTGAGCGCGAAAGTCCGGATGCTTTATGCGTGCAAGAAACAAAAATTTCTCCGGCACAAATCACTCAAGAACTGCAGAACCCGGCAGACTATTATAGCCAGTGGGTTTCCGCGAACCGACCCGGTTACAGCGGGGTGGCCACTTTTTCAAAGGAGAAGCCACTTTCCGTTCAAAAAGAGCTCGGCAATGGGCGTCACGATGGGGAGGGGCGGCTCCTGCTTACGGAGTTTCCGGGTTTCGTTTTGGTGAATGTGTATATTCCGAACGGCGGGCTGGGAGATCATCGTATTTCATATAAGCTCGATTTTTATGATGAGATGCTCGATTTTTTGGAGCGCCTTCGTGCGAAGGGGAAAAATGTGGTACTTTGCGGCGATATTAATACCGCTCATAATGAAATTGATTTGGCGCGGCCCAAAGAAAATGAAACCGTGACCGGATTTTTACCCGTGGAGCGGGCTTGGCTCGACAAGTTTGTTGCCGCGGGTTATGTGGACACCTTTCGACACCTTCATCCGGAGGAATTCGACGCTTATACCTGGTGGAGTTACCGAAGCGGCGCGCGGGAAAGGAACGTGGGCTGGCGGATTGATTACTTTTTTGTGAATAAAGAGTTTTTACCGCACGTGAAAAGGGCTTGGATTTTGAGTGAAGTGAGCGGCAGTGATCATTGCCCTATCGGCCTGGAATTTGCTTAGCGTTTTAGTTTGGGCTTAGGAGCCCGTCCGGTAATCGTCATAAAGATTCCTAAAAAGAGGAATCCTACTGCTGCTGCCAAAAGGAGGTTATAGGCGACATCCAGCTCGGTCCAGGTGTAATAGTTGATCCCTACAAACCCGAGTCCGAAAATAAGGAAAATCACCCCTGCCATTCTAGCATTTTTCTTGGCTCCCGGGGTATGAGGATTTTCTTGAAAAGAACTTTGTTTGGCCTTTTGGGCTTCGTAGGCTTGTTTGATTTCGTCGAGTTTGCTCATGGGCTGATTATAGTTCTCTAAATGGTCTCCGGCAACTCTTCATAAATGGCACGAGCTAAACGCAAGTGGTCAGCCCTGCGGTTGTGCGAAAAATATTTCACTCCGAGAAGTGTAGCGATTTCCCGTATTCCATGGCTACCTATTGCAAATTCGAGTCTTTGTTTTTTTGACATGGCCAACCAGGTTTCGCAATCCAATCTCTGTCTTAGGTATCGAATCAGTTTCTTAGGTCTACGAACTATTTCCTCCGGATCGGCATCGATTAAAGAAGTCGGTTCTTTCCAATGCAAGTTTTCAAGTAAGCCCTCTAAACCGCAAGAGGATACTGCTCTGTAAGGGGGCTCATCCGTTTCCGTTTCAATCAGTACAGGGGGGATTCCGCACAGATCGGTATCGGACAAAATCATCAGTCTGATCCTTTCCCCTATCCCATTACGAACAAGCCATACTGGTTTCGATGGTTTCAAAGGGGTTTGGTCAAGTACAGAATTCGGCCCTACAATCTGAAAACCTTTCTCTTCTAAATCGGCTATGGCAGCTTGAAGATCTGACATAGCGTGATTTTTGACTCTTTTAACATTTTTGTCAAGGCTGGAACGAGTGGCCTACATAGCTACCACGGAGACGGATGCCTACTGGGCCGAAAAAGTAGAAGTGCTTTCTTCAGGGCCTTTAAGCCTATTTGTACAAAACTCCAGGTTAGAAACCCCCGCTAGCGGGGGAATTGAACCTGTAAAAAGTGCAGTGGAGGAAGTGCGCTTCGAAGTAAGGCCGGAACTGGCCGGAAAGCTGAACTAACTTAAAAAGCGAGCAGACTTTGAAAGTTTATAGAGGGGTGGGTAATCACGGACGCAGGTAGCGGGCAAAATGAAAACGGATTTGCGACTGCGAATGCGTTTCAACCTGAGGTGTTTCTTCAAGAACGAGTTTAAAATCGGCGCTGAAGTCGGGGAAAAAAGTGTCACAATCAAAGATGCCCTCAATGTGAGTCAATAGAAGCTCCTTACACGCGGGGTGCTGAATTGCTTCTGCGTAGAGGGTGGCTCCGCCTATGATAAAGGCCTTCCCTTCATGAATAGCCAAGGACAAGGCTTCATCCAAAGAGTGAGCTAATTTTACGCCTTCCGACAGTTCCAGCTCTCCACGGCTCACTACAATGTTCAATCGCTCTTTGAGAGGCTTATAAGCATCGGGCAAGGATTCCCAGGTTTTCCGTCCCATAATCACCGCAGCGCCTTTGGTGGTGGCTGCGAAATGTTTCAAGTCGGCCGAAAGGTGCCACGGTAGGGCATTATTTTTACCTATACCTCGGTTCTCGTCCATGGCGGCAATAATTGTGAAGTTCATGATTATTTATTACTTTTAATGTCAAAATATTTCTTTTTACGATCAAAAAGGATTCTAAAATATTTAAAAAAGTCCTGCCCAAGGAGTGGTGTTTCTTGCCCTTCTGAAAAGGCTATAGGCTCTTTTATTTTTACACCATTACAAAGGATGTTTATTTGATGAATAGAGTAAGGAATTTTATAAATTTTCCCCACTTGACCATCAGCGAGTAGGACTGGCAAAATTTGTCCTTTCTCGAATGGAACCTCAAAGTATTTCCCTAAAGAGACAGGTAAGATAATCAGGTCGGCACCCGAATCGACTAATGCGTTGCTCGCCTGTGTGCAATTACCCTTTTTGAAAATAATACGCAAAATAGGACGATAAATTTTCACTAAAGCGCCTTGGGCATCTCTTATTTCAAATTGCTTATATTTTATGCGCATGCCATGCCGAAGGGGCCCAGTATAGTTTAAAAGATGGGATATGCATTAAAGTATATTTTTTGTTTATTTTCATCTTGTCCATTTTCTTAGCCAGTATTTCAAAACTGGTAGCGGACTCGAGAACTTTTTCATTTGTACCTAAAGCCACCCATTTCCCTTCGTATCTCCCGAATTTTTCTTTAGTGATGTTCATGACTTTATTATACAGCGACTTTAAATTTGATGAAAGGGTCGTGCTCGTAATCAATCAACTGAAAATCTTCAAACTTCAAATCCCAAAATGGTTTTTGCACGATTTTAAGTTGCGGGAGTTTCTTGGGTTCGCGTTTGAGTTGTTCCTGCAGGCCTTCAATGTGGTTGAGATAAATATGCGCATCCCCCATGGTGTGCGTAAAAACTCCGGGTACGAGCCCGCATTCCTGAGCCACCATCATGAGGAGAGCGGCGTAGCTGGCGATGTTGAAAGGCACGCCCAGAGCAATGTCCGCACTGCGTTGGTAGAGCTGGCAGTCGAGCCGACCGTTCACTACGTAAAACTGAAAGAACATGTGGCAAGGCGGCAGGGCCATTTGATCGATTTCACCGACGTTCCACGCATTTACAATGATGCGGCGGGAATTGGGGTTCGTTTTAATGAGGTCGATGGCGGCTTGAATCTGGTCGATTTCGCGACCGTTGACCGCATTCCATCGGCGCCACTGCTTGCCATAAACCGGTCCCAGTTCACCTTTTTCGTCGGCCCAAGCATCCCAAATGGGCGTGTGCTGAGTGAGGCCGTCGTTGATGTTGGTGGAGCCGCGTAAAAACCAAAGCAGTTCGCGAAGGACGGCGCTGAAGAGGACTTTTTTAGTCGTCAGGAGCGGAAACCCTTCCCGGAGATCATATTTGCGCTGAACTCCAAAGATGGAAAGGGTCCCTGTTCCTGTTCGGTCTTCTTTCTTCTCCCCGTTTTCGAGGACTTCGCGGACGAGTGAGAGGTATTGGTGCATAGGGGTTGGAATCGGCCCCATTATATAGGTAAATCTCAATCAATCTCAATCCTATAAATCAGCTCGGCCATGGCTCCGCGGGAAAGGTTTTCGTCGG
>CAYHTG010000080.1:0-3786 GCA_964359495.1 uncultured Candidatus Peribacteria bacterium
CCTCTTCCGTAAGCCAAAAACAACTAAAAATCTTACCCAAAGTGTTTAAAGAACCATAAAGCCATTGACTTTTAAATAAATTGCACTATAATAGCGACATGTTCATCAAAATCTTAAATCAAACCAGCGCCTATTATTGCCTTTCCATTCTGGAGAGGTAATCACTGCTATGTGAGAATAAATTAGAAATTTAAACCTCTTCCAGAAAAACGAAGAGGTTTTTTAATTTTTAAAATTTATTCTTATATGAACACCCCTGAAAATAATCACACTACCGGCATACTGGGAGGACTTGGACCTGATACTACGGCACATTTTTACTTGAATCTGATAAGACAAGCCTCCAGAAAAGCCCGCCCAGCCGTGTGCATTTGGAGCTTGCCCCTAGACCTTCAAAAAGAAGCCGAGTTTATTGCTGCCGGTAAACACACAGATCATTACTTAGAACTATTAAAAGACGGCGCACACCGGCTTGAACGAGCAGGTTGCACGGAAATAGTAATGCCTTGCAACACCGTGCATGAATTCCATCCTACCCTATTGGAAGAAGTTTCAATCCCCTTCCCAAATTTGATTGAAATTGTTGCGGGAGAACTTACAGCACGAGGATGGGCACGAGTATTATTGCTAGCTACCAGCCGTACAGTAGCAACAAACTTGTACCAAAATGCCATTTCCGGTTCCTCGGTGAATTTTGTTGTTCCTGATCCCAAAGATCAAAAAAGATTGGATCTTTTAATTCAAGCAATCTTGAGTGACAAAAAGAAGAATAAAAGAAAGCACAAAGCGTTTCTTGCTGAACTTATGGAAAAAGCCGGCACGGAAAAAGTGCTTCTTGGGTGTACGGATTTACAGCTTGTCATAGCTCCATCTGAGACCGTAGTCGATAGCATGGAATGTTTAGTCAAACATACCGTTAATAAAATTCTTTCTTAATTTTATGTTTCACAAAGGTCATTTCATTCAGGTGCTTCTCAATAGAAATCGTTATCGATTCTTTGATCTCTCTATTAAAACTTTCAATTTTTAATCCTATTATTTATGAAATCCAAAACTGACATTGTCGATACAACCCTAAATAGCGCAATCGCCACCGCCATAGCATTAGAGCTTCAAAAACAACGGGATGCAGCGGATGTGGAAACTCTACGTCGAGAAGGACGACCTGTTGAAGAAGAACAAGATTGCACTCATTGCAAACTACGAGAAATCTGTAGCGATACGGACGGCAAAAAAAGGATGTCTTCGGTATGCGAAGCTGACTTCTGGTAAGCTATCGGAAGCGCTTTATTCTCTACAAATTAACTATTCCAACCATGAACCGATCAGAAATCATAAAAAATTACTTACATTCTTTGGAATTGAGTGATTACGAAAAACTTATTTCTCTGTTTACGGAAGATGCTATTGTGTATTCACCTCTATACGGAGAGATTCTTGCCTCCAAATTTTATAAAGATTTATTTGAAGATACCTCAAAATCCAAGATCACCCTTCTAAACATATTGATGGGAGAAGATGAGCGTGTAGCGGCAGGTCACTTTAGATATGACTGGACTTTAGCGAATGGAACGCCCACTTGCTTTGAATGCGTGGACATCTTCAATTTCTCGTCCGAAGGGAAAATCAAAGAATTACGCATCATTTATGATTCAGCAAAAACAAGAAGCTCCTTTGAGAGATTAAATGCTTAACGCACGATCCTGTTGCAGTAACGCACTTCGAACTGCTTCCAGCTTGGGGAGCCAGTTTGGAATTGCTGTTTTTACAGATTAAAAAAGTTCTCAAAAACACATCTGCCCAGATTGGATGCGAACTTTTAACCTGAAAATAAAATCTGGTACAATCCTCATTGTGTAACTTCAATCAAATGCTCCATTCAGAAGCCAGAAAAATCGTCCTAGATACGAGTGTTATACTTCGTGGCATACGCGCAAAAGAAGCCCAACAGAATGACTCACATTCTTACAAAATTTTGACCCCAACAGAATACGTAACCATTAGAACCCAAAGATAAATGATAGATCATAAATACATCTCATCATTTACAGAAACATCACCCTTTGACCAAATTATAGATCTTCTATTGAAGAAGGGTACGGAAAAACTAAGCAAACTAGAAAACATACTACTCGATAATGCAGAAATACTAAGGATCTTGTTTATTAAATTTTCTGAATCAGGAGAAAGAATTAAAGTATTTAGTGAACCGGAGGATAAACATTCCCGTGAGGACTTAGTGGATTCATTTCTATTTCACAAACTTTTATACTTTCAGTTTTGCTCTACACTCAATGTCCTTTACCGCGTACTGAAAAATTTTGGAATAGATATACCAAGTCAGTTGAATCCCTACAGAATAAGGTTCTATAGAGATATAATGATCCTCGGGGTTAAACCCGGGGGCTTTTGTTTAGTAGCTAAATTCGGAAAGGTGGAGTATACTGATGATGTGAGAGTAAAATAAAAGTGAACATTAAAGAGAACAATTACGCGTTTATCGACGGTCAAAACCTCAACTTAAGCATTAAGGAACTAGGCTGGAAACTCGACTATCGGAAATTCCGAGCTTATTTGAAAGATCACTATAAAATCTCCAAAGCCTTTCTCTTTATTGGCTTCATTGAAGAGAATAAGGAGCTTTACAAAGCGCTGACGGCGGCGGGTTTCACCTGCATCTACAAACCCACTGTGATCCACAAAGGCATCACCAAAGGAAACTGCGACGCCGAACTCGTGCTGCAGGCCATGATTGAGTCCAAAAACTACGATAAGGCGATTATTGTTTCCGGTGATGGCGATTTCCACTGCTTGGCCAAACACCTGCTGCAAGTGAAAAAATTGGAAAAGCTGCTGATTCCCAATCAAAGAGCCTACTCGGCTCTGCTCAAGCGCTTCCCTTCCGATACGCTGGCCTTCATCAGTGATCTGCGCAAAAAACTGTGCATCAAAAAGGTGAAGCCGGCTTACTCCTCGATTCTTTGAGCCTTGAAAGTTTTGCAGGATCAAACCTTTTTTGCTAGTATCCAGCTCAAAAATGCTCATTGCAAAAGACCTCGCTTTCGATGCCCCCTCCGGACAGCTTTTTGAAAAGGTGAATGTTTCGCTCGATAGCGCCAGCAAAAAACGCGTGGCCATTGTGGGGCGAAACGGCTGTGGGAAATCCAGCTTACTCAAACTTCTTAAAGGAGATTTGGAGCCCAGCCGCGGATCGGTGAGTTCCTCGCAAGAAGTCATTGGCTACTTGGTTCAGGACATCGTCTTTCCCGATGAAGAACAACTTGTGGGCGCCTACTTGGAGGGAAAACTGGACGAAGCGTGGATGACGTACCAAATCGACATTGCGTTTGAGGAAGTGGGCCTTCCCCGGGAGACAACTTTATTACAACTCAAAAATCTCAGTGGAGGACAGCGCGTGCGTGTGGCTTTGTCCGAGCTCCTTCTTGCCGAGCCGTCCATCCTCCTTTTGGATGAGCCCACCAACCACCTGGACACCGCCAGCATCGAGTGGCTCAAAGGTTTTGTGCGTGATTTTCGCGGGACCGTGGCTTTTGTTTCGCACGATCGCAGTTTCATCAACACCGTGGCCGATCAAATTTGGGAGATTTCCTCGGAGCACAACATTGAAGTCTACGGCTGCAATTACGATCAATTTCTTAGTGAACGCTACGAGCGCTACCAAAAACGCCTACAACTGCACGAGTTCTCTCAACGTGAAGTGACCGAGCTCGAAGAGTGGCTGGCAGAGAACGCCAATCATCCAAAATATAAATTCACGGCTACAGT
>CAYHTG010000081.1:0-3744 GCA_964359495.1 uncultured Candidatus Peribacteria bacterium
TTTACTCGGGAAAACTCGATGCCGGTTCTTACGTTTTGAACACGACCACCGGAGAGAAGGAACGCATCGGACGACTCGTTCGCATGCACGCCAATTCGCGTGAAGAAATCAAAACCGTGGAAGCCGGAGACATCGCCGCGGCCATCGGTCTCAAACGAACTTTCACCGGAAACACTCTTTCGGACGAAGATCACCCCATCACTCTTGAGTCCATCACTTTCCCCGAGCCTGTGATCCAAATCGCCATTGAACCCAAGACCAAAGCCGATCAAGAAAAAATGGGTATGGCCATGCAGAAACTCGCCGAAGAAGATCCCACGTTCCGCATTTCTTCCGATGAAGAAACCGGACAAACTCTTATCGCGGGAATGGGGGAACTTCACCTCGACATCATCGTGGACCGTATGCGCCGAGAATTTAAAGTGGAAGCCAACGTGGGCGCACCTCAAGTGGCTTACCGTGAAACCATTAAGAAGGAAGCGGATGGCGAAGGAAAATACATCAAGCAATCCGGAGGCCGTGGTCAATACGGGCACTGTCTCATCACCATACGCCCCCAGCCGGAAGCCGGAAAAGGTTATGAATTCATCAACTCCGTGGTGGGAGGAAAAATTCCTCGTGAGTACATCGCTCCCATTGATAAAGGTATTCGAGATGCATTGACTCGTGGATATGTAGCCGGCTACCCAATGGTGGATGTGCAGGCGGAAGTTTATGACGGTTCCTATCACGATGTGGACTCTTCGGAAATGGCGTTTAAAATGGCCGGTTCCATGGCTTTCAAAGATGCCGTCGGCAAAGCCAACCCTGTGTTGCTCGAGCCTATTATGAAAGTGGAAGTCATCACTCCCGACGATTTCTTTGGAGACGTGATGGGAAACATTTCTTCCAAGCGCGGTCAAATTGTGGAAACCGGAAACCGCGGAATGGCCAAGGTCATCAAGTGCACCGTGCCTCTCTCCGAAATGTTCGGTTACGCCACAGACCTCCGTTCCATGACCCAAGGCCGCGCCAGTTACAGTATGGAATTCGGCCACTACAACGAAGTGCCTTCCAACGTTGCTGCAAAGATTAAGACGGACAGAGGCGTGAAAAACTAATAAAATAAGAACTTGTGAAAACCTCCACGATTGTACTCACGCTGATAGTAACGAGCGGTCTACTCCTCGCCTGCAATAATCAAACAGCAGAAGAGACTCTTCCACTCAACGGACCAAGCAATGAACCTTCCGACGAGCCAACTGCACAAGATAAAATAGATCTCTACGCCACAATGCTGGCCTTCAATCCCAATGACGGCTTTAACCGGCCGGGAGAAATTGCGAAAGCTTTGGAAGAAGGTTGGCTCAACTTCAGCAGCAATGAAGATGTCTTTTCCAACTACTTAAGCGACATGAAAAATCGTTTCGAACCCTACATTGCTTGGGCCGAAGAAACAGGTTTTTCCATAGACCGTGAAATTCCGGGCGCCTTTGCCTGGAATGTCATAGAACCCGCAGAGGGAGAAGGCTACCACTGGAATATATCAGACCTCGTTGTAGAATCCGTCAACGCGGCGGGCATGAGTCTTTCCGCCCTTATCCAACCTTTTGCCGCTTGGGACCAAGACAGCATCCCCGAAGGCTGTGAGGCTATTGACTTTGCTTACTACGACTATAAAGCGGACACCCCCACGGATTGGGAAGCCTACCAGGCTTTTCTCACAGCTACCGTGGAGCGTTATGATGGAGATGGAGAAGATGACATGCCCGGTCTCCTTTACCCCGTTAAATATTGGGAAATTGGAAACGAATATGATGGAAAATGCGGTGGAGACTTGAACGAAGCGGAAAATTACTTTGAGCTGATGAAGGTATCCTCGCAGACCATTCGCGCTACCGATCCGGAGGCCAGAGTGCTCACTATGGGGGCTCTCGAAATCAACAGTGATTTACGAGACCAAGACGTCAAAGGGTTCTGGGAAGACTTTTTCGCTCTCGGTGGAGGCGAGACGATTGATATTTTCAACTTCCACTATAATAGAGAAAAATTCGGCATGGCTTCAAGCTCGGAGGAATTTGAGGAACATTTAGAGTTTTTCAACGAAACCATGAAAGTCAATGATGCCGTAAAGCCTATGTGGATTACAGAATTTGGAACCTACTCGGGTTCTCCGGCTACGAATACACCTCCGGGTGGAAATAAAGGCGGGGAAATACCAGGTTCTCCCACTCAAAGTGAAGCGGCGCAGTCCGCTTGGTACTTTCGTTACAGCATCCTCGCTTTTGCACAAGGCGTAGAAAAAATCTTTGTGGACCTTCAAGGCCAAGACAATAGCACCATTGGAGGATCTTCCTTATATAACGAAAAGGGTGAGGCTCGTGACTTTTTGTACACAATTCAAGCCCTCGCCCAAACTTTGGAAGGCTTTGAAAGCGTGGAAAAACTTGCCGAAGGTCAGTACTTGTTTGTGGTGGATGGCGTAAAAGTGTATGCCCTTTGGGAAGGAGACTTGCCCGAAGAAATAGAAAGTGAAGTGGAGGTAATGCGCATCTCGGGAGAGTCCACAATTATGAACTCTTCGGACATAGAATTGTCGGAAGAAAATCCAATCTTGCTAACTCATAATTAACATTCATGCGAACCTATTTTTTCCCATTCTCCTCACTCTCTTATTTTTCGTTCTCGCTTTTTTAATTTTAGTCTTCAGGTTTGGGCTCTGGAGCTACACGGACCATCAAGAGTCCCATTCTTTTGGTACTGCAATCCTCGACAATTCTTCTCCCCCGATCAACATATCTGCAAAACTCTTTCGGACGACTACGTGACGGGCGCCTACAATTTAGTTACAGAAGAAACACAGCTTTTTGCGGATGACTTCTACCCTGATCAAGCTTACGGAGATTTGGTCATCGTTGAAAATCTCAACAAAGAAAGCCACTACTGGCTTAACATACAAACGGGAGTCCTGTCGGAGAAGTCCATCGAGGAAGAATTTAAGTCCGCTACAGGATATAACTTTGACTATTCAAGGAAGCCATCCTTACTCGATGAGGAAGGTACCTCGCTTCTCTATATCCAGTCCCTTGGCGTTTGGGTTCGGCACAAAGATGGGACCTACGCAGCACCTTTTAAGGGTTCAAGTATGCCCCAATTATATAATGGAGTGCTTTGCCAATCTTATAGAGATCCTGAAACACATGAAGGGTATGAAGAAAAGTACACCATAGAAACACGAGCATATACCATTCGTGAGCAAGAACGAGGAGAACGCCTTTGCCATGATAAACCTTATGAGAATACATCGACCGCAGGAAGAGTGGTTAAGATCAAACTGAAAAATGAAACCGCAACACTTATCGACGGTGAAGAGGAAAAGCCAATTAACATCAACATGGAACTCCTCACGGAGTAGCCTGATGCTAAAAATCAGCTTAAAAAGCTATTGCGTGAGCCAATCCTTTCCTCTAAAATGCCCTCGCTTTAATGAGCCAATTTTAATTTCTTAATCCCTAACGGATATGGCAGGAACTTTCGATAGATCCAAGCCGCACGTTAATGTGGGAACCATCGGTCACGTAGACCACGGAAAAACCACCCTAACAGCGGCCCTCACTGCGGTCGCGGCAGCGCGATTTGGTGGTGATAACAAGGTCGTTAATTACGATCAAATTGATAACGCTCCCGAAGAAAAGGCACGTGGTATTACCATTGCCACTTCTCATAAGGAATACACCACGGAAAAGCGTCACTACGCTCACGTGG
>CAYHTG010000082.1:0-3554 GCA_964359495.1 uncultured Candidatus Peribacteria bacterium
CACCTACTTTGTGCCGGAAAAATCCTATGCCTACCCCATTCGAACGTACACGCGCATGACGGCGGATCCGCTCAATAATATGAGCAACGTGCTGTCCAAGCTCGAACCCTATGAAAGTGCGGCCATTCAAATCATGCTAAGGCCTCTGCACAACGGTTGGCAAAAGAAGGGACGGCACGTGGCCAAGGAGATTCTGGAGAACAAGCATCATTCGCTGCTCGGAAATTTGAATCCTCTCGTGTGGGTTGGAGAACTTTTGGATATGCTCTTTCGAGGCGAAGTCTCTAAGGACGCCCATGAGGCCGGGCGCACCACGCCCATGATCGATGAGCAAGTGAAGGCCATCGAAGAAAAAAACACGCAAGTGGGATTTAAAACCATCATCCGCTTGGTGGCGGTCTCGAACACTCACGAAAAGGCGGATGCTCTCCTGCACAGCATGCAAAGCGCGTTTGCGCAGTACGGCACCACGGACAACAACACTTTGAATTATGTGACGCGCTTTAAAGGAAACTTGGTGCATCATTTTCTGATGCGCGACATGCGACGGCTCTATCGTTTCAAAAAGATGATTTTGTGTCCGGAAGAGCTCGCCAGTTTGTTCCACTTGCCAAACATCCGCTACAACCGTGCGCCCACCATTAACTGGCAGAATTATAAAATCGCGCCGGCCCCGGCCAATATTCCCGAGGAAGGAATTCTGCTCGGGCACAATATTTACCGTGGCGAGAAAAAAGAAATCCGCATGAAAAATGAAGACCGCTTCCGTCACTTCTATGTTATTGGACAAACCGGAACAGGTAAATCGTCCATTTTACAGATGATGATTCGTCAGGACCTTCAAAATGGCAAAGGAATTTGCGTGGTGGATCCTCATGGGCAACTCATTGACGATATTCTTCCCTTCATTCCCCGCGACCGTGCCGATGACGTCATTTATTTCAATCCGGCCGATTTGGAACGACCACTCGGTTTGAATCTTTTGGAAGCGGAAACGCCTGAAGAACGCGATCTCGTGGCCATGGATGCCATGAACATGATGATTAAACTCTTCGACGAGGAAATTTTCGGACCTCGTATTCAGGATTATTTCCGAAACGGCTGTCTTACTTTGATGGAATATAAAGACGGTGGCTGTCTCACCGATATGGTGCGGCTCTTTACCGACGATGACTTTCAATATGAGCGTACGAAGGATCTGAAAAACCCTATTGTGAAATCGTTCTGGGATCAGCAAATGGCAAAAACCGGCGCCCGTGAAAAACAGGAAATGATTCCGTACTTTGCGGCCAAGTTCGGGCAGTTTGTGACCAATGGCATGATGCGCAACATCATAGGGCAAGCGCGTTCGGCCTTCGACTTTGGCGAGGTCATGGCGAGTGGCAAAATCCTCCTTATGAATCTTTCCAAGGGAGAAACCGGGGACATCAACTCGAAGCTGCTGGGTATGATTGTCGTTTCAAAATTGCAGGTTGCGGCCTTGCGCAGGCAAAAGCTGAGCAAAGAAGACCGGAAAGATTTCTTTCTCTACATCGATGAGTTCCAAAACTATGTGACCGATTCCATTGAAGTGATTTTGTCCGAAGCTCGAAAGTATCGCCTGGGACTGGCCATGGCTCACCAGTATTTGGCACAGTTGGAGTCGGACGGTAAAAAAGGGAAAGGAGTGAACTTAAAAGATGCCGTGTTTGGTAACGTCGGCACAATTATGGCTTATAAAATCGGCGCTCAAGATGCCGAGTACATGGCCAAGGAAATGGCGCCGGTGTTCAGCGACCAGGACCTCATTAACATCGATAAATACAAGGCGGTGATGAAACTCTCCATCGATACGCAGCCTTCGAAGCCCTTTAGTATTGTGCCTTTGAACCCTTACTTGGAAAAAGGCGACCCTGAGGCGGCCGAGGCATTTAAGCAACTTTCTCGTTTAAAATATGGCCGTGATAAGGAGTTCGTGGAACGGGAAGTGTTTAGGAGGCTCGGGACGCTGATGTAGGCCGGAGAAATAGTGTATAGTCCTCAACCTGTAAAGTTAGGGACAAACGATTTTGGCTTCAGGAAATAACGCCGGGAATAAAATATTGATTTTTGGATTGTTTATGTTTAACTGGTACCCGATCACAAGCACAATTTGTTGTTGAAGGATTGAGTTCGGATGCTATAATACCTTCGGTTCATTATCTCTGAACTTGTCAGTTTTTCCGCATCAACTCGTTAAGGGTGATAAGATCGGGGTCATTGCACCATCTTCCCCTCTTCATGCTAAAGAAGAAATTTATTTTCAAGATGGTTTAAAATTTCTTGAGTTTCAAGGATTGGAGGTTGTACTTGGTGATTATTTGAAATCGGGTGACGGTAAGCAAAAAGCTGCGGATATAAATAATTTTTTCCAGGATAAAAATGTGCGGGCAATCATTTCTCTTCAGGGTGGAGATAGTGTCCAGGACTGTTTACCATATTTGGACTATAACTTGGTTGAAGCGAATCCCAAAATATTTATGGGGTTCAGCGACATTTCCGTATTATTAAATGTTTTGTTTTCTAAGGCAGGGCTTGTGACTTTCCATGGCCCTGATGTGATTTGGAATTTATCGAAAAATAGGGGCGGGATTATGGAAAAATCATTTTCCGGCCTGTTTGATAATGTATCATTATTTTCTGATTTTTCTTCTTACGACGTTACTTTTTTAAACGGTCATTCTTTTGAGGGAATACTGATCGGCGGTAATTTGAGATGTTTTTTGAAGCTTGAAAAATTAGATCTTTTACCTTCGAACCATAAATCGGTTCTGATGATTGAAGATGTGAATTCGACCCTCGATGAAATTAAGGACCGTTTCTTATTATTAAAAAATAAAGGATATTTTAAAAATTTATCCGGCGTGATGCTTGGGTATTTCCACAACTGTGATCAAGAAAATCGACAAAAAAGAATTTACAGTGCGATCCTCGATATTTTACATGAATATGATCTTCCGGTTGCCGTTTTAAAGAGTTTTGGGCACCATCGTGATAATGTCATATTACCGATCGGGGCGAGGGTTAAAATTGTACTGTATCACAGTTAAGTTTCCATTGTGAATTAAATTTTTAGGTACATAATCTTGAACCTTCATCATCGGTGTCATTAAATTGGATCATGCAATATTTGGTTTGAGAAAGTTTTGAGTTAAATTTGTGGGTGTAAATTTTTCACCCCACCGCCATGAACGAACATGAACTTTTATGGGATATGCTCCCAGATGGTCTTGCAGATCATTTCACAATCGAAAGTTATGAGAAAACAGATGAAGTGTTTAGAATTACTCTGGTGGAGAAGACTCTTATTCCATCAGAGCTCCCCGAGAAATATCAGGGGAAGAAAGTGCACGGATACTTTCAGCACGGAAAGAGGGAACTATTTTCCGTGCTGAAAGCTACGAGAACGGGGATACAAAGAAGCAGTTGCTTGCCCGTGCCAGGTACTGCTTGTTTAAACCTTCAAACAAGTGGAGTGAATCACAAGGGATAAGAGGCGGTATTTAATTCAGAGAGTTTCCGGAGCTGAAACAGGC
>CAYHTG010000083.1:0-1080 GCA_964359495.1 uncultured Candidatus Peribacteria bacterium
TGCCGCGGTAGCTCAGTGGTAGAGCAGAGGATTGAAAATCCTTGTGTCGGTGGTTCAATCCCGCCTCGCGGCACCAACACGGCGAAGCCGTGAACTAAAAAAAGCGGCGTAGCCGAGCTTATGAATAACTCCTTTTCTCTCTTTTCGCTTTGCCTCCTTCTGACCTCCTGCGCCCCCATGCCCTCGGAGGATTTTTCCATTCTTTTTGTGGGAGACACTCACTTAGGCGAAAATTATCAAGAAAACCTCGATGAAAATATTCTTGAAACCGAAGGCTACGATTACTCTTTTGAAAACTTCGATGCCGTTCTCGCTGATATGGATTTGGTCATTGCCAACTTAGAAACGCCTCTCACCACGCAAGCGGAGTCTCCATTGGAGGACAAAAAAGACTACGTTCATTGGTCGGACCCGGAGCTGGCAGTTGAAACTTTTTTCAAGCATCATCTTGATGTTTTTTCACTGGCCAACAACCATACACTCGATTACGGCACCGAGGGCTTAGAGGAAACCACCACCGCTTTGGACCAAGCGGGAATCCAATTTTTTGGTGCCGGCGAGGACATAACAAACGCTGAAACCCCTTTTGTCCAAGACAATTTAGTGGTTTTCGGCGCCTTTGAGTTTCATGAAAACTACGCGGACGATTATGACTTTTACGCGCAAGCGGATAGCGCCGGCGTCAATCCTCTGGACGCTCTTCGCTTGAGTGAACAAATCATCGAACTGAAAACACAAAACCCGGAGGCTTTCATCGTCATTTTTCCGCATTGGGGAGATAACTATCTTCAAGAAACTGAAGAGCAAAAACAAATCGCCCACACCCTCATCGATGCCGGCGCCGATCTCATCCTTGGTCACGGAGCTCACCTCGCTCAAGGCATAGAACAGTATAAAAACCATTGGATAATTTATAATTTGGGCAACTTCATTTTCAATGCCCCGGGACGTTATCAAAAATTGGATAAAGACCCTTACAGCCTCATGGCACGTTTGATTTTGGAAGGGGAGCAAAAGACGCTTCGCCTTTATCCCATTTTCACCGACAATTTAGTGACCAATTATCAAAGTCGCTATCTC
>CAYHTG010000083.1:1180-3301 GCA_964359495.1 uncultured Candidatus Peribacteria bacterium
ACCATATCGCCATTTCCACAAATGTAAACCTGAGAAGCTTTAAGCTCAAGCCCTTCCAGATGTTCCGTCACACGTCCACTGAGGCCTTTCCATTTTTCGCCAGGGCGAGAAATCGCCACGAAAGACTTAAACTTCGAATTTTGCTTTTCCCAAGTTTTAAACTGCGCGAGGTAGAATAAATCTTCTTCAAAGCGCACTCCGAAGTAAAGTGAGATATTTTTTTTGAAACCACGAGCAATAAGAGTGGGAATCATGCCCATAAAGGGAGCGATTCCCGTTCCCGTGGCCACCATCACAATATCTTTTTTGGAGTCGGTAAGCTTGAAATGTCCAAAGGGGCCTTGGAAATGCACGTCGCGGCCCATCTCCATATTTTTCAAATACTCCGAAGCTCTGCCACCCGGCAAAAACTTCAAACAGAGCGAGAAAAATTCCTTTTCGGCAGGAGCGCTGCAAATAGAATAGGCGCGCGTGACTCTAGGTCCGCCATCTTCCACTTCAAGGAGAAAAAAGTGCCCGGCCTCGTAGGGAACCGCTTCGCCCACCCAAGCAAAATCGAGTTGATAAGTATCAGCGGTTAAGGGAATGGAACGAATCAGTTTTGCAGCAAATTTAGTCATTTCTTCAGGTTTTCAATGGGGCTCGAAGCCACAATTTTATTCGGAATACTTACTTTAGTTTTCTCTTTTGTCTCTAAAATAGTACTTCGAAGCCCAATGGACAAGACGTGACCTTCATACTTGTCCACTCGAATAGGATCGCCAACTTTAAAGGGCTTATCAATCAAAATGGAGAGCGAGCCAAAAGCGTTGCTCAGGGTTTCTTGGGCAGCCAAGGCAAGGGCGATTCCGGTGATTCCGAGTCCCGCAATGAGAGAGGAAATGTCATAACCCAAGTTACTGAGCACCACGAGGAGGGCAAGGGACCATACAAAGATCTTAACCACGGTATAGAAAAGCCCTCCACTTTTCCCCAATTTATGAAGCCAGCGTTTGACTATCATGAGAATTACCATCGACGTCAAAACAACAAGCAAAATGCCCAGTGTCTCCTGAATCCAAGCGTGATCGAGTATGTCTTCTAGCTTCCTCATGAACTTTACATTACCATAGGCCCACATGAACGAAAAGCGTGTTCTCTGCCTCAATCCCGAGACCTTCTCTCTTTTGGTTCGCCAACTTCGCAAATTTCACGATGACGCCGACTTATTTGAAGTTGACCTCGATAATATGAAAGTGAAAGGCGACCTACGCGTGATTCAAAACTCTTTCGACAAACCCCTTATTGGCTGTACATCCTCCCTCGACATGGCCAAGCGTGCCGCCAAAGCCTGCTTGCCATTCGTCAAAATTCCAAAAGAATTACCCCTGGATGACGAGTTCAAAACCCTAATTAAAAACAAGGGTACAACGCTACTTTTCACGTAAGTTGTCAATAATTTTGACAACAGCTAAGTATTGACAAAAAGCTGAGACCATGTTCTTATACACTCTTATCATTTAGCTCAATTGTTTTATGTCAGTAATGAAACTGTCCAGTGATGGAGAACGCTTTGAACACAGAGACTGCGTTGACTCTTGTATACAAGGCCCTCAACACAGTTATTCCGCAGCGGGTTTAGATGCGGTCGACGCTCTTGAGATTGAGCAATATGAGCAACATGTTCGTTTTCAAGTAGCTCCCTTGCTTGAGGAGCTGCAAAGAATGGACAGAGCTTTAAGGGAAGGCGCAGTAGATATGCCAAGGAAAGTATCTAAAAGAAGACTTGAACTTCCAGGAGAAGGCCCTCAAAGTTTTGTTTATTTGGGAAGCTCCACAGGTCGAGCCGGTTTTAGCAGGCAGCGGACATTGAAAGCCCAGTCCGAGCGAACCTTGAGAGTTCAGACACCTTGGGATGTAAATGGAAGTTGGATAGATAGAGGAATCCACTTTCCTGTTGAGAAACGCCCTCTGCTAAGAGGTGCATCCGAGGGTTGGATAAAAAGAAAAGACCTTATTTTTCTTGCACAGCGACTTGGAATAGAGGTTGAAAATGTGGCAGAGTGGACTTTATTCGATTAAGGTTGAAATAAGCTCCGAAGCCCGCTAAAGTGCCGAAGTGAATCTTCAGATTGCCATTGT
>CAYHTG010000084.1:0-3048 GCA_964359495.1 uncultured Candidatus Peribacteria bacterium
AATTTGTGAACACCCAGGAAATGTATCGGGCCGTTTTTGGAGCGGCGAAGCATGCACTGGAAGGAAATTCCTTCACTCCCACTCGGCAAAGCCGAGTTTCCTCGCCCCTGTCCCCATCCTTACCTACTGAAGAACTATTTCAAAGAGTCGCTTCGCGACAGCTATTTGTAAGCTCGCCTCCGGCGAGTAGAAGTTTCGCACCGGCAATGGAAATGGAAGGGCTGCGCTCCGTTTCACTTCGCCCTTTGGCTCAAGTCGCCAATTCCTACATTGTGGCTGAAGGTGAAGAAGGCTTGGTTTTGATTGACCAACATGCCGCTCACGAACGTGTGCGCTACGCTCGCCTCATGGCGGCTTCGGGTTCGCTTCTCCAACAACTTTTACTCACTCCTTTGGAACTGGATTTAGGTATTGAGGGAGCGCGACTGGTCGCCGACTACTCGGAGGATTTTGCGGCTCTCGGCTACGATTTGCAGCCCTTTGGTGGGACCACTTATCTCCTTCGCGCCGTGCCTGCAGGCCTTGAGAAAAAAGAGCCCGAACGGGTGGTTCGTGAAATCGTGTCGAGTTTGTCCGGCGAATGGAAAACGAGCGCGGTGAAAAACTTGCGCGAAAGTTTGCTGACCATGACGGCCTGTCGCGGAGCCATTAAATTTGGCGATGCCCTCACCTTGCTTGAAATGGAAGCTCTCATTCGAGATATGGAAAAAACTCCCAACGCCGATCACTGCCCCCACGGCCGCCCTTCTATCATTTCTTTCAGTTTTGACGATTTGGAGAGTCGGTTTAAGCGGAGGAATTTTTAATTTGTTAACCCTTTGTTTATGCGAAAAATCTTCTTATTGTTTACTGTTTTCCTTAGCTCCCTCTTTCTGAACACTGCCATCGTTAGTGCTTGTTCTTGCGTCATGCCGCTTTCCGCGACAGAATCCCTTGCGGAGTCGACTGCGGTTTTTGCAGGGAAAGTGGTAGACATGGAGGTGTCAGACGGAGAAATAATCAGCACCGCTGATCCCGTAACCGTCACATTTGAAGTTTCAAAAGTTTGGAAAGGAGCTGAAGCGGAGACCATTGTTTTAACGACCGCAAGAGAAGGAAGTAGTTGTGGTTATTCTTTTGAAGAAAATGAGGAATACATTGTGTATACACACGGCGAAGCAGACCAGCTCAGCACAAATAGTTGCAGCCGAACAAAACTACTTGCAGATGCAGAAGAAGATTTACAGGAATTGGACTCTGGTGATGTGCTGCAAAATTCAAACCTTATGCCAATTATTTTAACGATTGGGTTTGGGATATCTCTCGTAGTTCTGCTAGTTCTGAGGAGGTATAAGAAATAAAATGCTAAACAGGTCTGCACGTGCAGACTTTTTGTCTCATTTTTTAGCTTAATGAAGACGTTTTATTTGAAAACCTATTGTTATTGACAAATCGTTAATTCAGTGTATTATTGCTTTACTTAACTCCACCTATGCGTTTGAATCTTCCTTCCATTGCCGCCGGCCTCTCTCTAAGCTTGGCAACACCCGCTTTGGCTGAAGACTTGAAGTTGCCTGAAAATAAGGTTATTCGAGCGCAGGTTGCGCTGGCATTGAAAACTCTTCGAGGTCAAGAACCGACCGTTGAGACTTTGCCTGCAGGAACTTATAGAGGTCAGGTTTTTGTTTTAGCTCATACTTCGGCACAAGAAGCTTCCAGCCCCGCTACGTGGCAATATGAATTGGATGTTGCCGAGAGACTCTTGGAGAATCCTCCTGTTCTTGATGAGCTCGATTGTCCCGATGATGCGGCGTATAGAAAGATCGATTCAAAACCTCTGGAACGATTTCTTGAGCCCGGAAGTACCTTCCAAATCACGGGTGCCCGAGGGGCGGGCGGAGAGGTTCAAGTGTATTTAGTGAGAGCAGAGGGTCCCATCCTCACACAGCTTTGGCTTAATGCAAACTTGCCTGCAAGTTGTTTTGCCACTTCTTGGAAAGAACCCTCAAGAGAGGTAAGCCCACCCATTTGTTTTGTCCCTCTAAGCGGACACGAAGTGTCTGCTAAGCAATAACGTGGCGAAGCCACATCCATTTAGCGGTACAATAAATTGAAGTGAAGGTCGCCCTGAAAGGAACCCGAAAGAACATAATCCATCCCTTCGACCGTATCGGTAGCTAAGGGGTAGCCGGAAAGCAGCATGTCACCGAGGGCTGTGACGGTTTTTTCGAAAGTGACGGCTTTGAGGCCGGGTTGTTTGAAGAGATCGAATTCATATTCCTCGAAATCGCCATGAAAATTCCAAGGAAGCGCGAAGTGAAGGGTGAAAGATTCGCTTTGGCCGGGCGCCAGGGTTTGATCGATGTAGTAGTAAGAAAGATCTTCGAGCGGATCATAATAAAACTGAATTTCGTCTCGTAAAATGCCTTCGGTTTCCAAAATGGTGGCGTCTTCGGGTACATAAAGACGAATACCGGTGTGGTTGGTGTCTTTGCCAAGGACCTGCTCAAGGCCCGGGTTCCAGGCTGTGAAACCGTAGGAAGCCAGGGTGCTTTTAAGCCAAGCAAGAGTGGAATCCGTGAACGTGTGAGTTCGCGTGACCGTGACACTAGAGACCATGCTGCCATCTTCAAAAATTTGGGTGTCGTGCCGGAGGTCGGTTTCCATGTAACGATCGGTTTTGTTGGCACCCCGATTGGAGAAAACGGGCAGGAAGAAATCGTTTTCGAGTTCGCTGAGGGCTGGAAGTTCCCCGCTCATCCCGATGGAATCGATGAGAGCTTCCACCGAAGGATCTTTGTGGAAGAGGAGAATTTGTTTTTTGTGACCCTCGCTCAGGGCGGTCAAGGCCAGTTTTGCTTGTAAGCTCGGCTTCGCCGAGTGTTCACCCAGTTTCTCCATGAAGGCGGAAAGGAGTTCTCCCAAAATGGCTTTGGGGCTTTCTTTGTTCACCTTTGCTTCCACCAAAGTGCTGATGACAGCGGGGAACGTTTCAGCCGTGATTTGTTTTTTAAGCGAGGGCAGGCTGAGGGGTCCGGTGTCTTCCAAAAAGGCTTGCGCGGCGGAAAG
>CAYHTG010000085.1:0-3008 GCA_964359495.1 uncultured Candidatus Peribacteria bacterium
TTTAACAGGTTTGCAACAGGTTAAATCTTAGACCGAGTTTTTCAGAGAGTCCTTAACCTATAACCAAAACAAAATGAAAACAAAATCAAAAGTACTTTTAGGAGTTGCAGTAGGACTCCTGGTAGTCCTCGGAGCGAGTTTTTTTGCTTCAGGGGCTTCTTTACAAGGCCGCTTTATCGGCGGTGGAAGCATCTCTCTGTCATCCTCAAGCCCTTCGGGAGCAAGATCGGTGAGCTCCTCCGACGATTTTTTTGCCTTCGATGTCACGGCCACTTCCACCAGACCCACCGTAATTCAAGCGGGTGACATGCTTCAAGTTACGTTTAGAACGGACGCAAACGACATCAATGAAACGGTTTCAAGTGCTACGAGCGCAGAAAGAGTTACTCTAAGTTGTGATGGGGCTAGCTTTGGCGCCGGCTACATTGTTCCCGTTGACGACCGGTTTGCCGCAGTTGGAGTGGTGATGGTAAACGAACTTACTGTAGCGGCAAGCGATACAAGCACTTGTTCGTTTAATACAAGTACATCAAACCTCCTTGAGGAAGACTCTGGTGTAGATGACCCCCTAGCCGTCACCATGCGTTACGGAAACACGTTGCTAACAGGAAACACTATTAATTACTAAATACTAACAAACAAAAAGCCCTTCCATCTCGGAGGGGCTTTTTGAAACTAGAATGGCTTACTTAAGCCGAAAATTGAGGCAAAAAGTCTACACGTGCAGACTTACTTCTGCATCTTTTGCCTTATAAACGCCGGAATGTCGTATTAGCCGCCCCGTGCCCGCCATGTACAATTTGAATTTTAAATTTGCATTTTGTACAAATAAGGGTTAGAATTGCCTTATGATTTATCCTCGTCGCCTGGAAAAATGTTTAAAGGAACTAAGGAAGGGTTTTCCGGTTTTAGCCGTGCTTGGTCCGCGCCAATCAGGGAAAACCACCTTGGTGCGCCAGTTGTTTCCGGATTTTCATTACCTTTCACTTGAAAATTTGGACACCCGAAATTTTGCCATGGAGGATCCTAGACGTTTCCTTTCCCAATTCAATGAGAAGGTCATTTTTGGTGAAATTCAACGAGCGCCGGCCTTGTTTTCTTACCTGCAAGAGAAGATCGATGAAAAGCCCAATCAGGCCTGCCGCTTCGTTTTAACAGGTTCGCAGAACTACCTGCTGATGGAATCGGTGAGCCAAAGCCTGGCGGGACGAGTAGGTCTAAGTTATTTATACCCTTTTAGTCTAAGTGAAACGCCGGCTACTTTGACGGTAGACGAGCAAATGTTTAAAGGAGGATACCCCGCACTTTATGTGCGAGAACTTGAAGCAAAGGATTGGCACAGGTCTTATCTTGAAACTTATTTGGAAAGAGATGTTCGTTCCTTAAAACAAGTTCACGACTTGCTTTTATTCGACAAATTTTTAAAACTATGCGCGGCGCGGGCGGGACAACTATTGAATCGATCCGGCCTTGGGAACGAACTGGGTATTTCTCATACCACCATCAGTTCATGGCTTTCTTTGCTTGAAACAAGCCACATCATTTTTTCATTGCAACCCTATTTCAAAAATACTGGCAAGCGCCTGGTGAGGCAAACAAAACTTTATTTCTGCGATACGGGCTTATTGTGTCATCTTTTGGGAATTCCCAATGCGGCAGCGCTTTCCACACATTACCTTAGAGGCAATATTTTCGAAAATTTCATCATTGCCGATATTTTCAAGCAATTTCATCATTCCGGGTTGAGGCCTCCCCTCTTTTTCTGGAGAGATCATCGTGGGAATGAAGTGGATCTGCTGATCGAACAAGGCGATCGTTTGGTCCCGGTAGAAATCAAATCGGGTGAAACCTTGAATGAAGATTTTCTCAGGGGCTTACGGTACTTTGATCATCTGCAAAAAGGAAAAGCACAGCAAGGGATTCTCATTTATGGAGGCTCGCTCAGGCAGGAACGCGAGGGAATAAAAATTTTACCTTGGACTGATTTGTATAAAACCGATTTTTTGTCGACCCTACTTTAGCCCAAGCATTTGTACTCAAAGCTGAATCCGTTTATACTTTCAATATGCCATGGGACTACAGCAAAAAAGCCTACAAGAAGCAAGCCAAAGCGGACCCCAGGTGGCAGTTGGAACGAGCAATTTGTTACGGACTTGAAGGGAAAAAACTCAACAAAGTCCTACTCAAAAAACACCTCCACGAACTCAAAATTCCGGAGGATAGAAAAGCCTTTTTAGAACTGCTTTTATGGGGAAAAAAGTTTTAACACAGCGCCAAGAAAAGGTGCTAAAAGCGGTTGCCCGGGAACCAAAACTGGCCCATTTTTACTTGAGTGGCGGCACAGCACTTGCCGCTTTCTACCTGAAGCACAGGCTATCTGATGATTTGGATTTTTTCACGATGGAGCCACCGGATACAATTTTCTTGGATCATTTTATGCAAACTCTGAAGAAGAGCCTCAAAGCTAAGGAAATTCACTACGAAAAGCTCTATGATCGACGACTTTTCACCTTAAAATGGACGAAAGAAGTCTTAAAAGTGGAGTTTACCATTTACCCTTTCCCTCAATTTAAAAAACCGCAAGTGAAAGGAGGCGTAAGGATAGACTCCCTGAGAGACATTTCTGCCAACAAACTCATGGCTCTTCTGGACCGTTTTGAGCCGAAAGACTTTGTCGATCTATTTTTCCTACTGAAGGAAAGAAGGCTGGAAGACCTGGTTTGTGACACGGAAAAGAAATTCGGCATAAAAATCGACCCCTTATTTCTCGGTGGCGAGTTCTCCAAGGCCAGACGCATTTCTGCCTTACCACCCATGCTCAAACGGCTTTCCGTAGGACAACTTAAAAAATTCTTCACCCGGAAAGCGCTCGAACTTCGCCCAAGAATCCTTTAAGGGCCACGCGTGCTTGACATTTACCCCCCCTATGTTACAATGACATGATGCTTTTCATTTAACCTATAACCAAAACAAAATGAAAACAAAATCAAAAGTACTTTTAGGAGTTG
>CAYHTG010000086.1:0-2916 GCA_964359495.1 uncultured Candidatus Peribacteria bacterium
GGATACGCGCGGCTGGCGATTCTTCCCTTCCCTCCCTCCCCGAGTACCCCATACTCGTTTTAACTGTTTCTGGCGGCCATAATGAACTGGTGCTCATGGAGGGTCCGGGTAAATTTAAACTTTTGGGTGAAAGTGTGGATGATGCGGCCGGCGAAGCTTACGATAAAGTAGCCCGACTGCTCGGCCTCGGCTACCCTGGGGGACCGGCCATAGAAGAACGTGCGAAGCTCGGCAATCCTAAAGCTGTAAAGTTTCCGGTTGCCCTTCCCCAAGGAAAAGATTTTAGTTTTTCCGGGCTCAAAACGGCCGTCCTTTACCATCTTAAAGAAAATGAAGATAGACTGAGTGACGCCGGTTTTGTGAATAACGTTGCGGCGAGCTTCCAAGAAGCTGTGGTGGATGCCTTGGTGAAAAAACTTATGCGCGCTGTAATGGTCACTTCTGTGAAAGAAGTGCATTTGACGGGTGGCGTTTCCGCGAATCGATTTCTGCGGGGCCGGATTGAAGAGGAATTATCGCGAGTTTCCGAGGCTCCCCTTTTTCGCTTTCCGGCGAAAATGAGTTACTGCACCGACAATGCCGCGATGATAGGGGCTGCGGCTTACCAAATGAACTTTACGGAATAGATTTTTTGGCTTATAGTTCAGGTCTAATCTTTTTATTATGCCACTTTGGCCAAAGCACGATCCGGATGAAGATGGGGGAATCGATGATACTGTGATAAAGAAAAACCCTGATGATGAGGAGGAACCCTACCCTGGACCCTATAATAACGGTGAGCGACCCTTGCGCGGAAAGTGGCCGGTGCCCGGAAGAAGTCCTCGTCGTGAGCCACCTCCTATGCAGTGCCTCAATGAGAGCGTGGAGAGCGCGGAGAGCGGCTGGACCATCTCCGCTTAAATCTCTTGCTCTAATCTGGAAAGTCCGTATAATACAAGTCAACGTTGATTTTATTTTTTGACCTACCGGTCTGATGTCTGAAGTAGAAACGAAGCAGGAAGAGAAGGCCGAGAAGATTCAAAAACTACAAACACCGCAAGGCATTCACGATATTCTTCCCAAGGATCACGAGTTTTTCACCTTCATCAAAAAAGTGGCCCGACACCGATGTAGGCAGGCCGGGTTTCGTCGTATCACGACGCCCATTTTAGAATACACGGAAGTTTTTGACCGCAGCATTGGAGAAGACACCGATATCGTTTCCAAGGAAATGTACACATTCTTAGATAAAAGCGGGCGCAGCCTCACTTTGAAGCCGGAAGGAACGGCCGGAGCGGTGCGCGCCTACATCCAAAATGGCATGAAAGAGTGGCCGCAACCGGTGGAACTTTTCTACATTGAGCCTCATTTCCGCTACGACCGCCCTCAAAAAGGACGTTACCGCATGTTCTGGCAGTTTGGGGTGGAAATTATTGGGGAGAGTGACCCCGCCCTGGATGTGCAATGTATTTTTCTTGCTTGGAAAATTTTTAAAGACTTGGGTGTGGAGGATCGGTTCAGCATTCAAATCAACAACATCGGCTCACAAAAAAGTCGTCTGAAATACAAGGAAGCGTTGGTGAATTACTACACGGGAAAGGAGCGTAATCTTTGTGAAGATTGTCAGCGTCGTTTGCACACAAATCCGCTTCGCCTTCTGGACTGCAAGAATGAAGATTGTCGGATTTTGGCCCAGCTTGCTCCCAAGTTTGTCGACTACCGTATTCCGGAGGATGAAGATTTCCACCGATTGGTAAAGGAGTTTTTGACGGAGATTGGACTGGAGTACACGGAAAATCCTCAGCTCGTGCGCGGTCTCGATTACTACACTCAAACGGTGTTTGAATTTTGGGATAAAGAAACGGGCAGTCAAAATGCGGTGGGTGGAGGAGGTCGTTACGACGGTCTTGTGGAGATTATGGGAGGCGAGCCCACACCGGCCGTAGGATTTGCCATTGGACTTGAGCGACTCATTGCTCACATGAAAGCCGCCAACGTGAAGGTGCCTTCCAAAGATGAGGTACACATTTTTGTGGCTCAACTTGGAGACGAAGCAAAGAAGAAATGCTTACTCATTATTGATGAGCTGCGCGAACGCGGCGTTCGAACCGTGGGTGCGCTTGGAAAAGGCAGCATGAAAGCGCAAATGCGTTTGGCGGACAAATTCAAAGTTCCCTACTGTTTGATTTTAGGAGCCACCGAAGTCCGCGAAGGCGTTATTATTGTCCGCGATATGTCCAAAGGCATTCAACACACCGTCCCCATGGGCGACGTGGTGGACGAAGTGGTGGATCTTATTGGAGAAGACAATTTGGATACTTACTCGCCGGGGGAGATTTCCACTTAACACGCGAAGCGCAGCGTAGCGGCTCTAATAAAAAGAGCGGGCAGCACGTTTGTTGTATAATTCTCTACCTGAAAAGTTTACCCTGCAGAGTGATTTTTAACCTGTAATTTTTGTATTTTAGTTTTCAGGTTGGGAGGTTTTGTCAAGCGGTCTTTGCAACTTAGAAAGGCAGTTTTAAGTTACAATTTAGGTGATGAAGAAAATCCTCGCCACTGTCGTTCTTAGTCTTATGGTGTTTGTGAGTTCCGCCCGGGCAGACTTTTCCGATGTATACACCACTGGCACGAACTACGCGGCCATCGCTTCCCTGGTGGATCAGGGCATTTTGGTGGGCTACGACGATGGGACCTTTCGACCGGACCAGGAAGTGAATCGGGCGGAGGCGCTGAAAATCATTTTGATGGGAACAGGCGTGAGTGTGGATGAAAGCAGCACGGCGGGCATTTTGTTCAGCGATGTTTCGGAAGAGGATTGGTTTTTTCCCTATGTGAGCACGGGCGTAAGCCTGGGCGTTATTCAAGGCTACGACGATGGAACTTTTAAACCCGAGCAAACGGTGAATCGGGCGGAGGCGGTGAAAATGCTTTTGA
>CAYHTG010000087.1:0-2854 GCA_964359495.1 uncultured Candidatus Peribacteria bacterium
CGATCCCTCAACGTAAGGATTGGTTCCCGCCACAATTCGTGCGGAAATTTCAAAAACACGGAAGTTCAGGTGAGGGTCGATGATGCCTTCCAAACAGAATGGACCAAAGAGTCCCTTGGGACAGTTTGCGAGTCCTTTCGAATGCTTGACTACACTTTCTCCAATTTCAAAAAACATGGGTAAGAGTGATTCGCGCACCACAATGGGAATGTTTCCGGTGATGGTGTAGCTCGTTCTGATGTTGGCATCCAACTGATCTTTGGCGGCAATGCGACCAATGGAATCGGCGTTGGATTCGTAACGCTTATCAAAACTCATGATTTCGAGCTCGCCATTGAGAGCCGAATAAAAATAATGCGCGTACATTGGAACTCCCACCACGTATTCCTGAATGGCGTAATCTTCTTCACCCGGGAATTCTTTGATGCGTTCGTAAAATTCAGCCGGGGAGTTGGCGATGAAATATCCGAATCCTCCTTTTGCTCCATGAAATTTAACAATGACTGGGCGGTCGATGTCTTCGGGTTTTTTATAAATTTGAGGGAGATTGAGCCCCGCTTTTTTCATCCATTCACGTTCCATGGTTCGGTCCGATTCCCATTCCAAAATGCCTTTTGAACCGTAGTAGAGTGCCTTCATGTTCTTCTTTATTTTCTCGGGACCCACGTAGCTCACAAAAGACCCATGCGGGATAACGATGGCGTTCTTGGCGATGAGATCTTCTTCAATCGTAAAATAATCTTCAAAAGTGGGGATTTCAATGAGTTCATCAGCGACCGGAAAACTTTCAAAAACACGACGGTTCTTCGGCGTGACAATGGCAATGGTTCGAAATCCTTCATCCTTGGCACCCTTGAGGATTTGGAGAGCGGTGTGGCTTCCCAAGGTTGCAATGGCATAAGAGGAAATCGAGGTATTCATAAATATGTTTTGTTAATTGTATCAAAACCTTTAGATTTGTCGAGTTTTTCGTATTTACAAAAATAGGAGGATGAGGAGACCAAGCCCAATTCGATACACTCCAAAAACTCGGAGAGAATGATTTTTGAGGAACTTCATAAGCCAAGAAACCGCGAGCAAACTAGAAATAAAAGAGGCGATGAAGCCCGCGCTTAAAATGGACCATGAAAGTTGCAAAGATTCCGCATCGAGTGCCTTCAGTAAGCCCGCACCCGCAATGGCGATGGCCCCCAAAAGGAAGGAAAATCGGGCCGCTTCTTCGCGCTTCATGCCAAGCTGCATGCCCGTAAAAATAGTGGCCCCACTCCGAGAAACGCCCGGAATAATGGCCAGAGCTTGGCCACATCCCATAAGTAGACCGCGCCACCATGTGAGGGGTTTATTGTTTTTTCGCTGGGGGAGTAAAAAGAGCGCTCCCATGATGAGCATGAAAACTCCGATGGACTCGGCATTCCGAAAAGTTGCATCAATTTGATCTTCCAAAGCAAAGCCAAGAATTGCCGCGGGCACGCTCCCCAAAATCAGCCAGGGCCACCACTCGGTTTTTAAAAGGTCGCGGCGAAAATAAATGAGAATGGCGAGCAAGGTCGCCACGTGAAGCGCAATGTCAAAATCTTTTAGTCCGCTCACTTCCAGGCCCAGTAAACTTTCGGCCACCACCAAATGCCCGGACGAAGAAATGGGCAGGAATTCAGTGATTCCTTGGAGAAGGCCGAGAAGGATGGCTTGGAGTAAATTCATTTATTGATGTGGCTTCGCTACTGCTTAATGCTTGAAACTCCGAATTCCCGTGAACACCATGGTCATGCCGAGCTCGTTCGCCCGCTTGATCACCTCTTCATCGCGAATGCTGCCTCCGGGTTGCACAATGGCATGGATGCCGGCTTCGTGGGCTTCTTCCACAGCATCGGGTAAAGGAAAGAAAGCGTCCGAGGCCATGATACTGTCCGGAACTCGGTCACCACCCTTGCGACGCGCAATAATGACACTGTCCACGCGAGACATTTGGCCGGCTCCAATACCCGTTGCGCTGCAGCCACCTTTGTTATTTTTCTTGGCGAAAACCACCGCATTGGATTTCACGTGCTTCACCAATACGCGAGCGAAAAGCATGGCTTCCACTTCGTCTTTGGTGGGTTCAATTTTGGTGGCCGTTTTTAAATCTTTTTCGGTGACCACATACTCATCTGCAGTCTGAACGAGCATTCCTCCGGCCACGGTTTTAATGTTGCGCTGATTGGGATTTTTCCGTAGAGGACCCGTTTCCATGAGCCGAAGATTTTTCTTTTCGCTGAGGATTTTTAAGGCTTCTTTTTCAAAGGATGGCGTGATGATGATCTCCACGAAAAGCTTGTGGTCGCGAATGTACTCGGCAATTTCTGTGGTGCAAGGGCGATTCAAAGCAATCACGCAACCAAAAGCCGCCATGGGATCCACTTCGTAAGCGAGCGCAAAAGCATCCGTGATATTTTCAGCGGTCGCAGCTCCGCAAGGGTTCATGTGTTTGATCACAGCGGCCGCGGGTTTTTCGAAATCTTTAACGAGTTCTAGCGCCGCATCGGTATCAATAATGTTATTGAAAGAAAGTTCCTTCCCTTGCAGCACTTTGGCGTTGGTCACGTTGGAAAACTGATCGTTGGGATCCCGGAAGAAAGCCGCTTTTTGATGTGGATTCTCGCCATAACGCAGTTTCATTACTTTTTCATAATGAAGATCCAGCAACTCCGTGGGTTCGCCTTGGTAGCGGAGATACTCCGCAATGTTGTGGTCGTAATGACTCGTTTTTTCAAAAACTTTAATAGCCAATTGTCGACGGGTTTCAAACGTGGTTCCTCCGAATTCAGTCAACTCTTCGATCACTGTTGCATAATCTTTAATGGCCGTCACGGCCGTA
>CAYHTG010000088.1:0-2822 GCA_964359495.1 uncultured Candidatus Peribacteria bacterium
CTGACGGGAGGAGTGGATGATGTGTGGGTGAAGCCGGACGGAGAACTCCTGATTGTGGACTACAAGGCGACTTCATTCGCGTCTTGTTTCAGCTTGAGCACGCCTTTCGAATCTTCTTGTCGATGGATTTCGGTTGTGGATCTTTCTCCCAGCATATTGAAAATAAGCTCAAAATCATCCATGTGATCGCGTAGATTTTCGCGCTTCAGTCCCTTTAGCTTCTTATACTCACTTGGAGTAACGCCGAACGTAGCTTTTGAAATTTCTGCCGTTAAGATTTCATAATCTTTGTGATCTTTGGCTCCTCGATTTTTCCACTCATCGGTGAGTTCTTCACGAATGGCAATGCCACGCATACGCTTTTCAATCCACGCATTCGAGTAGCCTTTGGCTTTATAGAGAGCACGGGTGCGCTTGGTGGCGAGTTCGGGATCTTCTATCTCCTGTATGCGTTCATAGCCTACTTTTGCGAGCCAGCGTTTGAAGGGTTCGGCCTTGGGTGACGGAACGGATTGAATGAGACGAAAAATCCCCTCTGTATTCCAGCAATAAGCCTTTTGTCGCCCCCCCTGAGTTTCAACTTCCAGCATAAGGGGTGGTACAAACTGTACCCCCCCCCTTTGGCGGTTAGCTTTTCTAATTCCGCATCTCTTTCTTTTAAACGTTTGAAGTACTGGGCAGGATCATTCGAATCTGTTAGAGCTTCAATAATATCATTTATCACGAACCACCATTCTCCATTGTGAGGAGTTTTTCGTATGTTCTTTCCTTTGAAGATGGCTATCTTGTTCTCCATAAATTTAAGTTATCGATGGAATTATAAAATCTTATTCCAATCTTCCATAATCTTTTGTTCTAGAACGTGGGATTCTTTAGTAAGAGTGGTGAATTCGGACATGAGTTCTTTCATGCGGGCTTCAAAATCAACGTCGCTCATTTCTTTTTCGGCATTGCCTGCATCGCTGGCGGAGTTTGCCATTACAAAGCCTGCGCGGCCTTGGGATGAAAGTGCACTCGCGAACATTTGCATCCAGAGATAGTTGGCGTTGCTGATTTCATTGAGTTTCAAGCTTCCATTGGCGCGGAGTTGTTCGGCCGCCGCCCAGAGTCTTTCTTCCAGTTGTTTGCGATGTGTGACCATAATCTATTTGTTGGTCGGATCATATCAAGAATTAGTACGTTCGAATATTCAAAAAATAAAAAATGGTATAAAGTGGGTATCGTTTATTCATTAGCTCCCATATGCCAAGCAAAACGATGCCGATAATCAACGAGGGCGATTTTTACCAGTCGATCAACCAAGCAATATCGGAGAATCGGCATGTTGACTATCTTAAAGAGGTGATCAAAAAATATGAAGAATACAAAAAAGCGTTCGCACATTGTTTTACCTCTGAACGGCCGAGTGATTCCATTTATGAGTTCCGCGTGACCTATCTTTTGAAGAAGTCTGTTTGGCGAGATATAGAACTTTTTGGCGAACAAACCTTTTTAGATCTGGCAGAGAAGATTATCGATTCGATGGGCTGGGAGAACGATCACATGCATGGATTCGAGCTTCCCGAGCAAAACCAGAAACCTGATCTGTTTCTCACAGGATCTTCAAACACTTTTTTTGCTCCCGGTTGGGAGGATGACCCTCATCCCACCTATAAAACAGATGAAATCTGTATCCAAGACATCGATTACAAGAAAGTCCCTCAACTCGGTTTTACTTTTGACTTTGGGGATGGGCATATGTTCGATATCGTCTTTAAGGCCAGTCGTGAACGGAAGAAGGGAGAAAAGGTTGATGGTTTCCCAAAAATTGTCGACCAACGTGGTGTCGGACCCGAGCAGTACCCTGATTGTGCGTAAACTTTAATCCATTCAAATGTACTTTATTCCTTTAGCCCTCGAAAGTGAGAATGGCGAACCTCTTGTATTACGCCAGATAATGGTAGTGCAAGATGGCTTGGAGTTACCACGGGACACTTATATTTTTGTTGAAAACTTTTGTATCGATAAAAATTGTGATTGCCATAAAGTAATGATTAATGCCATTAGCGAATCAAATGGGAAAATTTTGGGGACCTTCACTTATGGATGGGAGAAACTTGGGTATTATACAAAATGGCTATATGGAGATAAAGAGTTGGCCACTGAACTGAAAGGGCCTTCGCTGGAAGTCGGAGGAATCCAATCGGAATATGCGGAAATTTTACTGGAGAAATTCAAGGATCTGGTTGAGGATGAAAAGTATTGTGAACGCATTGAGAAACATCATCAGTTGTTTAAAAAAAGACTTGAGGAAATTCGCGATGAAGACGCGTGTCTCTGCGGTTCACCAAGGCGATGGAAAGATTGTTGTGCGAAGTTGACTGAAAGGCTCGATCCATATGCTGAAGAGGATTGCGATATCGCGAGTAAACCGGCTTTAGGCCGCAATGACCCCTGTCACTGCGGGAGTGGCAGAAAGTATAAGAAATGTTGCTTCTCCAGAGATGAAGAAATCAATGATCCTTTGAAAAATATTTCAAACTTTCCAATTCATGAATGCCTAATCAATGAAGATTGGGGAAATTCCGGATTGGCGACAATCGTTGTGATTAGGGAGCATCCGAAGACTGGATTGTTTTCTTTCGTTTCGTTCCTGGTCGATATTTTTTGTCTCGGGCTTAAAAATGCCATGGCTGAAGTGGGAGTGGATGAAGACATGGTTGTAGATTTTATTTCCATTTACCCTCAAAGTTTTATTGAAATTGATTATGAGGAATGCAGAGGTATTTTGTTAGGAGGAATCGACTATGCAAAGAATTTAGGTTTTGAGCCACATGATGACT
>CAYHTG010000089.1:0-2715 GCA_964359495.1 uncultured Candidatus Peribacteria bacterium
GCTGACGAGAGTCGAACTCGCACGTCCTGAGCGTCAACCACAGGCACTCTACCAATTGAGTTACAGCCCCGTAGACACCAGGCTGAACAAAAATACAGAAAAACCTCCCTTGCGGGAAATTTCTCCGTGACACTCAGGATGTGCTGTAGTTGCAGCTTCCGTGGCATCTATAAGATAGCAAATCGCCGAAAAAATTGCAAGTTTTTGTCCGAAAAAACCTGCTGTTGGAGCTCTGACAACACTACGAATTGAAGGTTACTATAAATCAAAACCATTGTTACGTCCAATTTAATCTGATAAAATGCCTCCACTATGAAAAAGTATACAAAACTGACTTTTCAATTCTTCTGGTTTTACATCAAAAAACACTGGCCTTTGGCGCTGCTTGCTTTTAGCGCGATGACTCTTGGGACGTTCAGCGACATGTATTTCTACTATCTTTTTAAAGATTTTATTAATGCCCTTTCAGCGGGAGCAAGTGAACAGACTCTTTTGATGTTCGTTTTGGGGATTGGCTCGGTGCAACTTTTTAACGTGGCGATGTGGAGAGTGGGAGGGTATTCGGCCAGCGTTTTTGAACCTAAGGCGATGAAGGAAATGACCAACCATTGTTTTGAAGTCCTTCACAAACACTCCTACAATTTTTTCAATAACCAATTTGTCGGTTCACTCGTGAAGCGCATTTCAAGGATGGCGCGCAGTTTTGAAGACATTACGGATCAAATGCTTTTTGAGTTTTATCCGCTTTTGCTTCGGACCCTCATTGCCATTGCGGTTTTATACTTTATTAGTCCATGGCTGGGCATTGCTCTTTTCATTTGGAGTGTTTTATTTATTTTTATTCACTACCGCATTTCGCTGTACGCCATGGATCGTTATGACATTCCCAAGGCTCAAGCCGACAGCAAAGTCGTGGCTTACCTCGCGGACACCATTACCAACAACAGCACCATCAAATTTTTCGCGAACTTGAGCTTTGAAAAAAAGGCCTTTGACGAAGTGTCGGGGCGTTGGACTAAAATCATCACTTCGGCTTGGTTTTTCAGAAATCATGTGGAAGCCATTCAAGCGGTGATGATGACCGCCATCCAAGGGCTTATTTTAGTTCTTGCAGTGAAGCTGTGGAGCGCGGGGGAGCTTACCGTGGGAGACTTTGTCCTTATTCAAAGCTACCTTTGGACAGTCTTCATTCATCTTTGGGATTTTGGACGGCTCATTCGGCGCCTTTATGAAAGCATGGCGGATGCCGAGGAAATGACGGAAATTTTGAACACGCCGTTTGAAGTTGTGGACAAGCCTAAAGCTCGAGTCCTGAGGGTTTTGCGCGGGAATGTGGAGTTCGATAAAGTTTCTTTTTCTTATAATGAAGACGATGAAGCCAGTGTGCTTCGGAATTTTTCTTTCAAAGTCAAACAAGGCGAACGCATCGCTTTCATCGGTCCCTCGGGAGGTGGAAAAACGACGCTTGTGAAGTTACTCCTTCGTTTGTTTGATGTCGACAAAGGACACATCTTGATTGACGGTCAGGACATCGCTAAAGTCACTCAAGAAAGTTTGCGTGCGCAAATTTCGCTGGTGCCTCAGGATCCGGTTTTGTTTCATCGCAGCCTCATGGAGAATATTCGTTATGGTCGCCTTGATGCAAGCGATGAAGAAGTGTTTGCCGCGGCAAAATTGGCTCATGCTCATGAATTTATTCAGCGTTTTCCCAAACGTTATGAAACCCATGTGGGGGAACGAGGTGTAAAGCTTTCCGGAGGCGAGCGTCAGCGAGTCGCCATTGCTCGCGCCATTTTAGCCAACACGCGAATCCTCATTTTGGATGAAGCGACTTCAAGCCTCGACTCCGAATCCGAGAAACTCATTAAAGATGCTTTGAAAGTTTTAATGAAAGGCAAAACCGTTTTTGTGATTGCGCACCGCTTGTCTACTATTATAGATATGGATCGTATTCTCGTTTTGGAAAAAGGTCATATCGTGGAGGAGGGTAGCCATGCCGACTTAGTGGCGAAGGACGGCGGTCTTTACAAAAAACTTTGGGATTTGCAGGTGGGAGGCTACTTGGCGTAGATTGCTCTTATGGAGGTAAAAATTCACGATTCTTGGCGAGACCATCTGAAAGAGGAGTTTGAAAAACCTTACTTCAAAGAGCTGGTGGAATTTGTGAAGGCCGAGTACGCGAGCAAAAAAGTTTATCCGCCACCGGCCGGCATTTTTCGCGCCTTTGGACTTTGCCCTTTTGAAAATGTGAAAGTGGTGATTCTAGGACAGGACCCTTACCACGGCGTTGGCCAGGCGAACGGGCTTTGTTTTTCGGTCAGTGATGGAATCGCAATGCCTCCTTCTCTTCAAAATATCTTTAAAGAAATTCAGAAGGATTTGGGTGGAGAAATTCCAAAGTCAGGCTGTTTGGACGAGTGGGCACGCCAAGGCGTTTTACTTCTCAACGCCACGCTCACGGTGGAGGCGGGGAAGGCCGGTTCTCATCAGCGTAAGGGTTGGGAAACTTTTACCGACGCGGTGATTCGTGCGGTTTCCGAAGAGCGCGAGCATGTTGTTTTTATGCTTTGGGGACGTTACGCCCAGGAAAAAGGCGCAGTGATTGATGAACAACGTCATTTGGCTTTGAAGGCTGCTCATCCCTCGCCCTTGTCCGCTTATAACGGCTTTTTTGGTTGCAAACATTTCAGCAAGGCGAATGAGTATTTGGAGTGG
>CAYHTG010000090.1:0-2713 GCA_964359495.1 uncultured Candidatus Peribacteria bacterium
ACGGAAATTACAATTTGGCCGAGGTGGACAGGATCTTCCAGTGAAAAGGAGAGTACATCGGTGGGTTTGTCTTTGTTGCGGTATTTTCTGTTGAGGGCATGGATGGTTTTGTCATCGGTGAGAAGGAGCTCCACGTCCTTGTGAGTGGTTGCCGGTAAAATGGAGGGTAGACGAGAAAGGATAATTTTGAAGAGTTTGGCAGGTACCTGCGACGAACTTTCGTTTTGATAATTAAGTTTCATAACGGTTTTAGTATAACGCAAGATCAAGAAAGTAAAAATGGTGTGGTCAAAGTAGACAGCCTTTGTTAGGATGGGACTAGACAGCCTTTTAGTTGGCTGCTCTCGCTTACGCTCCGCCTAATCCACCACGCCTTATGAATGTACAAACTCCTAAATTCACGGTTTCTCGCAAACAGGCTTCCGAAATTTTAGATGTGTCCACTCGCACCATCGACCGTTATATTCGGAACAAAAGACTGAATGCCCGCAAGAAGGGGGGCAGTATTTTGCTTTCGGAAGAAGAGCTCAATAACTTAAAAGTCGCCACCTTCCAAAACATGCATGGCGCTTCGCCGGATGTGCCCGGACGCGCTCATCGACATGTGGACGGCGCGGCTTCTCGCGAGGACCAAGAGATGCGAAAAATCTTTGATGCGGAAACCGGAGAAATCGAGGAGCAGCTTGAAAAGATCCCTGTGGAGGAACCCGCTATCACCGCACGAAGCGCAGCTCTAGAAAAAAGTGAGCGAGAAAAAGTGTTTGAAGAACTTTATGATTTGAGCCGACGCGAGGTTCGTGAATACCATAATAAGCTCGAAGCCTCCAGCTATCGTCTTGGTCAGTTGGAAACTCAGATGAAACACTCTGTGCCTTTGCTTGAATTCCACGAAAAAGAAGAGATCCTTCGCGAACAGGAAGGGCTTATTAACGGAAAAATGAAACACCAGGAGGAATCCTTGCATATGATGGAGACCGAAGTGAAAGCGGAACGTCTCAACAAAAATATATACATTGGTTTGCTGTTTGGTCTTTTGGCTTTGCAGCCACTGCTTTGGCTTTTGTTGCAGAGTTAAATCAAACATAAAAGCTCATCTTCGGCCCTTCGGGTCTGGTTGAGCTTCGCTCAATAAAAAAGGGGTGACGGAGTGGTCGCTCCTTTTTTGCATGGGTAACTTTTGTCGGAAGCAGGAAAGAGCTCATGCATGATTCGCTCTTTCCTTTTCTAGATATGACAAAAGCCACCCATGCAAAAAAGTTCGTTAAAGGGCGCTAAAGTTTCTTCTGTATTAGCCCTATGAAAATACCGAGCATGAGGAAGCCCACGAAGGCTTCGATGGAAACGAGAATTTTTCCAATGAACGTGAGAGGGAAAACGTCTCCCAGTCCCACGGTGGTGGTCACAATCACGGAAAAGTAAATGTAGTCGTACCAATGGCCGTTTTCAGGAACCATGCGAAGAGACGAGGTGACACTTTCATCGACCGCCATATAAATGAAGGCCATGAGGATTATGAAAACAAAAGTAGTAACGGACCAGTGGAGGAGGCTGGTGCCGTAGCGACAAGTGACGTTGAGGAATTGATATTCGAGCCAACCGCCAAATTCTTTATTAAACCAAAAGGAATTTTTTCGGAAGCACATTTTTTGTTGATAAGCCTCGTTGCGGCGTGTTTTGAAGGCGTGTTTTTGATAGAGAAATTCGAGAGAGTTGTAGCAGCGTTCCATGAGGCGGTAAAAATCCTTCACTTCTTCCGGTGAGAATTTTTTGGGATTGACGAGGTACGTGTTTTCTTGCTTCAGAAAAGCCTTATCCATGGCTTCGTAGTAATCTTTAGATTCTTCCGTTTCATGAACGAGTTGGGCCTTCAGGTAGCTCACCAAAAGGTAGTAGTAGCAAAGCCCTCGCTCGGTATAATCGTCTCGTTTCAGCACCTTGAGTTCGTCTTCAAAAATCGACTTCACCTCCGCATAGCGGTTGAAATCTCCTCGTTCCTCGATTTTTCGAATGGCGGCTTGGAAGTCCATGTTGGAAAGTTAAGCTCTTCCTAAGAGGAGAATCGTGCCAACCCCTATGGTATTGGCAGAGAAACCAATGAGTGAAAATACAAGCTTATTGATGCGACTGAAACCACTGAGCAAAGTGACTCCAATTTCATCAGGAAGAGGCGATGCAATAATAAAGCCGGCTACGCTCCATAGTAAATACTTTCGGAAGCTCGTTTGAAGGTGATCTTGAAGAAAGAGTTTCAGGGCTTGCAAAGGGCGCGTGAGTAAGAGTCGTTCAAACTCGTCTTTGAATGAAGACCGAATCCAGATGAAAATAAAAAGGTCGGAAAGTAAGCTCCCAAGGCCAGCTAAAGGAGCTGCAAGCCAAGGATTAACGTAGTTCGCCAAGCTCAGAAAAATACCCACTGCAAAAGGAGCGGTGAAACCGTAAGAAAAGAGGCAACCTGCAATAAAAATCGAAAGGTAGCCACGATGATTCAGGGTATCGGCCATGGCCTCAAAGGCTCCTACCTGAAACAAGAGATAAGACAGAGCAATACAGAGCCCCAAGAGTATCAGTTTAGGGTAGGCCAGTTTTCGGAAGAGATGATTAAACATCTTTTTATTATACCTGATTTTCAGGCTAAGTGCCAGGGCTGCGGTAAGCCGGGGTTCTTTAAACACTTTGGGTAAGATTTTTAGTTGTTTTTGGCTTACGGAAGAGG
>CAYHTG010000091.1:0-2670 GCA_964359495.1 uncultured Candidatus Peribacteria bacterium
GGCCTTAGCACTTCCGGCACGGTGACAGTGCCGTCGGCATTTTGGTAGATTTCGAGAATCGGGATGAGGATGCGGGGGGAGGCGATGCAGGTGTTGTTGAGCGTGTGTACGAATTGAGATTTTCCATCTTTGTCTTTGTAGCGAATGTTCAGGCGGCGCGACTGGAAGTCGAGGAAAGTTGAACAGGAATGGGTTTCGCCATAAGATTTCCGTGAGGGCATCCAGGTTTCGATGTCATTTTTGTAGTATTGTCCAAGACCCATATCGCCGCTGCACACGGCCACCACGCGATAGGGGAGTTTCAAATCTTGTAAAACTTCCTCGGCATTTTTGAGCAGCATTTCATGGATGCGCTTATCTTCTTCCATATCCGCGCGGCAGAGGACCACTTGTTCCACTTTTTGGAATTGATGGATGCGGTAAAGTCCATGCGTGTCTTTTCCATAAGTGCCGGCTTCGCGGCGGAAACAGTTGGAATAACCCGCGTAGAATTTGGGGAGCTCATCTTCACGAAGCATTTCGCCCGCATGGTAGGAGGCCACAGAAACTTCGCTGGTTCCAATGAGGTATTTTTCGTCACTTTCAATGTGCTCCATTTCCGGACGTTTCACGCCCAGAGCGTAAGCTTGTTCTTCACCGCCGGGAAAATAACTGGTGCCTTCCATGGCTTCACGATTCACCAAAAGGGGAGGTGAGAACGGAGTGAATCCTTTTGCGATGAGTTTGTTTAGAGTGTACTGCAAAACCGCCAATTCAAGCAGCATTCCATCGCCCTTCAAAAAGTAGCTGCGACTTCCGCCGATTTTCACTCCACGCTCCATATCGATAATGTCCAAGGTTTTTCCGAGTGCCATGTGGTCCTTCGTTTCAAAATCAAATTTTGGGAGTTCGCCCCATGTATAGAGTTCGACGTTTTCAGTGTCATCTTTGCCTTCTGGCGTTTCGGATGAAATAAGTCCCGGAGCGCGCAGGAGAACTCCGCGCCATTCGGCTTCGATGCGAGCCAAGCTCTCGGCGAGTTTTTTTTCGTCGCCTTTTCCTTTCATGGCCTCTATGGCTGCTTTCTTCTCATCCCCTTTTAATTTCTGGATTTTTTCGGTGGCGGCATTTTTTTCCGCGCGCAAAGCATCGAGTTCACCTTGCAAGGCCCGGCGTTTTTCATCGAGCTCAATAAAATGATCCACATCAAAGTTCACATGTTTTTTTCGTGCCGCCTCGCGCACGATGTCCGGATGTTGAATGATGAATTTAGGGTCGAGCATAAAATGTTTGGTGCGAAGAGGATAACGCTTAACTCCTTTATCGCGCAAGCAATCCCGCAATTTAAGGACTCTCTGAAAAACGCAGCTAGAAATTAGCCTGATGGAATCTGTTAAATGTGGTAGGATGAGGATGTTTTATTCCTTCACTTTTTACCATGTTTCAAAACAGTTTTCTGTCCTTGGCTCAGAATAAGAAACTTCGTTGCGAACGGTTTTTGGATGAAATGAACGGAGTCATCCCTTGGGCAAAATTGCTGGAAGAAATTTTGCCCCATTACGAAAAAAAAGAAACTGGCAGGAACCGAAAAGAAGTGATGCTCATGCTGAAGATTTATTTTTTGCAGCAGTGGTATAACCTGAGTGATCCAGGAGCCGAGGAAGCGATTTATGACCGAAATTCTTTCCAGAAATTCCTGGGAATGGATCTTCTTTCTGAAAGTGTTCCAGATGAAACGACGATACTCAATTTTCGTCACTTATTGGAAACACACAGTCTTCAGAAAAGATTTTTTGAAGTGGTGAACCAAATCTTGGAAGAGAAAGGTCTTATGATGAAGGAGGGAACGATTGTAGACGCAACCATCATCAAAGCGCCTTCAAGCACAAAAAATAAAGCCAAGAAAAGAGACCCTGAAATGAGCTCAACGAAAAAAGGCAATGACTGGTTTTTTGGCATGAAGGCGCATGTTGGAGTGGATGATAAAAGTGGTTTGGTACATACCTTGAAAACAAGCACGGCAAAGGTTCATAACAACGCCGTCACTGTGCAACTTTGGCATGGCGAAGAGAATAGGAAGTTCGGAGACAAAGGGTACTATGACCAAAAGGCAAAACATGCAGCCAGAGCAGAGGGAATTTTCTGGGGAGTTTTGGACCGAGGGAAAAGAGGACATCCACTGTCCTCTTCACAAAAGAAACGAAATAAAAAACTATCTTCGGTGAGGTCTAAAGTTGAGCATCCATTCCAGGTACTCAACTGCCAGTGGAAGTACGAAAAAGTGCGGTACCGTGGTCTGCACAAAAATACCATGCAAATGTTCAGTCTCTTTGCTCTCATAAATCTCTTCAAGGTGAGAAGGAAGCTACTTTGCAGTGCGTGAAGAGAGTGGATTGTGTCTGAATCCTAGAAAAACACTCACAAAAACAAATAAAAGAACTCATCCTGAGTATTGAAAGCCAAAAATTGACTCAAATTTCATACGGCTCCCGCAGAGACCGCGTTTTTCAGAGAGTCCATAAGAGAGAGGCTGTTTTATGGGAATTAAATACTGCTTATAGTTTAGATAAAAAAGTGTTTGGTGTGCGGATCTACAAGAACGAGAATCATATTGTTCCAGCTCCTTTGATAGAAAATGGAGCGTCAATTTTGAAATGGAACATCAGTGATATTGTTGCCGAATTAAATAAA
>CAYHTG010000092.1:0-2660 GCA_964359495.1 uncultured Candidatus Peribacteria bacterium
AAGAAAACTATTGCAAAGCATAATATAACCATATAAAGTATGACCAAATTAAACATGATTAAATGATAACGAGGCTGCTGACTCCGCAAGAAGTCGCTGAAGCCCTGCAGCTCCATCACTTGACCGTACTGAAGCTCATTCGTGAGAAAAAACTAAAAAGTGTGAAATTCGGCCGAGTCTACCGAATCAAAGAAGAAGACTTGACGGAATTTCTGAAAAAGCAGTCCTCGTCCTAAATAATCTATCCCCCTTTCCCCTCCACGCCATGCTCTTCAATTGTTTCTCTTGTGGCAAACTCATCTCCCTCAAAAAGGACCTCTGTCCTTATTGCATGGTAGACTTGGGAGTTGCGCGGAGCAGTGTGGAGCAGGAAGTGAAAGTAAAACCGCTGCTCAAAAAGAAGCACACCTTCTTTTCACTACTGTCTCGCTAGTTGCATTGTTTATCGGAAACTTGTGCAGCGGCCGTCAAAATGTTCGGAAAATCTTTGGCGTTGCTTTCCTCTAAAACCAGATTGAGCTGATGCAAGACCCCTTGCATATCCGTAGTCGCCACCGCGCCGCCGAATCCATACATCATCTTATATTTTCCCATTCGATCAGCGCCCCTATTTTCAATCTCGTAAAGCCGTTCGCCCATCCCTAAATCTTCAAGGAAACTATAAATAGTGGGAGGCACATCGGACGAAGAAAGATCGCTAATCGTAGGGGGGGCTTCAATTTCAGCCTTCTCTTTATTACCAAGATTTTTGGCATATTCATAAGCGTCGATGATGCCTTTTCCAAGTGCACTCATGTCTTGATCCGCATCCACCTCGGTTTTTGGGGTAACAATTTCTTTAAATGATTTTAATTCGGGTTCGTCGATCTCAATACTCAGCTCGGACAAGGTGTCCACAAAACTGGTCCATGTTTCGGTGAGCTCGGCCCAGGGTCCTTCCTTACAACTATTGTAGTCTGCAATGCGGTCATCGTATTGGGCACTCCAATTGGTGAAATACTCATCGAAGGTATCTTGTGAGAGCCAAGAATCGTCCGTCACAAAAACTTTAATCATTTTTTCGCGTAGCCGTGCAAGGAGTTCAGGCTTCAGTTCGTCATATTCTTTCGCATCTTTTTTATTAATTACACCGGAAGGGGAAGGTTGCGCGTTCCGAATGAAGTATTGCTCCATCAAAATCTCACGAAATTGCAACTTATAGGTAGTCAGGCTCTCACAATTAAAGGCCGCGCTGCGGAAAGCATCTTTGAGTTCATCCAATTCTTCATCCAGATCCATGATGTCGCTCAGCTGGCACAGGGGAAGCGTAAAAGCATCAATTATAGTTTGTCCGCGAGTTTCTTCATTCCGTACCGTTGCAATAAACGCGTAATATTCGCCTCCGCAACTATTGACCTCTAAAGTTTCCACTGCTTGGCTGAGCAAAGGCACCAAGAGTCCTAAGGAGAATAAAGCCGTGTAGATGAAGAGTCGCAATTTTTTCATGGGCAGTATTTTCTAGAAATAAGGGCGGGGAGAGGGGCGTTCTTACTTTCATAGGTGTCTTTCAAGCCTTGCTGGAAATTCTTAAATTGAAGCATCATGGAATACAGTTCAGCGGAAACTTGGCCATAAAGATCGCTGGCGGGTTTCGCAGCGGCGTTGTACACGAATTCTTCATAAACAGCAGCCGTATCGACTTTTATTTGGTCGGCGGCATCCTGACATTGGCCCAAAAGCTCATCAATGGGACTGCTAAAATCGCCGGTTTCATTAAGGCTCAGAATTGATTTGCAAACTTTGTCTCCCAAGGTTTCGCCCAGAGCTGTTTTTTTGATGTCTCCCAGGTAGATTGCCCCTATATTTGCAAGGTCTGTTTTTAAGCCCTCCGAGTCGTTCTCGGGAATGGTATCGAGGTCATCTCCGGGATCAAGGTCGATTGGTTTTTTTATGAGGTAAATATTGAGATCTAAATTGATAGCGCTTCCCACTTCCTTACACGTGGCATCCTCAAACCAGTTCATCGTAATTTTGCTGGGGACCAAACTCTTACTTATGGTTTCTTGCATGCGCTTACTGATGTAAGCCACATGACACGCAATGCAGTTATCGCTGGTTTCATACTCCACCGTAGGGTCATCGGTTTCGGTAATAAACTCCACGGTGATGCAGAAAGTGTCATCACAAGGAAGAGCGCGTGTCCAATCTCCGCCGGTACCTTCCAAAGCTGTAATAAAACTGTCGAGTTCTTCCATGGCGGCGCCTACGTCCACTGCACCGTCAGATGCAGGTTCCTCTCCCTCGTCTTCATCATCATCATCATCATCATCACTTTTTGCCTCCGCTTCATCCTCGCCAATGTCATAGTCAATAGTCGATTCTTCCTCAATTTCCACTTCGGCGACTTCAGGAGGATTTTCAGAATACTCTTCCAAAGCGGCGAGAATAGCGTCACTTTCCAAACAGGTATATGGATCTATAGATTCAGAACTTTCAGTTTCCGATTCGGTTTCTTCCGCAAGTGCCACTGCTTCCTCCGGCACACTGATTTCATCAGAAAAATCCAAGGCTTCGGAAGAATCCTCGGCCAAGTTCACCGGTGCATCTCCACTTCGATCCGGATAAGTGATATATTCCCCAAAAATAAGATAATGAATGATGTCTAAATCAAAGAGAATATC
>CAYHTG010000093.1:0-2610 GCA_964359495.1 uncultured Candidatus Peribacteria bacterium
GAACGAAGGGCGAGGCGGGCACCGGAAATATTATCGAAGCGGTGCGGCATATTAAGACGATTGCGGCGGAGATTGCGGCTTTGGGGGGCTTGGCTGAAGAAGAGTTGGTGAGATTGGCCGAGGAGTATCGAGTTTCGGTGGCTATTTTGGAGGAGGTGCGTGAGTTGAAGCGTCTGCCCGTAGTTAATTTTGCGGCGGGAGGTATTGCGACTCCGGCGGATGCGGCCCTGTGTATGCAGTTGGGCTGTGATGGGGTTTTTGTAGGAAGCGGAATTTTTAAATCATCGGACCCGGCACGAATGGCACACGCGGTGGTGGAAGCGGTGATTCATTGGCAGGATCCGGCGCGCTTGGCGGAGATTTCGGAGGGGCTAGGCGCGGCGATGCCGGGTTTGGAGATTGGCGAGGGGGTGGTCAGGATGCAGGAGCGGGGGAATTGAGCTGTAAAATCGTCTACGAATCGTCTATAATACGTCTACACAAAGAAGATTATGTTTGAGCCAAAATATCTTATTTCCGCAAAACTGCTGGAGAATATTAAAAAAATCACCACCTTGATTTTTGAGTTGAATAGCAGGCCTTTTCCTAAGGTGGTGCTTATGGAGTTACTTAAAAGTGCACATGAAGTTTCGGCTTACGCTTCCACGAGTATTGAGGGGAATCCCTTGCCTTTGACAGACGTGAAGATACTTTTAAAAAATCATCCCAGGCAGCTTCGAGATAGTGAGCGTGAAGTTCTTAACTACAATAAAGCGTTGATTTGGCTTGACGCACTTTTGGAAAAAAAGAATCAAAAATTTGACCTAAAGCTTATCCTCGATGTTCATAAAACCGTTGTACAGGGTCTTTTGCCCCCTTCGCGTTCAGGTAAAATTCGTCAGGAAGCGGTTTTTGTGAATGATCCTCAGTTAAGAAGAACGGTCTACTGGCCACCAGACCATCAAAATATGAGCACTTTGATGCAAGATCTATTTGATTTCGTCTATAAAAACCAGAAAAAAGTTGACCCGTTGATTCTCGCAGGCATTTTCCATAAACAATTTGTAGTCATTCACCCTTTTATGGATGGAAATGGAAGAACCGTACGACTCGCAACAAAGGTGCTCTTGTCTGCGATGGGGCTCAATACATTTAAGCTCTTTAGTTTTGAAAACTACTACAACCAGAATGTCACTAAATACTTTGAGAAGGTGGGCGTTAAGGGAAACTATTATGATGAGTGCAAAGATATAGATTTCACACCGTGGCTTGAATATTTTACAGATGGGATTATTGATGAACTTCTAAGAGTATCTAAAATACTTAGCCAAAAAAGTATTACGCCGAGTACCATCTTAAAATCGCATCATCAAAAGATTTTGAACTACTTAAAAAATCACGACTTTATTACAGACAGTCTCTATGCCACTTTAACCGAGAGGAAAAAGCCGACACGTAATCAGGACTTCAACCGCTTGATCGACGTAGGGCTTATTGAAATGGTTGGGAAGGGGAAGGCGACTATTTATCGGATGAAGTAAAACAAAAATGGGAGTAAAACCCCTAGAGCCACTTCTAACCAAGAATGGCGTTTTAAAATGAGTCTCGAAGCAGCCACGATCGGGATTATAAGAAAAATCCAGGGGCTCCACTCGTAGTATCCAACCAGTAGAATAGTGAGGATGCTTACCATCGCCGTGTGGACGCTCACTTTGATTTTGAAATTTACGCAGACAATAACGACAGCCAATAGAAGTAGACGAAGGAATTCATAAAACAGGAAAGTTGATTCAGAAAAGTACAAGAAAGCTAGAGAGGTCATCATTCCCAGGAGGCAGAATGCATAGAGGGGATATCGTTGTTTCCGCTGGCTTACGTCAAAATCACTGATCTTTTTTGAGAAGAAAAGCCACAGGAAAAACAAGAAGGGTAGGCCAAAAGAAAGCCCAAGTACAACGACTAAAGGCACCCAGGCTTGCTCGACTCCAAATAACAAAATTATGCAGACGGGAAAAATCAGCACCGGGTGACTGAGTTGTGAAACGAGCTTGGTAAGTGGATGGAGTTTCATAGGTGGATTCTACCACGAGGAAATTTTAAAAAAGTAAAAATTGTTACAATGTATCAAAATTTACTTTTATGATTATGAGGGAGTGTGGCTAGTCCGCCCGGGCGGACTTTTTGGCCGAACCAATGGCTCAAGAAAGCCATTTTGGTTTTGAAAGGTCGTGGGTTATACTGGGCTCGTGATTGGAATTCTAGCCATTCAAGGGGACTTTCTGGAGCACGAGCAGATTTTGGACAAGCTCGGGCTGCCTCATAAACAGGTGCGGACCCTCAAAGACACGGAAGGGCTCACGGGTTTTATTATTCCGGGCGGGGAAAGTACAGTGATGGGCCTTTTTATGAAAAAATATGGGTTTGATGAGTGGCTCAAGGCGAAGGCGCCCGATTTGAAAATCTATGGAACTTGCGCGGGGCTTATTCTGCTGGCGCGCTATGGGCTGCTTGATGTGGAGGTGCAGCGGAATGCCTATGGGAGGCAGAGCGCGAGTTTCGTAGCGCCGGCCGGGCACTTTATTCGTGCGCCGAAAATCAAAAAAGTGGGGGAGGGGGTGGAGGTTTTGGCGG
>CAYHTG010000094.1:0-2505 GCA_964359495.1 uncultured Candidatus Peribacteria bacterium
GGGTTAAGCATTGAGATAGGACTGTCGTATATAAAAATTCCCAATTCTTCCGGCGTAGATTTGGATAGTGTGAAGATTAATAGAGGCGATGATTATACCTATGTGGGGTTCTCGCCGGCAGATGACAATACGCTGCGTCATTTGGTAAGGGTTGATAATAAAGCAGGGAAAGTGCTTCAGGAGGAGCTAATTCATTACAGCATAGGCCAAGACGGCAAAAGAGAAGAAGTGGGCAGGGATGTGACAGCCTACGCTCAAATGCGAGATAATGTTATTGCGCGCTCTAAATATAAGATTATGGCTGATAGCAATAAAAACTCATTTATTCCGGAGAGCTCTCAAGCATATGATATTTTGGTACCAGGGGTACGTAAAGATTTAGTTATTCCTATTACTTCTCGTAATGTGAACTGGGATGCTATTAAAATATATAAGACCGCGCCGATTTCTGAAAGTGGGCCTGCGCATGTATACGATAGGCCCAGAGAAACAGCGGTAAATATTCCGTATCGCGGACAGAATACGGGTGATCTTGTGATATTTAATGAAGAAAGCGGAAAGAAAATATTAGATTATGAAAATGTCAGCAATGAAAAGGTAAATAAGTTTTTGTCCAATCATAAGCTTGGAAATAACACAACAATGAGTAATTCTCAGAGCTTGAAGGTGAGCCCAGAAAACAATATAAACGGAGTTACTATTGACCCGAAACTTACTAAAATAAATTCTGTGTCAAGCTTGCAAGACCTTAAAAAACAAATCTTAGGAAGTCGTCCAGGGGAAGGCTCATTGACTTCGGACATTGAACTACCCCCAGATTTAGAGAAGAGAGTAAATAATTATAAACCCCGAAACGGCGGCCCTACGCAAGTCCAATTGGCTGCGCAGTTTGACACAGGAGATAAACAAGCAGAAGCGATTCTTAAATATGAAGACCAACTAAGGCAACCCACTGAATACGCGGAGGTAAACGCGTATTTTCAAGATAAAAAACTTTATTACAGCAATGATATAACTCCCAAGCCAGATTGGCAGCCGGATGTAGTAACAACCGGAAATCCCATTACCGGCCAAGGCAGCTTGGAGATACCTAAGGACGATCCTACAAAAGTAAGGATAAACAATCAAGGGGAATACCTTAACAATGGTAAAAGTTTTGCTGATCCCTCAAACGTTAATATAGACATAGGTAAAGGCGCTACCATAAATTCCGAGGGCAATTCCCAAATCATAAATAGTAACGTTAACATAAAAGTTGAAGAAGGGGCAAATCTTACGCTAAAAGGCAATGCCGATATGGTAAATCAAAATATTGATATTACAGTTGGCAAAGGCCAAAGTATGTTGATTGATAATAGCCAACAGCCCTTTGCCCTTTATCCCTATACAGATGGCGACACCTACGTGAGTACTGCTGGGGCTAAAGAAGGTAAAGAAGGTATTAGGTTTTACCCTGACTTAAATCAGATAGATTTTATTGGTAAAGATGGAGTTGTTTATAAAAGCGTTGCTCAGTTAGGGGATAGTGATAAGTATGAGATAAGAGAACTGATATCCGGAGAGAATATAATCGGCGGCAAAATTAAACAACAAGACCCTGTCCCTTACGGTAAACTATCGGAATATGGGATCAATCCTGATTTATTGATGTCTCCTGAGGCGCATAAGAATGTTCCTTTTATTCCAGTTCCCACCAGTGTATTCAATAAAATAGGCCATAATAAAATAATTGGGGCAACAGATCCTAATGGAAAAACAACCATCGTTGATCCCAGGTTATATGTTTTTACTTCTGTTAAGACAGATGAAAAGATAACGGGGGCACTTTCTGTGGATAAAGAAATAGGCATACGTTTTGATAATAATATCGGGAAATATTCAGAGGTAGGGGCAGCGGTTTACTTTAATACTAAAGATTCTAAAATTATAGGAGGGATAATTTCAAACCCCGATGGGATTTCTACCCTCCAATTTGAAGGCCCGGAATTCCATCCTTTGGGCATTCCCGGCAAAGGAAAAGCAGCAGGACAAGAAATAGCGGGAGAATTAGGCATAACATTTCTTAAGGCTGACGGTGGCTGGGTAGATCCTAAAAAAGCCTATGGAAGGTATTTAAAGTCAAATCAGCCATTTTTTTATTCTCAGGAAGCCCAAGGTGACATGTGTTCAATTGCTCAACCCGATCTTTTTAGTGGCTCCAGCCTTAGAACTAAAGCGGATTCTAAGCAGGTTAAAGGTGGGTGGAGAGTTACTGCGCAGGATGCTACGGATGTGCTTATGTTTGGGCAAGCTGTGGAGAATAAAGGCGGCCATTGGCAGTCAGGAGAATATATCTTTAACGCCAAAGGCATAGACACAGAGTTTAAAAATATTGGCAAGGATTTTCAGTCCACTCCTTTAAGTCCCACAATAGGGATAGAGCGCGGGAAAAGCCTTGCCCATCGTCGTTTGAATGGTGAGCAAACAGGTTTGGTTATAAAAAGCGACCCTAATAATAAGGTAAGA
>CAYHTG010000095.1:0-2403 GCA_964359495.1 uncultured Candidatus Peribacteria bacterium
CGCCACTTTGATTCTCAAGTCTTAAAGTAGGACCAAGAGTGCTGGTAGCATCTTTTCGTAAGGTTAATAAGTTATTTGGTCCCGTCGTCCCGATGCCGACGTTGCCGCCGTTTAATATTGTGACTGCATTTGACGCCCCTGGCGTAGTAAAGAAGAAATTCCCGGAATTATCATTGGCAATATAATTACTATTCCCCGCGCTATTTTCCAGATACAATGCTGTTCCAGAACTGTCCCCGTTAGCACGCTCTATTCTCATCCCATTACCATCAGTCACAACATGTAACTTCGCCCCTTGCCCCGTCGTCCCGATGCCGACGTTGCCGCTCGTTGGAGCTAACACAATATTATTATTACCAGTTTGATTACCTTGGATACTCAATGCACCTGTTGAGTTGTTTCTGGCAAATCCAAAATAGAAATTCTGATTGCTTCCAATCCTTAAAATATCGCTGCTATCGCCAGCAACACGCTGTATATCCAAGTTTGCCCCCGGTGCAGTCGTCCCGATGCCGACGTTGCCGTTCGTATCTATCACGACCCGATACGGCGACCCTGTGTTTGTTAAATCCCTAATTGCAAAACTAGTATTGTTTAGGATATGACCGACTCCAAAGTCAATGCCGCCTGTCCCAGTATTATCAAAAAACAATTCACCATTCGTTATTCCGCTTGTCCCATCATCCTGCAAAGTCAAAAGCTGACTATTCGTTAAACCAGTCTGTTTGATTGCTAGTTTACTTCCGGGACTGGTCGTCCCGATGCCGACGTTGCCGGAAATGTAGGTGTTGTGGGCGACGATGCCGCCATATTCCAAATCCTTGAGGTCATTGAACTTGACAGTTGTTCCCAATTCTTGTAATCTTTTGTTGATGAAAGAGATTATTTCTTCCCCAAAAACATTAGGAGTTTTCTCATCAATCTCATCAGATTTAGCAGCGGCTTCGGTAATTGGTCTCTTGACCTCTAAATCATTATTCAACTTGACAATAAGTTTATCGTTTTTTACAATAATGTTATTATTAGCAGTTTTTTTTGCCCATAGATCATGAATCTTAACCAACTTAATGAGTTCATTAATCGAGGTTACGCTGCCGGCGCCCTTATTGCGATTGCTTTTCTTTTGCTTTACATCGCTTTCGGCAAAGATATCAAAAAATCCTCTCACAAATAATTCTTCACCAATTTTTTGTATTGCTTTTTCTTCTGGTTGCCTCAAGGCTTTGCCTGTTCTAGTATTCACATAATGCCCGGCCACGAAGTTGTGGGTATTTTCAATTTGTAAATCATACATTTGTTGACGCTTGGTGATTTTGATAGACGTGATTTTTTCAAAACCGTCAATGGTGGAGATTTCATCGCCTTCATCCAAATTGATGACTTTAGTCCATTCGGCTTCGCTCATGGCAAGCCATTGGCCGTTGACTTTATCAAACCCGTTTGTTAAATTAAAAGCTATGAAGCTTGATTCTTCTTTAGTTTTAATTTTTTCAGATCTATTCGTAAATTTATCAGCCGGTTGGTTTGGAATTGTCTTTATTATCTCTCCAACGTTTTCAGTGCGTAAAAAATCTAATTTCTTCATATTGACAGCCGATATTTTATTTGCTATAGTGTCATTGATTGTTGCTTTTAAGTTACGTAAATTATTATGAAAGTTTTTAATACTAGTAATGATTTTTTGATTGATGTTAATACAAGAGCCGCTATTGCATTTGGTTTGGCTATCATTGCTTTTATTTTGGCTTTTGCTCTGCTCAAATAGTCTCGCTAAGTACGGGTGATTGGCCGTAGTTTCAATCCTTTTTCCGCTTTCCGTAGTTAATTCGTAACTGGTCTGTATTCCTTTGTTCATGGTCTTTTCCACCATTTGCCATTCAAATTTTCCGGTTGCTTCATTGAGAGAAAGAATTTCATCTTCTGGTTGAATGTCTTCCACTGGTATATCATCCCATTCGTCTTCCTCCCCATTGCCTCTTTTCTTTTTCTTGCGTCGACGGATCAACGTTCCGGCCGCCACGCACTGTCCCTCCACATGAAGCTTCTGTAGGGGATTAGTGGTGCCCACTCCCACATTGCCCGCAACACTTCCGGCGAGGATGAGTTTAGAAACGCCGCCGCTGGTTATAGGAAAGATTTCTGAGGCGGCTAAAACCGAAGACTTATCCTCGGTCTGAATCGGGGCATTGGATTTGTAAATAGAATAAATCTCTTGAGCCGAAAGGGCAGTGGGGAAGATGGCGAAGTCGTCAAGTAAGCCGTTCAACTGTCTGTCTGATGAAAGAACGCCAATCTCCATTACATCAGAAGACGCAATGGAAGGAGCAGTAGTATATGAACCTGATGCCAACTGCGCGCAATCAACGTACAATTTGAGTGTACTACCGTCCCAAGTAAGGTCAA
>CAYHTG010000096.1:0-2241 GCA_964359495.1 uncultured Candidatus Peribacteria bacterium
ACCGGCACCCCCGAAGAAGTCGCCAAAGTCAAAACCTCCTACACGGGCGTGTGGCTTAAGAAGAAGATGGGGATTTAACTAGTTCGCATGTTTTCCAAAACCCTCAATCGATTTCGCGCTCTACCCGCTGCACCCAAGGCCATGGTCTACCTTTTTTGGGTTTATGAGTTTTCACAGCTCATTGTGAACTTGTTCCTCAATGTATTTGTATTTTTGCAGACCCAGTCCCTCATGGGTTTGGTGATTTACAACGTCGTGTTCTTCCTCGCCATTTTTGTGGGTTTCGATCTGTGGGGACTAGTCATGGCTCAGCTGCAAATTTCGCTCCGCTTGAATTACTTGCGTGCCTTTGGGGTCTATGTGCTTTCTTTTGTGAGCCTTCTCATTTTTCCTCACGATTTTGCTTTTCTTCTCCTTTTCGCAGGATTGAACGGACTGGGTTTTGGCATCTTTTGGGTGGGCGTTCACGGCTATGAAATGCTCACCACCAATCAAAAAAATCGGGATTTCTACTCTTCCATGGTCAGCGCGGGGGCTCAAGTCTTGGCCATTTTTTCACCCCTCGTGGCCACCTTCAGTTTCTATCTTTCGGAAGAGGTTTTTCATGTGGAAACCTTTGAACTCCTCTTCTGGATTTTACCTTTTGTTTACCTGCTTTGCTTACCTTTCGTTTTCCGCCTGCCCGATTTCGTGCCACCCCGAATAAGCGGGACTGAAGCAAAACGTTTGTTCTTTAGTGGGACGCTCAAAACCATCCGCCCTTACATTTTCTTAAGCGCCATGGCCTGGGGAGTACGCGTCATTGTGATGCCTTCGATTATGATAGCCAGTCTCAAAAATGTAATCAACTTGGGTCTCTTTCAGGCGATGGTGGGTGTACTTTCCGTTCTGGCTGTCATTTTTCTTGCTCATCAAAGGCACGAGGGCAACCGAGTCAAAATCATGGGCTGGGCTACTTTTTTCCTGGTCCTCGACGTGGCACTTTTGAGTTTTTGGGATTCCAGCATTTACATTTATATGATCTATTCACTGCTGCTGGTTCTCATTCATCCGATTCATCGTGTCTCGCAACATGTCATCGATCTGCACTCCATGGAGCTACTCGGCGAAACCGAGTTCTACCCAGGCATGCTGTACCGAGATTGCCTCATTACATTCGCGCGAATTTCCGGAATCTTAGCGATGGGTGCTCTCACTCTTTTCCTCGATCCCTTCTGGGTGATTCAGGCCGGAATCTTATTGATGATGACATCTCATTCCTTAGAGTACTTTGCGGCAAAACATATGATAAGGCTAAACCAGACCCATTGATTTCGCTTTAGTTCATAACTTCAAACACTTTTTCAGGTCCCTTAAGTTTCACATTGAGCTGGTCCAGGAAACCCTTTTGGCCGAGTAAAATTGCGCTGCCGGATTCAGCAAAGTAAATGTAAGAAGAAAATTTCCTTGGGCGAAAGCCTTTTTTCTCAATAGCTTGTTCAACTTTCTGTGGTGATTTATAGATCCTGAAAATATTCCCTCCTGCTGCTTGAAGACGGAATTGCCTATCAACTGAAAGTTTAAGCTTCAATACGCCTGCAATTTCAATCGGTAAAATAGTATAGTCGGAACCCGAATCAACCAGAGCATAGGATTTGAATGACTCCCCATTTGCCCTAAAAGTAACAGGGAGCATGGGTCGAAAAATACGCTCTTCCTCTAAACCCAAGTCTTCGATATAAGGGAAGTTCATTTCATCCAGATATACAAGTTTTTGGCACAAGCGTAAATCGTAATGATTCCTCGTCGTTCCTATTTTCAATTTTTTTGTACAACTTCTTCAAACTGCAATCGCTCTCTACGATTGAACTATTATTGATGGCTACCCATTTGCCAGCGTATTTTCTTTCAAATTTAAACATAGTCAGAATAAGAAATTTTAACGTAACCTACTATAACCTTTAAAGATTTTTTTTAAAAGTGGCAAATGACCTTTCCTGCTGTTGGATGTGCTACAACACCCCATTCCCAATCTGATCAATGGTTTTTTGATGTCAACAAATTATTGAAAAAAGTTTAATTAGATTCAATTAAACTAAGTAAAATTGAATAAACTATAATAAAAAGTACTAGAATTTAATTAAAATCATTAAAACTGTATAAACTAAACAAGAACTAAACAAAACTTAGTTATTTTAACAAAACCAAAGAAAACTATTGCAAAGCATAATATAACCATATAAAGTATGACCAAATTAAACA
>CAYHTG010000097.1:0-2235 GCA_964359495.1 uncultured Candidatus Peribacteria bacterium
GCATGCTTCGCCGCTCCAAAAACGGCCCGATACATTTCCTGGGTGTTCACAAATTTCACTTCCCATTTGCGAGGATGCACATTCACGTCCACCAAAGCCGGGTCAATGGCTATGTCCAAGAGGTACCAAGGATATTTCTCGTGCATCAGGAGGGAATGAAAAGCTTCCTTAACGGCATGGGAGATAAGACGATCTTGCACACTACGGCCATTCACAAACAAAAATTGATATTTTTTTCCACTGCGCGCGAGCTCCGGCTTTCCTATAAAACCGGAAATCATTAAGTTCGATTGTTGGTAAGTCAGTGGGATCAAAGCATCCGCCACGCCGCCACCGAACAAAGTTCGCACGCGTTCTTTGAGGGTTTGATTAGGGGGCAAATCGAAAATCTTTTCCGTGTCACGCATCAAGCGAAGCCCAACCGCAGGTTGGGCGAGCGCAATTCCTATCAACAGATCAAAAATATGCCCGTACTCCGTCCGCTCCGTTTTCATGTATTTTTTCCGAGCCGGTGGATGTGAAAAAAGCCCCTGCACCAAAACGTCGGTCCCCACGTCACAAGCACTCGCCTCCACCGGCAAACTCTTTCCTCCATCCACCTCTACCACTGCACCCACTCTATCCTCCGCTTGCCGCGTTTTCAAAGTCACATGAGCAATGCTGGCTATACTCGCGAGAGCCTCCCCGCGAAATCCCAGAGTTCGGATTTGAAACAAGTCCTCCAAACTCGCCACCTTACTCGTCGCGTGCCGAGCAAAAGCCAAAGCCGCATCTTCAGGGCCCATGCCATGGCCATCATCCACAATGCGAATTTTTTCCAGCCCGCCCGCTTCCACCTCCACTGAAATTTGAGTCGCCCCCGCGTCTATACTATTTTCCACCAGCTCCTTCACGCAAGAAGCCGGACGTTCAATCACCTCGCCCGCGGCAATTTGACTGATGAGTTCATCGGACAGAGTGTGAATGCGATTCATGGGCTCAGTATAGCGCCCCAGGCCCCCTTGACCCAAGGGTCAGTTTATGGGAGACTTCACAAGATGAGTAAAGTCAACGTAGAGGCAAAAAAGGAGCGACATCACAAGCTCTTCGAGGGTCATTATCAAACTTTCCCCGGACAGGTTTGGTTCTATACAAAGCGTGGTCTTATGAAGACAGCTCTTTTCCTCTTGCCTTCAGGGAAGCGACTTTCCCAGTTTATGCATCCTCTCGATGGGGTGCCCGCCCCCAAACGCCTCTACACTCAGGTGGCTTTGTTCAGTTTGGCCATGCTCCTCCTCAATTCGGTCAACATCACCAGTGCTCAAGGTGGAGGGGAAGGTTATGGAAAAGAGTACCTCTCTCTGGAAATCAGTGAAGCCTACATCACCGACGAAGAAGGCTACATCATTAAAAACATGCCTCTCGAGGGAGAAACCACCTTCAGTCAAAATCGGACCGAGCGCGAAGAATACACGGTTCTTGAGGGTGATTCTCTTTCGGTGATTGCCTACCGTTATGGGCTTTCCGCCTCTTCCATTAAGTATGCCAATCCCACCATTGGAAGCGGGGAATTGCTCAAAGTGGGACAAGTTTTGTCCATTCCACCCAAAGATGGATTCTATGCAAAAGTGGAATCGGGCAGCACGCTCGTGGCGCTCATGGATAAATACAAAGGGGATCTGGAAAAAACAAAAGAATTCAATGAAGTGGTGGACGACAGCCAGCTCGTGGAAGGAGAGGAGATTTTCATTGTTGGGGGACGTCCCGCCGTTATTTATGTTGCCGCGACAAATTCCAGTGGTGGAACCACTACAACGAGTTATTCTTTACCTTCCGTTCTCCAGTATGACATTGTTCCCAGCGCCGAAGGATGGATTCGCCCGACTCAAGGAATCATCACGCAAGGTTACCGTGGCGGACACTACGCTTACGATGTGGCGGATCGCAGCCAACCTCCCATTTTGGCCTCATCTTCGGGAACCGTAGTGCATTCCCTCTCCGGGGAATGGGACCGTGGATATGGAAACAATATTTGGATAGACCATGGGAACGGCTACCGCACACACTACGCGCACATGGCAGTGCTTTATGTGAATGAGGGCGATTACGTGGAACAAGGGCAGGTAATCGGAAAAATGGGTAATACCGGACTGGTTTATGGAGTGACCGGAATTCACCTCCATTTTGAACTCGAATACAACGGAGCAAAGATTTCTCCCAGTGTGATGGGGGTTTGGTAATACCGGTTAGGAAGCG
>CAYHTG010000098.1:0-2212 GCA_964359495.1 uncultured Candidatus Peribacteria bacterium
TTCAAGAACTTCATCAAGAACTTCGCGGTGTTTCTGTCTTTCCTGTGGTCCCAGAAGAAAAAACCAGTTATGTTTCCATATCAAAAACATATACGTTTGTACCGTCATCTTCAGACCGCTCTTATGTGTGGTCGGAAGTGATAAAAAATCTCGAAGGCGCGTGCGCAAAAGCGCGTCGCTATGGATTGGGCGCGATGGAAGTAGTGGTAATGTTGAAAACCAAAAATTTTGTTACACAAGGTTTCAAAGCAAAAGTCACGCGCGCATCGTGTCACCCGAATGAGCTGATCAATTCGGTTCAACAATTATTTGATGCAATATGGGACGATGGAGAAACATATCGTGCAACAGGAATTGTTCTTGCAAATTTACGCGAGTATCAACCTACACAAATTTCATTGTTTGAATCAGTGGTACACATCGAACGTATGCAAAAATTATATGCAGCCATCGATATGCTCGGTTCGCGATTTGGTGCACATACAGTTCATACTGCAGCAAGTTTGCCAGCGCGCATAAATATTCCTGTCCAATCAAGTGCACCAACTTATACACTACAAAATGGCAAAATTCCTTTGCGAGTTGGTCAGACACCTATGTCTTTTTTCAAAATGCCTATGGTGTTAGGTACGGTGTGTTAGATTGATCGTATGGTGAGTTGTATGTGAAATAATTACTCTAATTTTAGTAAAAATATAAAATTTCAAATGATAATGGATTCTGAACAAATCTCCTATAAATGGTGTGAGCTTGACAAAGATTGAAGATAGTGGTTGAATGCGAACAACGTTGTGCTTCGATGTCGAAACGCAACGAGGTTCCTTAAACTCCTAAAGGGAGGTTGCGATGCGAAATCTTTCGTATTTGCTATGTCTGTCGGTCGTGATGGCGGTCGGATGCGCGGATCAGCCGCTCAATTCGGACGAGAAGACAACGGGCTTCCAGAGCAGTGCGCTCGAGCCGGGTGTTCCTGGTGCAGATTGTGCGGAGAACGGCGCCTCGACGGCGTGTTACTTCGGGCCCTCGGGCACGAAGGACGTTGGCGAATGTAAGGCGGGCACTCAGAAGTGCATCGGTGGAAAGTACACCGATTGTTTGAAGCAAGTACTTCCGAACACGGAGATGTGCGACAACAAGGACAACGACTGCGATGGTTCGACGGATGAAAACCTGGGCAATACCAGTTGTGGCACTGGCCAGTGTCAGACCACAGTGGCGAACTGCGTAGATGGCGCAGAGACGGATTGCGTGACGGAGTCCTACTTCCTTGCGTCTCCTGAGACGTGCGACGGATCGGACAACGACTGTAACGGCTTGGTTGATGACAATCAGGCTGGAACGGCGCTTACCGAGCCATGCTATTCGGGTGCGGCCGGAACGGCGGGAGTTGGTGAGTGCACGTCCGGAACGAAGACCTGCACAGATGGAGCGTATGGTTCTTGTGCTGGGGAAGTTGTTCCGACGGACGATGTGTGCGACAGCAAGGACAACGATTGCGACGGTACGACCGATGAAAGCTATCCGGATGTCGGGAAGCCCTGCACGTCTGGTGTCGGCGCATGCGCCACAGCAGGTACGTTCGTCTGTAGCGCGGACAAGCTCAATGAGGAATGTAACGCAGTTGCGGGTACGCCGGGCACGGAAACGTGTGACGGGCTCGACAACGATTGCGATGATTCGACGGACGAGAATGCAGCGGGCACGGCGTTGACGCAGACCTGCTATACCGGTGCGGCCGGAACGGCTGGGGTTGGTCAGTGCAAGTCTGGTACGCAGACCTGTTCGGATGGTTCATTCGGAACCATCTGCACAGGCGAAGTTGTGCCTGGCACGGAAACGTGCGACGCGCTCGACAACGACTGCGACGGCGTGGTCGATGAGAACGCAACGGGCGGAACGATTTCGGAGCCCTGTTATTCCGGTGCGGCAGGAACGGCAGGCGTTGGTCAGTGCAAGTCCGGTACGCAGACTTGCTGTGGTGGCTCGCTCGGAGCCTGCAGTGGGGAAGTGATTCCGACGGCAGAAGCGTGTGGAAATGATGTCGATGATGACTGCGACGGTGTGAAGGACACCGATTGCGTCATCTCGTGTACCGATGCAGATGGCGATTTGTTCGGCAAGGGGTGTGACAAGGGGGTGGATTGTGACGACACCAACGCCGCCATCAATCCGTCCGCGCCTGAGTGGTGCGGCAACAGCAAGGATGACGACT
>CAYHTG010000099.1:0-2195 GCA_964359495.1 uncultured Candidatus Peribacteria bacterium
TTAATATGCCGCACCGCTTCGATAATATTTCCGGTGCCCGCCTCGCCCTTCGTTCGAATCATCGAAGCTCCCTCCTGAATCCGCCTTAATGCTTCCGCTAAATTCCGCGCTCCGCACACAAAAGGAATTTTAAACACCTCCTTTGACACGTGTGCAAAGGGGTCGGCCGGTGTCAAAACCTCACTCTCATCAATAAAGTCCACGTCGAGCGCTTCCAAAATCTGTGCCTCCACGCTATGACCAATTCGAATTTTCGCCATCACGGGAATAGTAACAACCGCTTGAATTGCCTTAATCATGGCAGGATCACTCATGCGAGCCACGCCCCCTTCACTGCGAATATCCGCCGGTATTCGTTCAAGAGCCATCACCGCGCAGGCTCCTGCCGCTTCGGCGATTTTCGCTTGTTCAACGTTCGTCACGTCCATAATGACACCACCTTTGAGCATTTGCGCGAGATTTCGTCCTGTTTCATTCATGAGGCACGAAGTGCTATTAATAAAAGGAGGAAAGCCCCCATAAGCTAAAGTAAAGAATGGGTTGATGCAACAAATAAATGGCTAGGGAATGCCTTCCCATACTCGCGAGTCCGGGCACGGTCCCCAAAGCCTCCAATCGACTCGGCTTCCTTCCCCCATACAAATACTCTCCCACCACCAAGCCCACCAAGGGCACAGCCAGCCAAGGAAAAACCGGAAAATAGTCGAGCGAAGAAAACCCAGGCGCCAAAAGTCCCAGAGGAAACAGCCACCCACTTTCCACCGAAATCCCCAAAAAATACTCGCCGAGAGCAAAACTCACTCCCGCCATCCCTAGCGCCGCAATCGGCCGCCCTTTAAACAAAGCCACCACGGGTACAACAATTCCAATAAAATGCAAAACTCCAAACTTTACAAAATCCTCCGAAAACAAAACCCGGGTGGCAAAGCTCACCAGCATACCCGCCGAAAAAATCCACACACCTCTCTTCACTTGCCCCCTCATTCCCCTCGAAGAAAGCGCCACACTCACTCCCACCAATCCCAAAAATAAAAACTGAATCGCCCTCACAAAAATAATCAGCGGCCAGCCATAAGGCTCAAAATCCAGCATACCCAAAAGCTTCATGTCAAAGGCCGCGTGGAAAACAATCATTCCCAGAATCGCGACCCCGCGCAGCGCATCAATTTCACTTAGACGAACAGACATTTGAGGGTATAGTAAGCATACAAACTTTATCCACTCTTAAAGGAAAACGCCATGAAAAAATATCCATTCGCAATCTTTTTCTTACTTTCCAGTCTCCTCCTTTCCGGTTGCGAAAAACTCTGGGAATGGCCTTTTGGCGGTAGCGATGATGCCAGCTACGACTACGACACCAGCTACGATGACTACTGGTCCACTTCTCCCACCAATGCCACCGGCTCGCTCAACCGCTACACCGACCTCATCAACGATGTGCACGCCCAAATCAAGTACCTGGAAGACGACACCTACTATTTCGAGACCGCCATCCCCGACTATGAAGCATATGGCTATGAACCTTACTTCACCTGCTACTACGACCTCTACGACCGTGACGCGCTCTACAATGACACCATGAACCCGGTGGGTCTCACGGCGGAAGAAAGTGCCGACCTCTCGGCGCAAGCGGCGACCATCTTTACAACTTCCGATGAAGCACAGTCCCTCTGTAAAGAACTTGGAAAACACGTCACCGCGCAAGATTATAAAGACGACAACTTTGCAGCCGCTCTTGTTCTGGTGGAGGAAATTTACGCCCAAATTGATGCTTACTACGATCTCCACAACGCGCTCCTCGATGACATCGACACGCTTTTCGACAGCTACAATACTTGGGTAGTGGATCCCAGCGACCCCATCAGCGTAGGAATCGACAATATGAACAAAGACCTTGAAATAGCAGAGAAAATTTTAGATTTCATTGAAGCGGCCTACATGGAAGAAACCATGGACGGCAAGTCTGCAGAACTTCAAACTCTCTACGATGAATTTGCAGCCTCCTCAAGCGAGCATAGTGGTTCCGCTCCCGCACTCGATGAATACATCTCCTACTACTACGAGGACTTCTACACCTTGATAGATGAAAGCTACCTCCCCACCACCAAACGCACCCTCCGCAGTTTAGACTCCGGAGATGTCGACTCTCTTGGTATCGACTATTACGACGTCCTCGGCACCTACAACATGCTCGT
>CAYHTG010000100.1:0-2176 GCA_964359495.1 uncultured Candidatus Peribacteria bacterium
TTTAGTTTGCCAGATCTGAACATGCGATAGGGCTTCAGATTGCTGATTTTTTTGCAACGATGACTTACCAATACTACAAACAGGGAAAACCAGACCGGTGCGGCTGGTGGGATCTAATAACCGGCTCGCTTTACCAAAAAGACAGTAAACAAAATGGATGGGGCCTAAAGGTTTTTCCCTAATGGCTGATGAAAACGCGCTTGGACCCGAAATGGGTAGAAATAAGCAAAGGATTCTAACTTCATGACTGCCGATGCGATTCCCAATAAGAACGTCCTGGCCTTGGTAGGGCAAATTCTAGAGCAAGCTGGATTTGTTCTAACTGCCAAGAGCGACATAAAAGGGCTCGAGGCATCCAACCATTTCAGTGGTGACTATGGCATTGGAGGCATATCCCATGACTCACTTGGAGCATCGCCAAGATGATGATCACCTGTAATGGATGGAAGTTTATCTACAATCGCTTCTGGCACGGGGTGCCGTTTATGGAAGCCGCAGCGTGTATTTTTTCCACTCAGTCCATTGTAGTGGAAGACATAAAGCACTCAACACTTGCTGAAAAGCGCTTTAACCTAATATCCGTTAGCCCAAAAAACGGGGTCCTGCTTGTTGGCTTTTGCAAGAGAAGGAACGGAACTGAAACTAGGATAATTTCTGCTAGGATCGCTAGCAGAAAGGAGCGGAAGAAATACGCGAGTAAATTTGGCCAGAACGTCATCTATGCTGCCCTTCCGCATCCAGCTCCTACATTTCGCATGCGTTTCAAATGCTGGAGGCGCTCATGAGCCTCTTTGTAATAACACTAACGAATTGTCGGAGAGTGAGAGCTCTGTTCCGTTTTTTGGAAGGCGACATTTCCCGAGATTTCCCGACATTTCAAACTCCGCGTATTTTCGTGGAGAAAAGAGTTGTTTTGACGCAGTTGCTTGTCCTACCATCAGGACAAGAAGGAGGGTAAGTCATTGATATCCTTCTATCGCGGACGCCACCTCCAATTCGAAAGTTCAATTCCCTCCCACTAAAGATTGGGTACCGGACCGGGATTCATACCGTCTGTAGGGGTCACTACAAATAGAAAGCCTAGCTCTTCAAGTGTGCCATTGGGCTCGATCACTCCTTCCCGTCGAGCCCGCACCATGTATTCGCTGACCAAGTCTCTTGTTGCCCGGTTAAATTCCTCAGCCGTTGAACGCTTCACCTTCAATGTTCCGTGAGCCAAGTGTTTCCGCCCTCGGAAACTCTCATTTGGAATGTGGCCAAACTCAAGAAAGGCTCGATGTTTGGCATCCACAACAGCCTTTACCAGTTTCATTCCAAAAGTGAGACGGACACACCCAGCATACTTGGAATGAACTTCGTTTCCAGGGTGAAGCTCGATGAGGCCTAGCTGATCCAATTTGAGCAGATAACGGTCGACACTGGTCTGAGTGAGCTCGTGCAACTTCTTCAAGGTCTTCCAATCGAGTTCTTCCGAGAGTAGCTGGAGGAAGAAATTGTAATAGTTTGGATGTTTAAGAAAAAACTCTTCCTGTTTCTCAGTCAGCCGCAATTCCAGGGGCGAGCCCTCTCCCATGGTCTGGAAAAAATCTGGCACGCTAATTTCGGCAGCGGCTAAGATCTGGCTGAGCTTGTTAAATGAAAGATCCTTGCCGTTGAGCATCTTTTTCACCCCCGATTCGCTTAATCCCATTTCTCTCGCGAGCCGGGCATACTTCACTTTTCTCGACTTCAATGCTTTCTTGAGTTCGTCGCGAACCACGTTGAATTGTTGCGCTTTCATATTTCGATTTCCCTTCGAAAAACAACTCTAGGGTACAGAGTAACTATTTACCATATAGTTTAGAAAGGTTCCTCTTTAAGGTACCTTATGAAGAAATCGGGACCGTTTTCAAACTAAAATCCTATTCATCAAATGAAGCCCGACGACTACATTCTGCCCCATTCTTCGGACTGAAAGTCCGGATACCCGGCAAAATACATGCGCGGATTCTGCCAAGCCAATGAGCTTCCATCGATCCGTTTCCACGCTCTTCGAGCCTGTTTTGCGACTCAACTGATCGCGGCTGGTGTGCCCGCCACAGTTGTCATGAAAATTGCCGAGTGGAAGGACATGAAAACCATGCTGCAAAATTTCCTCTGATCGGACCCACTCGATTTCCTCCATTGAGGACCACCT
>CAYHTG010000101.1:0-2160 GCA_964359495.1 uncultured Candidatus Peribacteria bacterium
GGGGGAGGGGGCTACAAAGTTTCCGGAGGTTTGCATGGGGTGGGAGTTTCCGTGGTGAACGCTCTCTCGGTTTATTTAAAGGCTGAAGTACGGCGTGATGGAAAGCTTTATTCTCAGGAATATAAGAGAGGAGATGCGGTGAATCCGGTCCAAGAAGCCGGTAAATCCAGTGCAACCGGAACCACCATCACTTTTACTCCCGATCCTGAAATTTTCCCCGATCGTACCTTTGTTTTCGAGCTGGTTGTGAATCGTGCACGGCAACAGGCGTACCTTACGAAGGGAGTGACCATTCGTATTGAGGATCACCGAGATGGTCAGCGTACGATGTTTTATTTTGAAGGAGGGATTAAATCTTACGTTCAACATCTCAATCGAGATCGTGAACGAATTGGAGAAGTTATTTACATTGAAAAAGACACACCGGAAGGGCTCATTGAGATAGCGCTTCAATACACTCAGGCTTTTCAGGAAACGGTTTTCACCTTTGCGAACAACATTCACACCACTGAAGGGGGAATGCATTTAACGGGATTCCGAACCGCGCTCACGCGCGTGCTCAACAACTATGCCAGGAAGAATGAGCTTATAAAGGAAAAGGATCAAAATTTCTCCGCGGAAGATGTGCGTGAAGGGCTCACCGCTGTGATTTCAGTGAAATTGGCGGATCCTCAGTTTGAAGGACAAACCAAAAGTAAACTTGGAAATGCTGAGATGCGCACCTCTGTGGAAGCGGTGTTTGGAGAAAGCTTTGAAACCTACTTGGATGAAAACCCATCCGATGCCCGAGGTATTATTGGCAAAGTGGCTTTGGCTCAACGCGCTCGCCTCGCGGCTCGCGCCGCCCGTGACACCGTCATTCGTAAAGGAGCTCTCGAAGGTATGACCCTTCCCGGAAAACTGGCCGACTGCAGTTCCAAGGATCCTTCCTTTTCCGAACTTTACATTGTGGAGGGAGACAGTGCCGGAGGCTCGGCCAAACAAGGAAGAAACCGTGAATTTCAGGCTATTTTGCCTTTGCGCGGAAAGATTTTGAACGTGGAACAAGCGCGACTCGACAAAATGATAGCCAACAACGAAATCAAAAATTTGGTCATTGCCATGGGCGCGGGTATTGGAGAAACCACGGACCTTGGCAGGCTCCGTTATCATCGCATTGTGATTATGACCGATGCCGACGTGGACGGAGCTCACATTCGCACCCTACTTTTGACCCTTTTTTACCGCTATTTTCGAGGAATTATTGATCTGGGTTACCTGTATATTGCGCAACCTCCTCTTTATAAAGTCCAGTCCGGTAAAACAGCTCGTTATGCCTTTTCCGATCACGAGCGAGATGTCCTTGTAAAGGAACTCGGCGACAAAAAACCTTCCATCCAGCGTTACAAAGGACTCGGGGAAATGAATGCCGATCAGCTTTGGGAAACCACCATGGATCCCGAATCTCGCACCATGCTGCGCGTGACCATTGAAGACGCCGAACGTGCCGACTACATTTTTGAAACCCTAATGGGCAGCGAAGTGAGTTCTCGTAAAAAGTTCATTCAAACGCACGCTAAAAAGGTTAAAAATTTGGATATTTAATGTTCAAATCGTGTGTCTGTTATTTACTTAGACCACTAAATGTGCTATAATTTTATGATCTTTTTGGTAATTTCCATTCATGTCGTCTCCAGAAAAACCAAATTCTCCAGAAAAGCAGCCGGAAGCTCAAGAAGCTCCTTCCAAGGATTTTGTTGAGATTAGCTTGCAAAAGTTTGAAGAACGCACGGGGGCAAAGTTTCCAAATCTGGAACTTCTCGTTCGGGATGACCGACAAGAAGGACGCTATTGGCTGGATCGTCATGAATTCGACAGTAGAATTTTAGCTCAGGCGGATAGGGTTCGAGTACTTTTAGACCCTCAAAAGACTATGGTTTCCGTCACGGTGGTTGATTTAGATCAATTTTTTGTAAACCAGGAAGGAAAATCACCCGACGAGATTATTACAGACGCTCATGCTGTGCTTTTAAGATTAAGATCAACCAGTGCCCAAAAAGAACTGGAATATCGGAAACAGCTTGAGCAGCAGATTGAGGACTTATAAATCTATTTTGGTTTATTAGAAAGAGTTCCGACTGCTTTTATGTTGATCCCTTAAAGCGATCGTGCTACTTTTGT
>CAYHTG010000102.1:0-2149 GCA_964359495.1 uncultured Candidatus Peribacteria bacterium
AGGTGGTTTTTCTTTAGAGTTAGACATCGGACCTTTACCTCATTAGTGGAGCTTAATAAGGTTTTGAGAGAACACTTGGTTTTGTTTAATGAAAGAAAGCATCGTGTTTTTGGCAAGAGCCGCCAAGAGATGTTTGCTTCAGAAAAGAGCCATTTGATCGAGCTACCACAAGTTCCGTATCAAGTGGCCACGTTCTCTCGGGCTACTTTGTCGCGCGATTGCCACTTGCGTTTTGCTGAAAACTTCTACTCGGCCCCTCACGTTCTTCGAGGGCTTGAGCTCGAAGTCTGGGCCACGGCCGTGAGCATTGAAATTTATCATAAATCTGAGCGAGTGGCTTTTCATAGACGCAATAAGTCAGCTGGCAAATTTATTACTGACACCCATCACTATCCTCCGGCTCAACAGGCTTATGCTGAAGAGGACGTGGCGCGAGTGAGGGAGCGCGCTGTGAAAGTCGGCCCAGAAACTTCCAAGTTAGTCACAGAGCTTTTATCTGGCCCCTATCCTTTTCAGCACTTTAGAAGATGCCAAGGGATTTTAGCTTTAGGGCACAAGTACTCTGAGCCTCGGCTTGAAAGTGCATCACGAATTGCAAATCAATTTAATCAAAAAACCGTTCCCTATCTGGAGCGAGTTATTAAACAAAATGGCGGAACTTTAAGAAAGGAGGCCAACGCCATAGAGCGTGGATATAATCCGCACCTACGCGGAGTCGAATAAATTTTCCATTAACCAAAAACTATTAGGAGAAAACCATGATTGAACAAACTAAAAACATAATGGTCGCTTTGAAGTGGTCCGGAGCACTCAGGACGCTGGATCAGCGGCTCCATGAGGCCGCCACCTTAGGTTGGGGGCATATCGAGACACTCTCGGCTCTTGTGACAGACGAAAAACTCTATCGGGACAACCAAAGAATTACGAAAAGGATCCGGGGGGCGAGCTTCAGAACTCAAGCCACTGTCGAGCGTCTGGATTTTGTGGCTAACCGAAATTTAAATAAGCCCCTGGTCGCCGATCTCATGCATCTCCAATTTATTAAAGATGCTCCAAGAAATGTTTTAATCCTCGGACCAACAGGTGTTGGCAAAACATTTTTGGCGGAAGCCCTCGGAGAATACGCTTGTCGACAGGGCCACACCTGCATCTTTATTGGTATCAACGTACTCATTGAAAAATGGCTAATGACCCGAGCCGATGGCACCTACCTAAAATACCGTGATCGCCTCATCAAAACGAACCTGCTCATCATTGACGACATGGGCCTTAAAAAGCTTCCGCCGGAAGCCGTTCAAGATTTCCATGATCTCCTTGAGGAAAGGCAAGCCCAATGCACCATGATCACCAGTCAACTGCCACTCCAAAACTGGAAGGAGATTATTGAGGACGAATTAGCTCTCGACTCCATTGTCGACAAACTCAGACATGGGACCCTTGAAGTCAAAATGACGGGTGAAACTTACAGGAAAAAGCGGGGCCAGATAAAAACCACTTGACCAACCATAGTGTACCAGTGGAAATTGCAAATCGTAACACTCGGTTTTAGCTCCTCACACGGACTGGTACACTATGGAAATCGGGTGGTACACATTCGGGAAATTTGACAGATAAGGGAGTGGTCCTCTTTGTTTTTCAATATAAAGAGGGGAAGATGAAAGATGATTTTTCCGAAAAATATTTTTATTTTCGAGATTTTAAGGTGATCGCGAGCGACCTTGTTAAAGCAAAAATGGCAAGCTCAGAGCTCTTGGAGAAAAAGAAAATTTTAAATATCAAAGATTATTCCTATAAAAATGAAGATTTTTTGCGACTCTCTCGAGTGGGTGGGGTTGTCACTTTTGCTTTTGGAACACCCGCGCCCGTGGGTGAGGAGGCTCCTCCTGGTTTGTGGGTTGAGCAGGATCAGTTTGTCATCAGAAAAATCCGCCTGCCTTCTCGGGCGGAAATAGGTGCCGAAAAGCACACTGGTTTTTCAAAAGGCCTTTTTTTTCCAAAGACAAGATTTGTGAAATGGGACAACAAACAGGTTCAGATTAATACCTTGGCGGTTGCTCCTCGAACAAAAGAAAACTTTGTTCGCTTTTGAGCAAAGATTGTTGCCAAAGGGGAAGCCCTCCTCTCCCATCCCTCTTGGGACGCCCGAGTG
>CAYHTG010000103.1:0-848 GCA_964359495.1 uncultured Candidatus Peribacteria bacterium
CTTATCAAATGCATTTCTTCTCAAAGCGAGAAGTAAAATTATATTTTAGCTTGGAAGGAACCATATTTTTTTGAATCAAGGTAAGCCGGGGTTAACAATTTGCTCCAGGCGACGCGGTAATAACGCTGCTTGGTTTTGCCTTTTGTCTATTCACCGCGCCCCTGAGCTTGGTCGTTATGCCTTTCATCACAAAGGAGATGTCATGAAACACTTCGCCGTCATATCACTTGTAATGCTATGTGCCTCTTGTGCCTCGGGACCATGGCAGGAGGTGCCGTTTCCACCACAGCCAATTGTGCTCAAGGGCTTTTCGTTCATGCCACCCGATGAACCCGGGTGGCATGTAAACACCCGGCCGAGTCCTGATCGCTCATCACTGGCAAAACGTAACCACGATAAAGATCCATACGAAAACTATGTAATAGAAGCGTATGTCCTGAATGTTCCCGAATACATCAAATCAAATGATGAGTTTCTTCGGGGCGTGAAAGACGGTAGAGCCATAAATAGCGATCCTCGCTACAAGATTCTTACACAAGACATAAATCCTCATATGAAAAATGGGAAGTATTGTGTGCTTTCCCAAGTAGTAGCCGAAGACCACGGGGGCGGGCAAATCCCGAACTTTGGCTTTGGCATTCACAGAAGACCTGGCTACATGATTTTTGAGGGAGTCACATTATCGTGCCGCCACCCGCAGAATAATAACGCCGGTCTCGACTTAACTTTTTCACTAAGATACTACCCCGGTGAGAGAGACCCATTATTTTCGGAAAAAGCAATGAAGGTGGTGGGCAGTGTTGAATTTAGGAATCCATAGGGCAAGGCATAACCCTGTGCTCAAGCGG
>CAYHTG010000103.1:858-2113 GCA_964359495.1 uncultured Candidatus Peribacteria bacterium
GCCCCTTAGCTCCACGTTAGGAGTTGGGAATGAAAAACACAAGAATGTTGGTTGCAGTTTTCGTTGCAGCCTTGTTACTTCAGGCTTGTTCGGTATCGTATCTTCAGCTTAGAAATGAATTGAGAGAAAATCCGTCACCTGCGTATGTCCAGCCTTGCAATGTCAAATATTTCATTTCTATTGAAGGGTATAGAAAACGGGCCGATGTCGGAAAAATGTATCTTGATCCAATTTATGAAGATCGACTTCAAGAATATATTAAAGCCACGCAAAAAATTATCGGCGAAAAAAGATGCGCTGCGAATTACGTAGAACATGAAGAAGAAGCGAACTTAAAAATACGAATAGTGAACTCAGGGTACCGAGGTACTGCACCACAAGACTGGCTGACCGGTCTTTCATTCGGGTTGATCCCGAGCTGGAAAACAGAGGAGGGTGCATACGAATATTATTTTGAGAACGTAAGCATAAAAAGAGAGTATCGCTATTCTGTTGATCAGAAGACCTTTGCCCATCTCATTCTATTTCCTATATTTTGGGTTACGTTCATAACATTGGACGATATGGCTGATTACAAAAAAGCGCTCACTAATTTTCTTGAGAACTCCTAACAATTCGCTCAACCCGTACGTGCAAAAGCGCCGCTTCACTCTGCTTTTGCACGCCGGTTAGCTCAAACGTTAGGCAGCACAACCATGGATAGGAGGCCGATCGAATGAGTCTAAAAGCACAGCCAGAAAGACAATTCGCGGAGCTCGTGCAACGCACGCAATCAACTATACGTCTACTGCTCCTAATCGTCGTTTTGGTCACCATCGATGGTTTGAATCACAATTTCCGCAGCAATCTATACCTACAGCAGCTGCCTGTAGTGCTTTATGAATTCGCGTCCAAATACGAAAAGGTCCTGTTGACGTGGCACGCTGAGCAAAGCACAAGCGCGGTGGACGGACCCGTTCTCATTCGGTTCGAGAAAGTATATCGGCCGCCACAGTCACTCACTAACGGATACATTAGCACCGAATCAATTCCATTCTTGGAGGCGCACCTCAGGAAAAACCTCCCGGAGCTTGCGACGGGAAATCGATCCATCTTTGGCTATCAAATGGACTTCATACTTTACGTAGTGACAGTTCTCGTTGCTCCAGGACTATTGCTGTTGGCTATCGTTGTGCGCGTGTGGCTGCTCCGACGGACTTGGCTCCTCATCCCGGCACGGACACCAAGGTTAATGTCGGCCATCTTGGCACTTCGG
>CAYHTG010000104.1:0-2036 GCA_964359495.1 uncultured Candidatus Peribacteria bacterium
GAGGCGGTGAAAATGCTTTTGATGGCAAATGGGGAGCTAGCTGCTGCAGATGCAGCAGTGGCGACGGAATCTTTTTCGGATGTGCCTTTGAGCGAGTGGTATGCTCCTTATGCCGCGTACTCAAAAATCTGGAATATTGAGCCGCCACAAAGCGATGGGCTTTGGCATGGCGAAGAGGCCATTACGCGTGGAAACATTTCGGAAATGGTTTATCGTTTGCAAGAAACTGAGGAGCAGGGGCATTCCTTTGATGAGGCGCAAAACTGGCTTCGAAAGGAATTCCCAACCGTGGACATCTCCATGAAAGTGCCTTTCGCTTGGGGCTACAAACAAGAAGGCGTTGGGGCGGTGTTTTTGCTCGACCGAGGAAATGACCAAGTAAGTTTGCTGACCCCTTACGAAAACGGAGGAACTCTGCTGATGACGCGCTACGCAAACGCGGAAGGTGAAAGCTCGGACTCCTTTTTTGATACTATTCGTGAGCAAGAGCCCGCAACGGATGAAACCACGATCAATGGCTATCCGACCCTTGTGGTGAATCACGAAGAAGGAAGTACCTATTATAAAGAGTGGTATATTTATTTGGACAATAAGAGTTTGGTTCACCTCCTGACGATGCGAGGCGAAGGGGCTTATTCTTCCTATTTGGAATGGTACTTCGAGGCCATGGTGGCGAGCGTGGAATACGACAGCGGTACGACTTCCGAAATGACCATTGAAGAAACCGTGGAAGCTCTTAGGGAAGCCATTCAAGTGGACTCCGTGGGGACGGAAATGATGGAACTTTTGAGGGATTGGGAGCTGATTGAAACGGATTCGATTGGGGTGGGAACGGGGCCGGTGGATTATTACTATTCCCCCAGCGCCAATATCACGATAAAATACGAGCGCTCCTTCGATGTGATTTTGGATCTCAAAGAGGGAGAGACCACTGCTTTTTAACCACTCACCGACTATGAAAAAAATACTCGCTTTTGCTCTTTTGTCCCTACTGATGGGTGCTTGTAGTAAAGAGGGCAACGACGATGGCTCGTCCTTGCTCGATATGTATGACAACGATGACGGAGAGCTTGAAAATGAGGATGGTGCTGTGGTGGAGGAAGAGGAACCTTATTCCATTGGTCCCAGCGAAATTCCCGATGATTTAGTTTTGCCCGAATGAGTATTTTTGATGAGGATGCATTGAAATTGCACCGCGAACATCGTGGGAAGTTGGCGGTGGCTTCAAAAGTGCCTTTGGCGAACAAGGAGGATTTAAGCCTCGCTTATACTCCGGGTGTTGCGGCGGTTTCACGCGCGCTGGCTGAGGATGCGGGGCTGATGTACGAACTCACTCCGAAGGGAAATACGGTGGCGGTGGTGAGTGATGGAAGTGCGGTTTTAGGACTCGGAAATGTGGGAGCTGCCGCGGCCTACCCCGTGATGGAGGGCAAGGCGCTTTTGTTTAAACAATTTGCCGACATTGATGCCTACCCCATTGTTCTGAGCACGCAAAACACGGATGAAATTGTGGAAACGGTGTGCCGCATCGCGGAAGGTTTTGGCGGAATCAATTTGGAGGACATTGCTGCGCCGCGTTGTTTTGAAGTGGAGGCGCGGCTGAAGGCGCGCCTCAAAATTCCCGTCTTTCATGACGATCAACATGGCACGGCCATTGTGGTTTTGGCGGGGCTCATCAACGCACTCAAGGCCACAGAGCGCAGGGATGCCGCTGGAGCTGTTTCTAAAGAAGTGAATATAGTTGTGAACGGGGCCGGCGCAGCGGGAATTGCCATCGCCGAGTTACTTTTAGCTTATGGTTTTAAAAATTTGATTGTGCTGGACAGCACCGGAGCGCTTTATGAAGGCCGCAGCGAAAACATGAACTCGGTAAAAACGGAATTGGTAAAGAAAACGAACCTCGAAAAGAAAAAGGGAAGTTTGGCCGAAGTCTTAGTGGGTGCGGATATTTTCATTGGTGTTTCGCGCGCCGGACTTGTGAAAAAAGAAATGGTTCGCTCCATGGCGGCCAAGGCCATTGTTTTTGCCATGGCCAA
>CAYHTG010000105.1:0-1967 GCA_964359495.1 uncultured Candidatus Peribacteria bacterium
AACCTGAATCTGCTTATTTTTCAAACAGTGAAAACGGCTTAACGGTAGTGCCTGAACATCTGCCTTGGTATGCCAGCCTCTGGATGGTCACCGAGAATCTAGTAACCGAAGAAGATTTAAAGCCCTTTCAGTCGCAAGTGGACATTCTCATCACGACCGGCTTCACTTTAAAAATCGAGGACCAAGCTTATAATTTTCCGGCTCAAATGAAGGATCTTACGGTTGAAAAAGTGAATGGCACGGCAAGCTTAGGACTGAGCGAAGAGTTTCTAGCCTACATCATGGGAACAGCCGTAGAAAAAACAAACATTCCGGCCGGCAACCTTCGAGTTCTCATTGCGGACGAAACACAAGTATCGAAAGCCACGGTTGAAGGCGACATCTCGAGTGGCATTGAAGTGGTGGAAGACCTTACAGAAGAGCTCATCCTGAGTGCGGTTCAAAACGGACTCACGGAAACCACGGCGGTGACGCAAATTCTGGAAGGCCGAATCCTCAATGAAACAGGTAAAGATCTTGGGCCTTTGGAATTTTTAGCGGAAGGACGCTCGAGTTTCAAAAAATCCATAGACCAACGAGCTCACAACGTGCGGAAAGCCTTAAACGAACGGTACGATGGCATCCTCATCCCTCCGGGTACCGAATTTTCTTATGTGAGCTTTTTGGGACCCATCACCAAAGAAGAAGGATGGCAATTTTCACTCGCGATTTTTAAAGGAACGGAAACCGCATGGGTCAGGGGCGGCGGAATTTGCCAAATCTCAACCACGGTTTATAGAGCCATTTTAAATGCTGCCCTCCAGGTGACAGAACAACGCAACCACAGCCTTTACGTGGATTACTATGAAATGTATGGGGTGGGACTGGACGCCACTGTTTTCCCCGGTGAACAGGATTTGAAATTTGTGAACAATACACCGAACTACCTGCTTATGGTGGCCGAAGAGGAAGAAAATATGGAAGCCGTGATTCGTTTCTACGGAGAAGACGATGGGCGCAAGACCGAGCTTTTTGGTCCCTACACGCAGAGCAACCTAAGTGAAGATGCGAAAGCGGCCGTGGGCAATTTGGGCATTGGCGAGATTGCATGGAAGTATCGCATCACTTGGGGGGATGGAACCGTGGAAGAAAAATGGATGGAATCGACCTACTTCAGTGCTGTACGGCAGCAGTAAAATATGTTATAATCTACAGATGCTATGAAAAGAATTTTATTCTTGTTTTTGTTTACCCTGGGCTTCGCTCAAACTTGTTTCGCACAAGGAAGCGACGATGCCTTGAACAAAACTTTTGAAGTACAAGTTAAAGCTTTGGACGAAATACTACTTACCAAAGAAGTCACTTTGGCGGATTTTCATGTCAGCAAGCAAAACGGAACCGAGCGCATAACAAAAAAAGAAGTTTTTTACTTCTGGAATTTCTTCTCGTCCCTTCTCTTTGCGGAAAGCAGCCCCAACTTCACTTGGAAGTCCCCACTGGCTGAAGAGTTAGCTCGGGACATTTTTAAAATCGATAAACCTAAGAACGCTCGTTTTGTTTTTTCCGACTCCAAGCTCTCCATCGAACCGGAATCCGAAGGCCTGAGCTTTGATGTCGATGCCCTCCTCACTGAAATTACCGCCGACTATCCCGATTTTGGAACGTATACCTTGGAACTCACCGAGTCAGACGTGATAAACGCCGAGGATCTTAGAGACCATACCGATCAAGTGAACACACTCCTCACCGAGGGTTTGACCATTACGGTAGATGACAATGTTCACAACTTCCCCGCGCAAATGAAAGACATCGTGGTGAAGCAAGAATCCGAAAAAGTGAGCATTGCCCTGAACTCTCCTTTTATGGATTACGTCCTCACAACGCTCAGCGGCTTGACCGACATTGAAGCTTCCGACGCCATTCTTAAAGAAGTCAGTAACATCGATATCCCCGCGCACACAACTACCGAGGGACGCGTGGTCCATGGA
>CAYHTG010000106.1:0-1955 GCA_964359495.1 uncultured Candidatus Peribacteria bacterium
CGCTTTTTTCTTCTAACCCTGATGTAATTCTCGAATATCAGAGAGAAGCCCTTCGAGGTTGTCTGAAATTTTAGCCCTTCCGCGGCTGATTTCTTGCCTCACAATTGCTTTTTCATGTTCAGGAGTCATTGGTCGTGTAATAAAAGCTCCTTTCATATCCAGCAAAATTGGCAACATTAAATCTAACTCCCAAACGTCTCCAGCAACAACTCGAGTATCAGCTTCGAATATCCCGCTTTCCCTCAAAACATCAAAATACTTACCTCTCTGGGTAAAAACTGGTCTTACCAAATGTGGGCTACAATCTAACTCGGCGGCTATTCCATCAACAACAAAATCTGGAACTATAGTATATTTTTCAGCACCACCACGTACTTCAATTTCGGGTAAAGCGGGATGGCTTTGTCGTAATGTTGCCAATTTTGCTTGAACTCCTTTTGTTTTAGAGTTGGTAATCACAGTCAAACGACCAAGCTCAAGTAAAGAAGCTAAGAAATCAGCCGCTCCAGGCCTAAAGTGTGTCTCCAATTTTCCATAATTGTTTCCAAAAAAGCGTCCCAAAAGCTGACTCCGCGCAGCGTCATCTTGAGGCAAAGAATCAGTCAAACCACGTGATGGTTCAATACTCAAGGTTTGGGGCTGCTGCAGCCTGCACAAAATTTGGTCTGCAATAACCCTAGCTAGAATCAATGGATCAGCAGTAGCAGGAGCAACTATTTTCCCACTTTTATCAGGCCAACCAAATTTTGTTGGTGCATTCAAAACTTCTGCCTCAACTGGTTGCCAAATTCTATCCAAATCTTTTCTTGGTAACCCAAGATGCTGCGCTACATCAGCTTTATATCCATCAAGATATGGAAGGGCTTCTCTCTCAACATCGGTAACTGTTCCGTCAAAATCTAAACCAGTGTGTATTTCCTTTGCCATAAGCATTTCAATTATAAAATCAGGAAAGGAATGTATCAAAGGTGAGAAAAAAGCGCAACAACATATAACAGCGCATATCTGGTTCGGCTCTGCGGAGCCTCACCCATATTTGCCAGCGGTCGCCCTTCGGGCATATTATACCGCTGGCAAACATCAGATATGCGCGGACGTTATGTGCCATTCCCTCCAGAAAATAGCTAGGGCTTTTAGCGTGCCTGTTCGCAAAGCTCACAAGCCCGAAAGCCGCAGCATTTTCTGATCGGGAACACTACGTTCGCTATCGCTCACTTGGGGACGCTGCGCTTTCGCTCCTTACCGTCGCTCACCCGCACATAACAGTTTCATGTACGGTTCAGGCCTCAGCTCGGCCTTCACCCAACTTTGACTGCGGAATGCCTTCGGCATATTATACCGCAGCCAAAGTTCGTACATAAAACGGCCGTTGTACGAAATGGCAAAAACTGATATAATTAAGCCTTAACACTTAACAAATAATCTTATGACAGAAGAATTAAAAGGCGATCAGCCCGAAAGTTCAAAAGGCGATGGCCTCAAACAAGTTGGCGGAAAATGGTATCTTGCGTTCACATGGTACGACGAATATGAAAAAAGTGATCAACGCGAAGAGGTTGAACTCAAAGCTACAACTGAAAAAGAGGCCATCGCCGAAGCAGAAACCATGAAAAAAGCAGGCAAAAGGGCTCATGGCGTAAGTGAGTTTACAGGAAAAGAGATGGGTCCTGAGATTCCAGCCAACTATGAAGTGATTTACAAAGCTAGAACGGTTAGAGTAGCCGTAGACAAAACATTGGGCGGGGCTGATCGCTAAGTTTTCAAAGCAGTTTTTGCCACATCGTACAACAGGGTATAGGCGGTTTCGCTCCTCCTTATAGTCGTCGCTCCACCCATATTGTTGCGCGGTGAAGCGCATTCGCGCTATATTTTACCGCGCAACAACATCGCCTATACTCGAACGCACTAGTGTTGCGTTAAGAAATAGCTAAGGGGAGCGGTTTTTGAAAGTACGA
>CAYHTG010000107.1:0-1916 GCA_964359495.1 uncultured Candidatus Peribacteria bacterium
AGTGGGTCTTTGAGACGTGACGGAAACCGCTGTCCCAAAACTGTTCCGGAGCCAAGTTGTTATTCAAGCACCACTTGATGAGTTTTGGCATCCCCTTTGTATGGTCGAAATGGGGATGAGTTGCACAGATAAATGGAATGGTCTCCGGCTCCAGCGCTTCCAGAGCGGCGATCGTCTTTTCGGCATCGTAACAATCCACTACCGCACAGGCCTTCTTTCCGTGAATTGGTGGAAACCGTACTATTATGGCATCACCATCGCCGACATTGAGAACAACGATAGCAAGAGTGCTTTTTGTCATGTTCTTCTTCAGTAGCTTTCCAACATCAACCATGATTATCTCTCCCCATTCTTGCTTCGTATCGGGTTCTGGTTTTTGAATTTTTCTTCGACCGTCCTTATTATTTCATCCAATTCTTTCTTATCGGCAGTCATTTTGGCCGCTGAGAGTTTATAGAATTCCTTTTTGATTTCTGTCCTGGCAATTTCCTTTGTTTTGTCTGCGGAATGAATCAAGTGTATTTTAGAGGCAACTTCTCTTGGAAGTGGCTTTTTATGCCTGAGGTCTAGTTTTGTGCCATACTTATTAGTAAGGTGGGAGCCATCAGCTATTAAGAAGACATCACCGTCTCGTAGATGCTTCGTCGAAGGAAATCCAACAAATGCTTCGACCTGCCAGGCCTTTATAAAGTATTCCCGTTCGCTATTCCACGCTTCAATGCTCAGGTCCACTGCAGCGCTCTTTCGAGTCTTTTTCGCACGGAGAAGTCGTACAGTACCGTCATCGAATATTTCGTCTACAACGATCCGCTCAGACTTTGCGGTGGGCATATTGCGCGCACTTTTTTTATTGGTTACAGTAGACCGAGAGCCCTTTTGAGCAGCCATAGTATCCATCCCAGTACTTAAATGATTTTTTCTTTCACATTTCCCTGCAAGTCAACCTCGTAGAGTTTTATTGGAGATCCTGATTCAGGATTATCATTTGTGACAATAAAGGAACCGGCTCTACCTAAACTCTTATCCTCGATGAAACTTCCATCATTCCACACGTCAATGTCTTTTTGGATCAGACGATTTCCATGTCCTAATGCACTAGTGCTCTTATGACCTGGCTCGTGAGTATGGCCGAATATAAATACATCGGGTCGCTTTTTACGGAAGTAGAGGAGGTACATCTCTATGGCTCTTAACATCTTGGCATTTATAGGTTGGTTTCTGAGTTTGCCGAAGATGTCGATAAGTCCGCTTAGTGCCTTATGCGCTTTGTCCACGAACTCTCTAGTTCCCTTCAGGTAAGAGACAGCATTAGCCACTGCCTGATATTGGGCGGTGCCTATGAAGAATTTTCTGACTGCCTTAGCTTCGTTGCCTCCTTCTTTTTGAACAAGTTCATCTAAGTTTTTAAAAAGCGTTTGCTGCTCGTCAAGGTAGTGCCCATGCGTGACGAGGACTGAACGGCCCGCTAAGTTAAATTCGTGATCCGGATATATTACTTCAAATTTGTCCCGCATTCTTTGGGGGCTATACCGCGGATGAAAGGTTGTGAGAAGGTCGCTTCAATGAGCGGTAGGTCTGTTGGAACGTTCCCCTGTGAGATAGGCTGTACGAAGGCTTTATCCGTGGAAAGGATATTCCATATAATATAATCATGGTTGCCGGGAATATAGACGATCCGCCCGACATCTAAGCCGTTTTTTAATAGATAAGAAAGCCATGTGCGAAAACCGATTTGCGTAGGCCACGGCCCGGAGCCCCTGCCTTCAATAGCCTTGGTTAGAGATGAAATGTTTGCGTCGAGTATATCCCCTGCCAGTATGAGCTCATCTATTCGTACTAACCCTTGTAAAAAACTACGTAAGCCTTGCGTTACTAGCTTTCTCCGTAGCGAACATAGTGGATCTCCAAAATGTAAG
>CAYHTG010000108.1:0-1912 GCA_964359495.1 uncultured Candidatus Peribacteria bacterium
CGAAGAGTGGCTGGCAGAGAACTCCAATCATCCAAAATATTAATTCACGGCTACGGCGGCCCAGAAAAAGAAAGCGCTGGAACGCATGGAGAAAAAAGCCCCACCGGTTCCTGTGGCCGACCCTCGCGTACGCATGAAAGCCCTCGAGCAAGGACAAAAAGGCACCGTGCTCAGTGCCTTCATAGAAAATAAAACCTATGGAGACCGACAAATTTTAAAAGACGTTCGCTTGAAAGTGGAGCAAGGCGACCGTGTGCTGATTGAAGGTCCAAACGGCTCCGGAAAAAGCACCTTCTTGAACATTCTCAGTGGCGTCGACAAGGATTTCGTTGGACAAGTCACCCCACGAACCAATCTCAAAATAGGCTATCTCGGACAATTTTCGCGCCTTAATCCGGATAAAACCGTGATCGATGAATTTGGAGCCCACACGCACATTGAATACACCGCCGGACGCAGTACCTTGGCAAACTTCCTCTTCCCCGCTGAATTTATGGACAGCAAAATCAAAACGCTGAGCTACGGCCAACAACGCCGCCTCGAGTTCGCCATCTTACTCACCAATAAGCCCGATCTCCTCCTCCTCGATGAACCCACCAATCACCTCGACCTTTTCCTGCGTGAAGACCTCGAACGTTTCCTCCTCGAGCAAGGCGTGGCCATGTGCATTATTTCCCACGATTCCCATTTCATAAAAAAACTGAGCATCAACAAGACCCTGAAGCTAAAGTTCTAAGGCCGGCCTAATAATGAAAATACATCCGCATAGGATTTGTAGCACTGCGCCCACGAGGCTTAAGCGAGGCCGCTTTGATCACGATTTCATCCCCTGTAAATATGGCCCGAACCACGGCATGTCCACGTTGAGTAGTCCCATCTTTTGTAGCCACAATTCTATGGAGGGTCTGGTTAAAATCCGGAATTTCTTGAAACCCGGCAAAAACACTACTATATCCTGTTGAAGTTCTATCGGAAACGAAGGGATCCCAAGTACGTCCAAACTCAACATCAATTTCTTCTCCACGTGAAGACCCAAGAACTTGACCAAGTGGATCCAAAACCGTGAGTCCCGGCCCATCTTCATCGCGGAAAAAAAAGAATTGACCTACTGAAAACCGTCCATCAGGAAAATCTACAGATTGACAGGGAACTTGTGCAACGCAAAGGACTGCCGAGCGAGCCCCAGCCATCACAGAAGATAAATCCATACGGTGCGACCCGGCTTCTTCCGCTTCAGTGAGAAGATGAGGAACCAAGTCGCAACTTTGTTGCGGAGCTTGGGTCCTGAGCCGTTCATAAGTCTCACGAAGGGGTGAACGCCCCCAATCCAGTTCTATCATAAAATGGCTTAGAAAGGTGTTACTCTAAGCCATTTTACTCTGATTAGCAAGGAAAATCCTAGCTATCGAAACAAGTTCGTAGGCAATACGCTTCGAAGGAAGCTTTCAATGCGTGCCAGAAATTCGTCCAACTGAAAGTCCGATTCTCCGTACGAAACTAAATCTCCTTCCAAGAATTCTTGTTCACCGGCCCAGTCCACAACGCGCTGTACCAAAGCAGCCATTTCCGCACGATTTAAAGTTCCTTCCAAACGAGCATCTCCGGTGGCTCCATCACCGGTTACAATGCCGGCTTCGTATAAGGCTTCCACGGGAGCGTAATCGTCCAAAACATCCACATCCGAGAATGACCCTTCAAAGGACCCTCCACTCATATCGGCAACTTCAAAGATCAAACGGAAGGTCTCTTCACGACTGATGGTCTGGGATAAATCTTCATTGACGAGAGTAAGACCCAGTCCTTCCCCTGTTTTTTCCCAACCGCTCCACCAGTCACTGCCACCGGCACCTTCATCGTAACCAAAGGCGCTCAAAACGATCTTCAAAGCTTCGGCTCGCAGCGTAGTTCCGGT
>CAYHTG010000109.1:0-1877 GCA_964359495.1 uncultured Candidatus Peribacteria bacterium
CTTCGTGTCTTTGTTGTCTTTTTTCATTTTTTCATAGAGTTTGGCGTGATCCGCCTGCACGGCTTTTAACATGTCTTGCACCATTCCGGGTCGTTTTTTTGCAAGAGTATTGGCAAAGGCGCCCACCACTTGGTAAAGTTCATTCACCGAGGTGGGCATACGAACGGGCTTCCCTAAAGTGTCGGTTCCAAAAGCAAACTCATCGTAGGTTTTGTAAACATAGTCCACCAGTTTTGCCACATCCGCGGGAATCCGAACTTCTCCCCTGAATAAGGGCCCAAAGAAAAGGGGATCGAGGGCCATGATGTATTTTTGAACCTTGGCAAGATTTTCTTTGGAGCTCATGCCGGACCGTCCATACATCTTAGTATAGTTCTCACTCGAACGAGGGATCTCATTCAAAGCCGTTTGGTCCCAGTGGTAATAGCCTTCCCCGCGATGCATGCGATCGGACAAAATTCCATCAAAAGTGACAAAGGAACCTACGAAGCGTCCGATTTCTTTTTCCGCTTGTTCTTTGTTGATTCGACCGTAATTTTCCGAGATGTGATCCATATAGAAGAGCATACCCACCGTGGCATTTTGAATACCGGTTTGTGGCAGTTTGACGGCTCCGCTTGTATCGGACTTGAGCATGATCTTCGTGGTTTCCTCAGTCATGTAAGCGAGGGTCGGCGTCAAATCGTCATGATCGAGGGGTTTTCCTTGTGTGAGCGACTTGTTGAGCCTTTGGTAAACCTTGGGCAGATTCATCACGTGGAGATGGTACCAATCGTAAAACTTCTCCATGTCCATGAGAGCCACTTCTTGCAAATCTTCCATCGTGGGGCGAGAACCGCGTTTGGTGGAGGAAGCAAAGTATTCAATGGCGGGGTAATTAGTCACGTGTTTGGAATTGAGCGCCGATGCACGATCGGGAGGGAGAATCCCATTGGCAATACCTTGAATGAGGTAATAGAGCTTCCCCTCCGGATCCATTTTCCCTTTCTCGATACCGTAATCGATAATTGCCTCGTACTTAATGGGGTCTACTTTTGACCCACTAGGATCCTGCTTGTATGTGTATAGAAGATCGTCTATCACCAGGCTTAGACCATTCTGCATTTTACCACTCTTCCCGAGAGCCGATCCTGCTTCCGCCCACGTGTCACAGTCTTTGAAGAAGGCGCTTTTTTTGCTGTCGACGGCGGAGTTATTGGAGCTATTCATGCCGTTGAACGCATCGAAGTCCCAAGTTTCTCCACAAGCACGGCGCAAGGCATCTTGAAATTTACTGAAGTTCGCCAGGTTGTAACGCAGGTCCATAGGAATTTTGACCACGTTTTGAAAGCGGTTCAGTTGCTTCCAAAGCAGCGGCTTATACCAGTTGAGACGCCCGTTCTCCGCCAAAAGGAGTAAGCAACCTTTAAGCTCCTCTTTATTGTGCGTTGTGTGGGCAATATGTTCCACGTGAAACATATCTGCCGCGGCATAAATTTCTTTAAAATGGGTGTACTCTCCATGCATCGCATGTTCGTGTTCTTTTCCGAATTCGGCCGGAATTCCTCGGAGTGCACCCAAGGGTCCGGGCAGCGGCAACTTGGGACTTTTAAGAAACTCCGTTGCTTTTGCTCCCACTTCACCAATACGCATTTTGGAGGTCGCATCGTAACGACGTTTCCCCCATTCCTGAATAATATGAACAAACTGAGTCACATCGTTATAGGCTAAGTGATGGAATTTCCAACCGCCCATACCTTGTTCCGGCTTTATTTCCGTTTTGGCAATATTGGTATCGTTGATGATTTGCGGCAAAGTTTGGGTCAGCTCGTTTTTCATGCCTTTCATCCCCTCTTTGGCTTTGGCAATGGCTCCTTTGAGGCTAAGAGCGAATTGGC
>CAYHTG010000110.1:0-1867 GCA_964359495.1 uncultured Candidatus Peribacteria bacterium
CCACACAGCTGCACTTCAAAATCATTCTTCAAAGCCGCCGCCATGGCACTGCCCATTTTTCCGGGCCCAATAATCGCGAGGGTCATTTTTTTAGTGCGCTCCATGAGCATGTTAAAAACAAGTAGTCGTAGTGTACCAGAGCACGGCCTCCGCGTTTACCTAAAAGCTTTCGCGCCAAATCAGAGCCGTAACTCGTCACCCCGTAGCCAATCACTTCTCCCGCTTCGTTGTGAATTTTCACCGCATCTCCTTTTTGGAAATCGCCTTCAACAGCAACAATGCCCACGGGGAGCAAGCTCGCAATTTTTTCACACAAGATTTTTTCCGCTCCCGCGTTAATCACCACCACTCCTTTCTCCTGACCTTCGCTACTGGCCACCCATCGTTTCAAGCCGGACACTTTTTTCTTTTTCGCTACAAAAGTCGAGCCCACTTCTTTACCGCTCAGCACATCCAAAAGTACATTTTTTCTTTGGCCGTTTGCAATGATAGTGGGAATGCCCATGCTCGCCATGCGCTCCGCAATTTTGGCTTTCGTGAGCATACCGCCCCGCCCAAAAGAGGATTTCGTGGATACAATATTTTTTTCCAAGTCCGCACCCACTTCAATTTTATGCAGTACCTTCGCTCCCGCCTCGGTCGGATTTCTATCATAAATTCCCTCCACATTGCTCAAAATCACCAAAGTCTCGGCATCCATCATGGAAGCTATGAGTCCGGCGAGTTCATCGTTGTCTGTGAACATAAGTTCATCCACCGAAATCACATCATTTTCATTCACAATCGGAGCTATGCCTTCTCCCAGCAGTGCCTTAAAACAGTTTTTCATGTTGAGGTAATGAGTGCGATCGCGAAAATCTTCCTTGGTCACCAGAACCTGAGCACAGACGCTGTCTTCCGCTTGGAACAAAGAAAGATAAGTCTCCATGAGCTTAATCTGCCCAACCGAAGCCAAAACCTGCCTTTTTACAACCGTACTCTCGCTCCCCTCTTTCAGTTTGATAATTCCTTGCCCCGCCCCCATCGCTCCCGAGCTCACCAAAATCACCTGGTAGCCTTTCTTTTGAACGACCACAATTTGCTCCACCAGATGCCGGACTATGCCAAGATCGAGGAGGCCATTTTCCCGGGTGATTACATTGGTCCCCACTTTTACGACGATTTTTTTCTGCACAAAAAAACAATACGCATCTATTATACACCCGCCCTTTTCCTTTTGGCAAACAAAATGCAGGGAATAGATCAAAAATGTTAATTTTTCAGCTTTGACTTTAGCCCTTTTACGGTATAATCCGGCCATGCATTTTTGGAAATTGGCTCGCGCATTACCGTCGGTATTCTCCAGCAAAGACATTCAAAAAGTCCTCAAGATTCAAGCAGCATCGGCAAAAGTACTCTGCACGCGCTACACTAAAAAGGGTGATTTCATCCGCCTCCGCCCCGACCTCTACGTTTTTAAGGAGGTTTTTATCCGTCTCGATCAGAAAAAGATGTTTTATCTCACCGCGCTGATTCAAAAGCAAACCTATGTTTCCTTTTCCAGCGCTCTGGCCTCTCGTGGTCTCCTGGTCGCCAGCCCGGACTACATTGAAGCCGCCACCTTCAAGCGCAGTACGGAGAAACAAATCGGGCATATGACGTTTAAGTACCACCATCTTCCCGAAAAAATCTTCTCCTCTACTGCACGAAGTGCAGCTTTAAAAAACAGTCGCGTGAGCGACTCCATCGTGGCCTCCGCCGAAAAAGCTTTCCTCGATGTTCTCTACCTTTACTCCCTGGGCCGCTACTACATCGATCTGAAGAAAATCAACCTGGAAGCGCTGTCTTACAATAAGTTGGCCGAGATGTGCGTGCACTATCCCATTCG
>CAYHTG010000111.1:0-1854 GCA_964359495.1 uncultured Candidatus Peribacteria bacterium
CTCTTCCGTAAGCCAAAAACAACTAAAAATCTTACCCAAAGTGTTTAAAGAACCGGCTAGTCATTACCTGAGTTCGCGGCGGCGGACAAGCGTTTTGCCTGATCTTCTATAATAAGGGCATCTATTATAGGCTCAATTGCACCATCCATAATAGCGGGCAAATTACTGAAATTCTGCCCGATTCGATGGTCCGTGACTCGGTCTTGCGGGAAATTATAAGTACGAATCTTGTCGCCGCGCTCCCCTGTTGCCGCCAAAGATTGACGCTCGTCGCCCATTTCTCGATCTCGCTTTTCCTTTTCAAATGCGTAGAGACGGGACCGCAGAACTCCCATCGCCTTAATCTTGTTTTTAAGTTGTGACTTTTCGTCCTGACAAATTACCACGAGCCCGCTGGGGAGATGAGTAATGCGCACGGCGGAATCCGTGGTATTCACACTTTGTCCTCCGTGCCCGCCACTGCGATACACATCAATGCGTAAATCCAGGTCGCGAATTTCAATTTCCAGTTCATCCACTTCCGGCATCACCACAACCGAGGCGGCGGAAGTATGGACCCGCCCTTTCGCCTCCGTTTCAGGAATACGTTGCACCCGATGCACCCCGCTTTCGTATTTCATACGGCCATAAGCTCCCGGTCCTATCACTTTAAAAATAACTTCTTTTAGCCCTCTTTCCCCCCGACTCTCACTGATGGGTTCAACCTGAAAACCCTGTTCTTTGATATAACGAAGGTACATTCGGCTCAGCTCCTCCGCAAAAAGAGCGGCTTCATCCCCTCCTGTTCCTGCTCGCAACTCCATAATGCAATTTTTGGAATCTTTGGGGTCTTTAGGAACCAATTCGAGTTTGAGTTCCTCATTAAGCTTTTCCATCGTATCTTTTGCCTCTTTCAACTCAACTTGAGCCATCTCTCGGATTCCTTCATCCGCATCTTCTAAGAGAACTTCGCTATCCCGAGCTCGTTTCTCTTGAACCTGAAGTTCGTTAAAGAGCCTCACAGCCTCTTCAATCTCTCGACGACGCGCCAGAAGTTTTTGAAACTGCTCTTGATCGGAAAAAATGTTCGGATCTGCCATTTTGAGTTCAATCTGCTCAAACTCATCCGCCAATTTCTGAAGTTTATCATTCATCGCCGCCATTCTACAGAAAATTTAGACGCTTTCCAGGACAAAATGACGATCCAGACCTTGAAGATCTTGGAATAAAGAAAATCGATAAGCGGGAAGTTTTTCTTTGCAGAGTTTCCGAATATCCTCACCTTGGCTAAACCCAATCTCTCCTAAAATAAACTGAAAATCCCTCCCCTGAGCCTTAATTTGATCAAATAATCGCTCATAAAGACTTAAGCCATCCTCTCCGCCAAACAAAGCAAGATGAGGCTCATGTTTCCTTACATTTTCAGCCAAATCCGCATGCGTCACCCTTCCGATATACGGCAAATTCGCCACTAAAACATCGGCTTCGACACTCGGCACATTCTCGAGTAAATCCGCCTGCAAAAGCTCCACCTCAAGCCCTAGCTGAACACAATTTTTACTCGCAACTTCCAGGGCCTCTGAGCTGACGTCTGTTGCCATAACGACCAACTCGGACCTATTCGACTTAATGGCACAAGCAATGTCCACGCTCCCCGTGCCCAACTCCAAAACTCCCTTCTTTGCCCTTTCCAGCACCAAATCAACGAGCAGCTCCGTTTCCGGCCGAGGCACCAAAACGCGTTCATCCACATAGAAAGAAAGCCCGTAAAATTCCTTCAAATGGGTCAAATAGGCCACCGGCACCCCATCCTGAAGGCGAATCCAGCCTTTTTGCAGTTCAGCGAGCTTCTCTACGGGAATCTCTTCACCCGGG
>CAYHTG010000112.1:0-1754 GCA_964359495.1 uncultured Candidatus Peribacteria bacterium
ACCGAGGATAAGTCTTCTGTTTTAGCCGCCTCGGAAATCTTCCCCATAACCAGCGGCGGCGCCTCCAAACTCATCCTCGCCGGCAGTGTTGCGGGGAATGTAGGAGTGGGGACGACCAATCCCCTGCAGAAGCTTCATGTGGAGGGACAGTGCGTGGCAATAGGTACACTCATCCGCCGCAGACGCCGCAAAAAGAATGGCGAATGGGAAGAAGATGATATTCCGGTTGAAGATATTGAGGCCGGAGATGAAATCCTTTCACTTAATGAAGCTACTGGCGAGTTTGAGTGGCAGACGGTTGAGAAAACCATGGACAAGGGTATCCAAACCAGCTATGAACTAACTACGGAAAGCGGCAAAAAAATTGAAACTACAATAAATCATCCATATCTTGTTAGAATTCCGGATCCTGATTTCGCTTTTGTAGACGAAGTTGGGATTTTTGACGCTGGTGCTTATTCTAAAATGGGAATAGGAGCTTTGATAATTAAGAAAAATGAAATAGAACTAAACCAGCGCCTTCGTAATATTCTTTTAGAAGCTGTTTCTAAGCTCAATCAAAATGAAGTGACATTTGAATTTAAGTTTAAATACATCACTCCAAATAGCTTACCTTTTTATCATAAACTTCTTGATCAAATGGAAAAATATGCTGACGATTGGAAGTTTTTATCAATCCTTGAAAAAAGAAAAGAAGACCAATTTTGGAATCAGTATCTTTCTTTGGTTAAAAGATTGTTTGCTCCTTTGTCCGGTAAATTTATTGTTTTAGCCGACCACTTAAATAAGCCAGTAAAAAATAATAAAAGTCTGAGTGATTTAAATAGTAAAGGCTCAATCGTGAAAACTCTTCAATTGGAAAGTCAGGGAACGATTTTACTACAGATTGCCGACGTCCTTCTAGGAGCGATGACATACAAGGGTGTTGATGTTTACAAAAAAGAGATTTCAAACAGAGCAAAAAGAATGATTATTACCCAAAAAAATAGAGCAGGTGTAGATCCAATCTATGCTGCTCCAAAAACTAGTGTAACAGAAAATCCTGTCTTGTCAAGAGGCAAATGGACAAAAGTTTCTCATCTTAAAAAAGGTGATGAAATTGCCACTTTTGATGGTTTTGAAAAAATTGTCTCTATTAAAAAACGTAACCGTAAACAAATGTATGATCTGCAGATTGCCAACACCCACAACTTCGTGGGCAACGGCATTGTGGCGCATAATACCTACATCAAAGGCGCGGGCACGGGGACGGGCTTTTCTCTTCGTACCGCAGATTCAACCGGCGCGGATAAATTCGTAGTGCTGGACAACGGCAACGTCGGCATCGGGACGACGGGACCGGGGTATAAGTTAGATGTTCAAGCGGCTCGAGCAGATTTCAATCTTCAGTCAACCACTACAACTAACTATGCTCTTGCTCGAATATATAACACCAATGCTAAATTAAATCTTGGTGTTGAGAGCAGTGTTGCTGGAACGCTTGGCAGCGGAACTTTGGCATATTCAGCTTATGTTGGTTCTGCCAATCCAGTTCTACATTTTGGAGATACGGATACGGTGCGAATGACATTAAGTAGCGGCAACGTCGGCATCGGGACGACGGGACCGGGGTACGCATTGGATGTTTCCGGTTTCGCTAACACATCTTCTGGTTATAAAGTTGGTGGCACCACAATTATAGGTAGTGACCGAGTACTAACTAACATTGTTGATGCAAATTTGTCGGGAGTTTTGAAGGTAAGCGGCTCCGGGGA
>CAYHTG010000113.1:0-1734 GCA_964359495.1 uncultured Candidatus Peribacteria bacterium
ATAAAGGTGCCGATTGCTGAAACCTGATCCCAAAGCCCTCAAAAAAATGTTTCCTCCCAACACCAACGTTCTCATCGTGGATGATATGAAGCCCATGCGTATGCTCGTACGAGGCCAAGTGCGTTTGCTTGGATTGAGAAATAGCTGGGAGGTAGCTAATGGCAAGGAAGCTTTGGCGGTGCTGGAGGACCAGCATCAAAAAGGTAATCCCATTCATCTCATACTTTCGGACTGGAATATGCCGGTCATGACCGGCATCGATTTTCTCGCTGCCGTAAGGGGTTCCGATAAATTTAAGAATCTTCCATTCATCATGATTACGGCCGAGGGAGAAAAGCACCAAATCTTGAATGCCGCAAAGGCCGGAGTGAGCAACTATGTTACTAAGCCGTTTACTCCTGCACAGTTTAAGGCAAAGCTCGAGATTGTCTGGAGTCGTTATATCGGAAAAATACCCGGATTGACTTGAACGGTAACCGGTACTACCAAAGCGAATCGCTCAATACGTCCAAGTATGGTCATGCAAACTACTCAACCGCGCAAAGCTTGACCTGTTCAGAAAAGGACTGTTCGGGAGAATCCATCATCATTTCTGCTATTTGAATGAGGTACGGAACTACTGAATTCTCACGTATGAGGATTGCTTCAGTTTTTTGCACGCGAAGATGGCCGTTTTCTTGTCGAAAAAATTCGGGCGTCGGCTGGTTTCCGCAGAGTAGAAAATACGAGTACTGTTCGAAGGCTGGGTCTCTACTCTGAATTTCAAGTAATCTCTCACCTTCTGCGAGTCGTCCCGACGAGGGAATAAAATGAGCCCAGTCCACCGTGGCGAGATCCCAGCGCGAGAAGGTCTCAGAAATCCTCTGATTCAGTTCCGTGAGCAGCTCTGTCTCAAGTTTCGTTATGAATTTAAGGTGATTTGGCGAGTCCTTTTCCCGCGTAGACGCTGCGTCCCAAATAAAACGACAGATTTGACCGCCGGAGTAAATTGAAAAACCAATTTGGCTCGATCTCAATTTCAAAAGCGCGTGATTAGATGTGAGGTCGTTCGTGATTTCTGAATACTCCGCTTTAGTGTAAACGAGAGCACGAGTGGGATTCAGCGCGTCGACGTCGATACAGCCTTCATCGATCTGAAAAATCTGCGTGGTTTCATTTGCGCCAGCAGTACCGGCAAGCGCGGTCAGGAAGAAAATAGATCCTAGGTAAAAATCACTAATGCAGTTTTTGAGTTTCATATAATTTCCCATCGTTATTACAATTAATTAAAGGCCTAATTTAGTACGCAAGACTCTAAGTCTACATTCCACTGTTTCTCTGGGTCGTTGAGTTCTGTTACAACGGAAGTAAAGTTTGCAAGAAGAGTGAGTACAGGGCTGTCGCTTTTAGAAAAAACTGTCCCTCGTTTTAGGTAGTATCTTCCGTTGGGATCGACTTCTGACACGGTCGTCTCTTCCCAACCGCAAAGAAAACGCTCCTTTCCATTGGAAAAAACATCAACCGAAACTACCCCGTAGTACCGACCCCATCCTCTCAGTGGTTCCGTCACCATTTTTCGGGAGGTAATCGGGGTCTCAAGTTCGGTTTGGATTTCTCTTTTTAACAGATTTACTTCTTCGTCTTCAAGTTCGGGCAAAGCAATGAGTTGGTAGAGTTTTTGGGAGTTGGAGTATCCGCACTGGACTGCGCCCCGTCAACTGGATGGATTCCGCCACAGTTTGAAAACCGGGTCTA
>CAYHTG010000114.1:0-1687 GCA_964359495.1 uncultured Candidatus Peribacteria bacterium
ATTTACCAGTATCAACTGCTCTCCCTGGGCAAGGGCTTATTACGATTACCACAAAGAGAGAGACCAAAGCCATTGTACCATCCTGCGAAATCTCGGTAAAAAATGGATCAAAATCCTTTTCGCTGTCTGGTCAAATGGTACTTCCTATGACGAAGCGTTGCATATCCAAAACCTCAAAGCAAGAAATGTCACTTGGGCTATGGCTTTGTAATCCCTGCTTTTTAAAGGCTTTTTAGCTCTTTTTTTCTAAAAGAAAAAAAAGAGCTTGACATAGAATGTCTACCCAACTAATTCGTCTTGGTCTTGCTTTGTCCGTACATGCCCAGAGCAAGAATACTCCACAGTTGTCCGAATGACTCGAATCTGAAACCACCATCATGCTCACCTCCCCACCAGTCACCCCATAACTTGAAATTGCCTTGAAAAAGCCTGTTGGATGGTTCGGGTGGGCGCGGAGGTGCTGCCGCATTAACGACATAAACCATTTCACCTTTCTGGATGTCTTTGGTCAGTAGCGCCAGAGCAATCCCGCGCCCCTTCGCCGTCTTGATAGCCCCTTCTTGATATCCCACGGTCGTCACGATGATGCCCTTATGGGCACCAATATCGTCTATCTTGGAATGGAACTCCTCTACGTCATCGACAGGTACGGCTTTGTTGTAGTTCTTGCATTCGACAAGAACGAGTATCTTGCTACCGATGACTTCGGTTTCAAAGGAGACGTCAATCTTGATGGCTCTCCCGGAGATTCTTCCTTGATACTGGCGTTGGTGGCAGACCTCAACACCGGACTCAGCGGATAGTTCCTCGACTAAGTGCTTAACGAACAGTTCGTACTCAATGTGGTTCATATTTTTCAGTCGCCAACATAGATTATACCGCCCAATAGCGATAGCAGATAGTTGTGTAGGTTGGGTTGACTAAAGCGAAACTTCGGCAACCTTTTTGTGTTCGCACTCAGGGACACGGCGCGCCGTATCCCTACACCAACTCGTTCCCACGCTCTCAGACTGTGCCAAATGAACTTTTTTATTCTAAAAGTGGGGAAGAACCCTTAAATATTGCCCATTTTCTTCTCTTTTTGTGGCTTTTTGAGCCATTTTAACCCTCAAAGTGGGGATGAAACATCTCGAAATGAGTAAAATCGCTCATTTGACCCAGTCTGTCTGCGTGGGAATGAGATGATAGGACGCTCCGCGTCCAGTTACTCCGGCGGGTTCAGGTTGCAAACGTGAACCCACCCCACGGGCGTTGCTGTATAGGGACGCAGAGCGTCCCATGGTCACATTCCAACGCAGAGCGTGGGAACGAGTCGATAAACACAATGTTTTCCTGATTCGCGTGTATTAGCGTCCATTAGCGGTTTTCTCGTTCCCAAGCTCCACAGCATGAACAATTTTATTTCTGAAACTGTTTTAAAATCATTTTCTTTGAAACTGCTTTTTTAGGAGTTTCATAGGGTCTTTCCTTTTCATTTTTTCGCAGTTGTTGAAAAAAGGTATGCAAGTTATAATCTGCCTGCCTGGCGAGTTCTTCACCTGCTTTTCGAACCTCTTGAACAATAGTATCCTTCCACATATATTATTCCTCCATTAATTCTTCCGGGGTACAAATAACCGGCGTATTAATACCGAGTTTCTCATTTATCTTCAGTAGCTTCTTGATGATTTCACCATTTGCAAGATGG
>CAYHTG010000115.1:0-1649 GCA_964359495.1 uncultured Candidatus Peribacteria bacterium
GCCACCTGTCAGAATCGAACTGACGACCCACGGTTTACAAAACCGTTGCTCTACCGCTGAGCTAAGGTGGCCCAAGGCTCAGCGATTATAAAGGAAACCGGATAGTTTTCAATACTTGACCAAAATTTAAAAGTATTTATAATATAAACAGCATGAAAAAAAGGCATCAAGAAGCAGATCCGAGCAAACTTCTTCAATTTCCTCCATACGCGAAAAAACTCTTTGGGATAGATGTTCTCGATTGCTTGGAGCTAATGGCACAAACTTTTACTTCACTGGATGCACAGTGGGATACGACGCGGCCGCGTTTAGAGTGGATGCCGGAAATAAAAGCGACCGGTTTTTTTAAGGACTTAAAGATTTTACAAACCGTTGCCGACAAACTCATCGAAAGTTTATCACGAGCAACGAAGGAAGTGGAAAGACTTTACGGCGCTGAACGGGGTCAAGCAAAAGTAGAGGAAGGAGTTAATGAAATTTTTACACGCATAGTCAATCAAGAAGCCGTTCTCCGTTCTCCACTCACTCAACTTTGTTTGCAGGAGCTGAGAGCGGTTCTAAATATTCGCCTATTTGCCAATGCTATTCGAAACCTCAAAAATACTATTCACCCTCAACCGGACGCTTACTCCCACGAAAAACTTCTATTTCAGATAATTCAAGATAAATTACAGGAAAAAGCAAGAAAAGGTCTGCCGACGGACCACGAAGAGATAAGCTTATTGGGGCGAATGTTAGACACTATTTTTTGGATTCGTTACCTCCAGATGAACGTTAAAGGGCGTTTCACTCCTGCTGTAAGAATCCGAGTTACAGAAGATGCCAAACAAATGGTGAAAAGACTTAGATATACCGAAATAGTGCCTTTCGAAGGAGAAGTCCTCTGTCAACACGAGGAGATGAGTCCCAGGGCCTATGAATCGATTAATCTTAGGGTCGGGGCCGACATGCATCCATTCAGTCTCGTGGACGTTTCCGTAAAAACAGGGGCGGCGGAAGACCCTGTCCCAACCCAGGTGGAGGTATCTTTATCCGTCGTGCATGGTGATTTGGTTTTACCGGGCTTCGGCTATGCTTCTTTACTGCCGCTATTTGAAGCTTATGGAGAAGAAGACACTCATCTACATTTGAAAAGAAGCATATTGCAAGCGCTAGAAGAATCTTTGGAAGAAGGGCTTCTAAAAGAAAGAGACTGGCTCGCAGAATGGGAAGAAAAAGAAGCAAGCGAATTGGCACTTGCAGAGGTGCGGGAAGAATCACATGAAGAAATTGGTGCCGTGGTTCCTTTGCCATTACCTGTGACACCCGGTATTGAAGCACCCAACAACGGAAGAGACCCTACCAAGAGAAAAGGGAGAAGACAACATTTAAACAACGTGTCAGTGGAGGACTTCATAACCGCGATAAAGAATTTTGGGGTGGAGGTTCGAAGAGAGCATGGCAGCAGTCATTTTATCTTACAGAGAGGGGATGTGGATAAGAATGTTTGGGTTTCCGCTAACAGTCGAAACCTCATTAGTGCGATTTGCTCCGCTAAAAGAACCTTTGGAATCACCACCGGAGAACTTCTGGACGCTTTGCTTGAAGTTTAATGGAGTCGCTTGCGCGACGGTTTTTGGTAAGCCGCACTTCGTGCGGTGTGGAGCCAC
>CAYHTG010000116.1:0-1549 GCA_964359495.1 uncultured Candidatus Peribacteria bacterium
GGCATGAAATCCGCAAATACATGGCCGACGTGGACGGGGATTCCGGTCTGTCCGGGCATGTCGAGGTGGACGAAACCCTGATCGGCGGGTATCGGCCTGACATTCATAACCGGCACAAGAACAAGACCATCGTTTTTGGTGCCATCGAGCGCAACGGCGACGTAATTACCAAAGTTATTCCTGACTCGAAGTCCAAAACCCTGCTTCCGCTGGTTGAACAGTATGTCGCCAAAGGCTCCACGGTCAGCACTGATAGCCTTCTGTCCTATCGGAATCTTCCTAAGCTCGGGTACAAGCACGGCTTCGTGAAACACACGCTTAGGGAGTACGTCAAAGGCATTCACCATACCAACAGCATCGAGGGCTTTTGGAGCCGTCTTAAAAACTCCATCAACGGCACGCACGTTCATGTGAGCAAGAAGCATCTTGCCAAGTACCTCGGAGAGTTCGAGTTCCGGTTCAACATGCGCGCTAACCCTTCCTTGATGTTCGACCGGCTTTTGAAGAGCTTTTAACGCCATTCGTCATGCGTCCGAAGAGCTTGTCAAACACATTTTTATCGCCCTTCGATGGGTGTTCCTTGGCGAATCGGTCGAGCAAGCCTTTTTTACGGGCTTCTTCGAGGCTTAGATATTTTCCAATGGACATAAATTGGTGGCGTCCTAGTTTTTGATTGGCAGTGTATATATCCAAGCCTCGTCAATAGTTAACATACCGGAATCTGTGCCACCTTGAAATGCAATATCCTGAATGGGCGCTACCGGCCTCTCAGCTAACAGGTCGGTTTGGTGAGATTGATTTCTAGACTTCCATTTCAAACTCATGCGTTGAGCGCCAATGAACCAAGTAACAGTTCCAGTCTCTTTCTCTGTCGTAATGCGTGTCGGGCCGATAAGTATCTCGTTCAATTTCAAGCCGAGCGAAATACGACCTGATTTTGTCATTATGAAATGAGCAACAACGAAGAATGGTGTCATAGGTGAGATAGGATTCACCAGCGATCTCCGAAGTAAATCTATTGCTGTCGTGCTGGTAGTAACCACATCGCCAGCTGTTCTAAATGGTAGAGATACAACGTCCGCGTCCTTTCCAAGGTACTCATGGACTTGGCCAAGGGCTTGTTTCTCATCGAGGGCCGGGGGGGCCGGTTTTGTTGTTTCTTCTTTTTTTGGTTCCGTTTGGACAGGTATTTTTATTGACCTTTTAAAAAGCCTTCCCAAAGGCTGCCACCACAGTTCAACGGTAATTAAGGCAACCGCTAAAAACATTCCAAAGAAGGTGAGCGCAATTTCTCTTGAAATCACGGGGTTTGCACCAATAATTGACTGGCCGATTGTTTGCGCCCATTCGTCGAGTGGCACACCAGTCGCAACCAGGATTCGAGGAAACATGAATCCAAAAACAGCCATGCCGCAGAGACGGAAAAAGAAAAGCATCCTCTAATTCTACCCCACCGCCTTACATGCTCCAAGGGGATAATCACCAATCTTTCTAACAATTTGCTCAAACTCCTCGGTAGGCGGATTCAGACCCTGAAGGTAGTCATGCA
>CAYHTG010000117.1:0-1542 GCA_964359495.1 uncultured Candidatus Peribacteria bacterium
TATCTTGCTAACAAAAGCAAACGGGACCAATTGCGCCGAGGCGCGATGAATCGAGGAAGGCACCAGAATCATCTGCAGGAGAAAAACATTCAAAATGTTTTTTGGCATTCGTTTCATTTTCAGAGCTCCTTATTTACTCGTTTCTCACGACCTTTGAAGTTGGATATCCAAGAAGTCTATATTATCAGCAGTGCGGTCTGCATTGGCAGGCGGAAAATGAACACACCGGAAGTCAACGTAGCCCCGTTTCCACGCGGCAAGTGCCACCACTCGTTACTGCCTATCCCACTTTTGTCCCATCCTAATCGGCGCTCTCCGGATAAAACTTAAGCTTTATGCCGCTGTGGCATGCGTTCCAGCTATGGAGAGCGCCGAACCTAGCACCGAGATCGTTTAAATACACGTCTCCCTTTGAAACAGGTTTTGGGAAAAAAACAAGAACTCGTCCCTTGTGAACCCGGCCATCCGTGATCGCTTTATTCAAGCACCACAAGAAGGTTTCCTCGCGACACTTGTCTCTCCCGGCTTACAGGCTTTAAACCTACCGAAAATTCTCAGACTAAAGCATCTTGAAGACGGACTCTCTTTTTACCGACCTTGTTCCAGCTATCGGAACCTTTGTGATTTTTCTTTAGCCCTGGTTTGGGATTTTTACGAAAATTTCTGTCTGAATATTGCTTCATTGTGAGAGTCGTGGTTTGTCCACCCAAAAATCGTGGGCAGCCATTGTGGAAAACCCGGCCCATCGCCCCCCACTTGAAATGTGAATTTATTTTTGGGCGGAGCTTATGTTAGCTTTAGGGGTTCGACCTAATCGAATGCTTTTTAACATGTGGGTATGGCTTGCCTCTTGCCACGAAAAGGTAGCCTCACCAGAAAGGACTATTCCAGGAAGTTGTACTGTGAAATAAAATCTCTGATCATCGGAGTTCAGCTCTTGGGGACCCAATGATTTCAGCTCGACGTCGTTCGGGTGGGCAGTGTGCTCAAGAGATTCCTTTGACAGTTGGTCCTTTAGGCAAAAAACCACATTTTCTACGATGGCTTGCTTTATGAGAATCTCTGTACTTTCATTTTGTGGAATTTCTTTAGGAGGGAAAGGACCGCACTCAAGCGGGGGCTGATTGCCATAAACAAAAATGGGTAGCCTCGCGATATCCAAAAAGGGGTTCCCATATTCTTAATGATCAGCGTATTCCGCCGGGGTGCACTAGCGCCAACCTCTTCGAAAAAGAATAAGGCCTGCCGCCAGAAAGAGGAGATTGGCTAGCCAAATGGCGATTGTGGGAGGAAGGGTTTGGGCCCTTGCGAGGTTGTCCCCTGTGACATAGAGGACCCAATAAAGAACAATGAGCGTGAGTGAGAGGGCAAGGCCTCCTGATTTTTGGCGGCGGTTTGTGCCAATGCCTAAACCAACGCCGACAAGAGCAAAGAGGAGTGAGGCAATGGCAATAGCCCAGCGCTTGTGAAATTCCGCATGGATTGTTGTATATTCGGCATGATCGTGGGGCTGTGTGCTCAAAAACTCTGAAATCTCTTGCA
>CAYHTG010000118.1:0-1518 GCA_964359495.1 uncultured Candidatus Peribacteria bacterium
AAATAAAAAGTGCCTTTAGGCCGTGTCCAATCGTGGTGAGGTATGTCTGGCGCCGAGATTCTTCGGAAACATGAATTCCCTTCCACCAACCGCCTTGAATTTCTGGACCCAAGAGCCACTCCTGGTGACTTCCCAAATAGGCATCAGTAGCAGCATCGGCCGCTTTCACGTCATGGTCAGCTTTAAAGGGCAGGTTCATCAACGTTTGATCGTGGGTCTCGTAGGTTTTTGGATAGAGATTAACACTCATCATTCCCGTATCACGGGAGTTGCGCAACTTGTAGTTCGGTAAAACTCCATTTTCTGTTGCATTGTAACTTTCGGCCAAGGTGAAAAGTACCGTGGGCTCTGTAAGTCCCAGGTTTGTCCAGATGGATCGGATGATTCGAAGATAGGAGTACATCGACTCATCTTGAAAATAGTACCAGTCTTGATCTTCGGCTGTATTTTCTCCCGCCTTTTGAGGCGCCCGAACTTCATTCCAGGCCGTCCAGCTCCTTCCATGTCGAGAGTTAAGGTTTTGAAGTGAGCTAAATTTGCTTTTCAAATATTTTTGATATCGTTGAAGCGCCTGGGCTCCATAATCATGGTTGTAAACCGATTGCCACATTAGGTTTGTTTCGTTGTCTATCTGAATAAATGAAATCGGACGCCCACGCCCTACGTGTTCTCGTAAAACTTGTTTGAAAACTGTTTCAAGCCAAATCTTGGAATGCCTAAGAAAGTCAGGATCATGATAATTATAGAGGGTAGTTCTTTGTTGTCTGGCATTGCGTGCATGGCTGTTCGGAAACTTTTCATGAAACCAAAGTGGAATTGCGCCGAAACCCAAAAATCCCCATTCGGCATTAATATAGGGACCCGGTCTGGCAAGAATATGCTGGATTCCCCGCTCTGTAACCATGCGAATAAAGGTGCGCACGTCGCGTGACGGGTAATCCGGCTTGCCATCGCCATCTTCGTCTACCGTCCCGTCAAAATCAAACTTGCCTTCAGCGTACTCATGAAAATCCCAGGGAATATAAAAACTCACGGCATTCATCTTCGCTTCCACCGCGTAATCCAATGCACGAGCCCATAATTCTATCACCTTTTCGCGCGGAATATTTCGACCGCTTCCACCGCGTAAACGAAAATATTGAATTTCGGCACCCCAGAGCTGCGGCTGTGCCTTTCCGTCTATAAAAAGTTGATTTTCTTTGATCTCTACGATTCCCGAAAAAGCTGGTGAGACTCCAAAGCTAAGAAGAAGAGTAAAAATAAAATATTTTAGAGATCCTTGTGCGGTGGGCAAAGCTCCTCCTAGTCGCGGGCGAAAAAATTGAAGACGGCCGGAGACTAGGGGGAATACCACGTCTGGTCAAAGCTTAAGATCTACTTTTTGCATAAGACTTCGTCACCGACAAGAGTGAGACCCACCACCGCCTCGCTGAGCCCTCCTTCGGAATTTTTACAAAGGTCAGACGCTCCAATGATTCGGTTGCCTTGGCAGCCATCGTTGATGCGAATCGCAGCACC
>CAYHTG010000119.1:0-1513 GCA_964359495.1 uncultured Candidatus Peribacteria bacterium
AGGCATAGGATTTTTCCGGCACAAAGTAGGTGTAAGCCGCCTTGGATCCTTCTTGGAACAGATTGTAGTCCGGTTCTTCTTCGATGTAGCAGTCCGGGTAGAAAGCGGTGATTTGTTTTTCCACGATGGTGATGTACTTGTGCGGCACTACAAGGTAGAAGTCGATGAGATTGTTTTGAATCGCATATTCGCATGAGAAAAAAGGCTGACCCAAAAAGTAATGCCTCCACGTGTGATCCTCCAAGGCCGCCAGCGACTCAAAAAACTGCTTCATCACACCCAGCACCTCTTTGAAGTCCCGCTGTGCCCCGAGCGCATCCGTATCCTGCTCTTTGTCTTCCTTCGACTCTTTTTTCGGAATGCGAATTTTAAGAAAAGTCATACTGAGGCAACGCTGACGATTGGCTTCATAGCGAATGAAAACCAAGACGGCGGTGATAAGACCGGCGACAAGGAGAACAGCGAGAGCGATGTAAAGAGTGTTCATGCGTGAAAGAAGCTCGATGCTACTTTAACACAAGGGGGGAGGAGGGGTAAGGAAAAGTTTCAGCTACGCATTACGCCACTTCTTTTCTTCTACGCTGGTTTGTTTTATAAAAGTTTTAATTTCACGAGCCGTGAATGAATCTCTTCCCATGTCCACTTCCGTATACGCACCGGTTGCCTTATTCAGCAAGCACTTGTGATCCCCCTTTCCTCGATTATTAGCAAGTTCTGTGAAACCTCGTTTGAGCAGAAACCTCACAACCCATTTTGGAGACTTATTTTTAACAGGGGGAAGTCCCACTTAAGCGGCAGTTAAGAAAGCGCTAGTCTTCATTTTTCCTGATTTTTGAGTCCAGCTCTCAGTCCATCCTTGAAAACTAATCTTCAGATTTTTCTTTTCAACAGATTTTTTTACATACGTTTTAAACTCATCTACAACTTCTTCAGGTAAAGACTGATTGAGGAGTTTTTCTCCCAACTCATTTTTACAAACATTTTTCAAGTAAGTTTTAGCTTTAGCCAAAACTTCTAAACGTGCTAACTCCATATCCTTTTTCTCCACCAAAAGACATAACTCATTGCAAGCCACTACATAAGTGTCTTCTGAGGTTGGATAGGAAATAAAGGTGAGGACACCTTGTTGATAAGTATTCATGAGAATGGCTTTCATCGAGATTATTATATCATTAGTGCCAAATTCTTAGCAAATTTCAGTTGTCGAGAAATTCTCGGTAGTTCAAACCGAACTTGTAAGCATTCCTTACAAGTTCACTTACGCTCCACACCCTCCACCGCCTCCACATACCGACAATAATCACACTCCTTTCCCGACGCCGGAATTTTCCCGCCCTTCAAACATTTATACAAAGCTTTTACCGTCCTCTCAATCCACCCGTCATCACCGGCGTAGGGAATGAGCTTGATGTCGAACTCCAGCTTCCCGTCAAAACCCTTTTTGTCCGTGTCGCCATTGCAATACACAAAGTAGCCCGTGTCCGAAACCTTGAACCCATTTTTCCTAAACAGC